>JAZNTK010000001.1:0-50365 GCA_045591685.1 Lachnospiraceae bacterium
TTGGTGAGTTTAATTGTCTTCCTAAGACCGCTTGGCCTCCGACTTGATTGTACTTGCAGCACCGATGGTATGCAGTGTAGAAAGTACCAAGTGACCTGTTTCGGCTGCGGTGATAGCTACGGAAATAGTTTCGTAGTCACGCATCTCACCTACGAGGATGATATCGGGATCTTCTCGAAGGGCAGCTCTTAAGGCTCTTTCATAGCTCATAGAGTCAAAGCCGATTTCTCGCTGGTTAACCATTGACATTTTATGTAAGTGCAGATACTCGATAGGGTCTTCCAAAGTAATGATGTGGGCATCACGATTGTTGTTAGCCTTATCAATAATGGAAGCCAATGTTGTTGACTTACCGGAACCGGTAGGACCTGTTACAAGTACAAGACCTCTCTTACGGTTATAAAGATCAACTACGGAATTGGGAACACCCAACTGTGCAGGAGAAGGAATAACTGTATTAACGGCACGGAGCGCCATAGCTACAGAACCTCTCTGACGGAATGCATTTACACGGTAACGTCCAAGATTGGTAACCGCGAAAGACATATCCAACTCACCGCGTTCTTCGAACATCTGCTTCTGATGGTCTGTCATAATCTGAGCAACAATTGCTAAGGTATCGTCCGGTTTCATAATCGGAAAATCCATATTAAGCAAGTGACCGTTTACACGCATTTTAGGCGGTAAACCTGCTGTCAAATGAATATCGGATGCTCTGGCATCCATTGCAACCTGTAATATTTCTTCAATACGTGGCATAGTTCTTTCCCCTTTTCTTATTCGGTACTTTATTAGAATAAAGGTACACTATTTTGTATGGTCAAAGCTCTCTCTTAATTTCTTTAAAGCCTTCTTCTCAATTCTTGACACATAGCTTCGTGAAATTCCGAGGGCCATTCCAACCTCTCTCTGGGTCATTTCATTCTCGTTTAATAACCCGTAACGCATATAAATAATTTCTCGCTCCCGTGGTGTCAGGCAGGTGTTTAATAATTCACCCAGTTTCTTCAGATGAGCATTGTGGCACATTTCCTCAACCACATCCATCTGTTCACTTTCCATAATATCCAAAAGACTGATTTCGTTTCCTTCCGTATCCGTTCCGATAGGTTCATACAGGGATATTTCCCTTGATGTCTTCTTCTTTGCCCGAAACATCATAAGAAGTTCGTTTTCAATGCATCGCGCCGCATAGGTCGCCAATCTGTTTCCCTTGGACGGATCAAATGTTGAAATGGCTTTCATTAAACCTATGGTCCCGACCGAAATCAGGTCTTCCATACTCTCATCCGTTCCCTGGTACTTCTTGGCAATGTGCGCAACCAGTCTTAAATTCCTCTCAATGAGAATATTCCGTGCCTCCAGTCCCTTCTCTCCGTCTGCCTCTTCTTGCATCTGCCTTATATAAAAGGCTTCTTCGTCTGAAGTAAGCGGTTGTTGAAAAGTTTTCAAAAGAAGCCTCCAAGAACTCTTTATCTCATTCTATGAGAGGACCTTTTTAATTGTGCCTTTCCACGCGTCTACAAAATATTATACAGATTCGGGCCAAACCTTGCAAGCAAAATATGCTTTTTTAAGCTGAAAAATGCTTTTTTTCCGTTTCTTTTACATCATTTGAATAAAAATCACTCCAAAATTATAAAATCAGCCATAACACAATTGGAAATATCCCTTCCCCTATCGGTTAATTTTATCCTTTCATCTGTCCGAACCAACAAACCGTTTTGAATGTGCTTTCTGATGATATCACCATATATTTCATTCACGGAAACACCAAATCTGTTTACAAATTCCCTTTCTGAAACACCTTCATTCATGCGAAGTCCCATAAACATAAATTCCGCATACTGATCCTTTGGTGCCAGTACCTCCCTTTCACAATAAAAATCTTCATTGTGCAAGTCCTGTACTGCCAAACTATCCCGTATACATTTCATATACTTGTTTATATCTTCCGTATTTTTCCAACGCACGCCGTTTAAATATGATGCCGCCGCCACACCGAAACCGATATATTCATCGCACTTCCAATAGCGGATGTTGTGCTTGCATTCTTTTCCGGACTTGGCGTAATTTGAAATTTCATACTGCTTGTATCCATATTCTTCCAGTATATGTTCCGTTTCATGGTAAATCAGCCGTTCTTCATCCTCAGACGGTAAATTTAAATCCATATGATAAAAAGGGGTTCCCTCTTCCACAATAAGGCTGTAAGCCGAAATATGTTCCGGACCAAGTTCAACAACACATTTTAAAGACTTCTTAAAACTCTCAACCGTCTGCTCGGGTATGGATGACATTAAATCCACGTTTATATTATCGAATCCTGCTTTTCTCGCCAACCGGAACGTTTCTTCAAAGGTCTTAAAATCATGAATTCGTCCCAACGCTTTTAATTCATTATCATTGCAGGACTGCAAACCGATACTTAAGCGATTGATTCCGGCTTCACGATACGCCATTAGCTTATTCATATCCACGGTACCCGGATTTACTTCTATGCTGCATTCACAATCGGGTGATATGTCAAACCTCTCTTTAAGTTTACATAATATGCCATCTATATCCTTTGGTTCTAAAACAGACGGAGTTCCGCCACCGATAAAAATGGTATCCACCATAAAAGAACCAAAACCTTGCGCCTGTAATTCTATTTCTTTCAATAATTGTTCTACATATTCTTTTTTTATCTGTGATGAAGCCGGTCCTGATACAAAATCGCAATACAGACATTTCTGTACACAAAAAGGGATGTGAATATAAATCCCTACTGTTTTACGGTTCATATTTCACGCCCCTTCCTTTATAGTTTACATAACTCATCAGTTATGTCTACTTATTAACACTCTCTTGACTGATTACTTTTTATCATCTAACTTCAGAACACTCATGAATGCCTGCTGTGGAATCTCTACATTACCAATCTGACGCATACGCTTCTTACCTTCCTTCTGTTTTTCAAGAAGCTTCTTTTTACGGGTAATATCACCGCCGTAACATTTTGCAAGTACGTCTTTACGCATAGCCTTAACGGTTTCGCGGGCAATAATTTTGCCGCCCACTGCTGCCTGGATAGGAATTTCAAACAAGTGTCTGGGAATCTCATCTTTTAACTTCTCACACATTTTACGGCCGCGTTCATACGCTGTATCCTTATGCACAATAAAAGACAAAGCATCCACTTCTTCCCTGTTAACCAAAATATCCAATTTTACAAGCTCGGACTGTTCATATCCCTTCAAATCATAATCGAAAGATGCATAGCCTCTGGAACGTGATTTTAAGGCATCAAAAAAGTCATAGATAATTTCATTTAAAGGTAATTCATATTTTAAAAGAGCTCTGGTCTCTTCCATATAATCCATACCAAGATAACGGCCACGGCGTTCCTGACACAATTCCATAATGGAACCGATATACTCGGTTGTAACCATAATTTCAGCAGTTACAATCGGCTCCTCCATAAATTCAATTTCAGAAGGATCCGGTAAATTACTGGGGTTAGTTAATTCAATAATTTCACCATCGGTTTTATGCACCTTATATACTACACCAGGAGCCGTCGTTACGAGGTCAAGGTTATACTCTCTTTCTAGACGTTCCTGAATAATTTCCAGATGAAGAAGGCCTAAGAAGCCACAACGGAAGCCAAAACCTAAAGCAATGGATGTTTCAGTCTCATAATTCAGACCTGCAACATTTAACTGCAGTTTCTCCAGTTCATCACGCAAATCAGGGTATTTTGCACCATCTGCAGGATACACACCACAATAAACCATGGAGCGAACCTTTTTATACCCGGGCAAGGGCTCTGCACAGGGGCGGTTAAAATCTGTCACCGTATCACCTACCGCAGTATCTTTTACATTCTTAATTGAGGCTGTGATATAACCAACCATGCCGGCTGATAATTCTTCACAGGGAATAAACTGACCTGCACCAAACGTACCAACTTCCACAACATCGGCCTTTGCCTTGGTTGCCATCATCTGAATGGTTGTCCCTTTTTTTACGGTACCTTCCATAATACGGCAAAATACAATAACACCCTTATAAGAATCATATAAAGAGTCAAAAATCAATGCCTGTAAAGGTGCGTCTGCGTTTCCGCCGGGTGCGGGAATTTTCTCAACAATCGCCTCCAGCACTTCATCAATACCGATACCGTTCTTAGCCGAAATCAAAGGAGCATCCTGGGCTTCCAAACCAATCACATCTTCGATTTCATCTTTTACGCGCTGAGGATCCGCACTGGGCAAATCAATTTTATTGATTACGGGAAAAACATCCAAATTATGATCCAATGCAAGATACACATTAGCAAGAGTCTGTGCTTCAATTCCCTGTGCAGCATCTACTACAAGAATAGCACCGTCACAGGCTGCAAGACTACGGCTTACCTCATAATTAAAGTCAACATGCCCCGGAGTATCAATCAAATTAAAAATATACTCTCCGCCGTCTTTTGCTTTATAAACGGTACGCACCGCCTGAGACTTAATGGTAATGCCTCTCTCGCGCTCCAAATCCATATTGTCAAGGACCTGTGCCTGCATCTCGCGGCTGGTCAAAAGCCCTGTCTGCTCGATAATACGGTCAGCCAGAGTAGATTTACCATGGTCAATATGTGCTACAATACAAAAATTTCTGATTTTACTTTGTTCTATCTTTGACATCGAAAACGTTTCACCTTTCCTTCAGCTTTCGTCTTTTATTTATAATATAATCTGCCACTAAAATCAATACATATATGCTAACACCAATACCGGAAACAGACATTCCCAAACGTGCTCCCGGAGCCTCATACTCAAAATCCAATTCGTGATATCCCGACTCCAATTCCAATGCTAAAAATGCATCGCCTACAACCGCAACCGTTTGCGTCTGAATCCCGTCTACATACACTTTCCAACCGGAATCGTATGGAATACTTGTAAAAAGAACCGTCTTATCCTCCGGAACGGTAATATTGGCATGAATAAAGTCATTCCCATAATCTTCAATTAGCATTTGATTTTGAGAAAGAATATTATAGGCTTTCTGAAGTTCTTGTTCATCAAAAACAGAAAACAGTATATCCTGATACATAACAGTTTGTGCATGCTCCGGTCTAATCTCGATAACAACTTCATACGCATTATCATTATAACACATTTCTTTAATGTATGGATTCGTCAAATCTCCTTCTTGCGAAACACTATTTTCATAACCGCCTAACAACTCCGGGGATTCATCTGACCAAAAAGCTCTGTTTCTTTGAAAATATGCATACAAAAGACTTTCATTTTCTATCGGAACACTATATGTAATATATCCTACACTTTCTTTATTCTCTCCGATTTGAATATTAATACCATTATCCGTGTCAAAAAGGACTGCATTTTCTTCCGTTACTACTGCTTCTTCTACCGACTTAAAACAATCAATATTTACCCCCGTCATATCCGTTAACAAAGCATCCAAATTGTCAAACGCTTGTTGTTCTTCCTGCTCATACTCAAAAAGTTGTTTGTCTGTCATATAACCAAGTCCAAGAACATAATCACATTCTTCAATAACAGGAGATAACTTATCCATAGATAAAACATATGGATTTACCCCTATTATTCTGTACTTTATTCCAAATAACATCTCTGTCACCGGAGTCAGTCCATAACTTAACCCTTTATTATCAGCCATCATAAAACCTAAATTTCTTAAACTATTCTGTTGTATTTTATTCACTGCTGAATTAAAATCTGTCATTCCGTAATACCCGAACCAAGAATCTGAGTTGACGCAATAATCATTTAAATACTGTACTCTATAAAAGCTATCATCTTCTTCCAAGAATGCCATTGCTTCGTTTATGCTTTCCTTATATACATCATAATGGCTTTCTTTTTTGTTATTTCCTAAGCGTTTATCGCATATCATACCATTTGATATCACTTCAATCATCGTCACAAAAATAATGACAACAGTAAAAACCTCTTTTTTTAACTTTCCATTTTGAAATGCATATAAAAGCAAAATCCACATTGCACAAATAGCAATATTAACCAAAAGAATCCCTATCGGTTCTGTAGCATCAATTCGCATTTCATGATAATCAATTACTTTTGCTATTATATAAAAAATAACACCTATACCACAACTTAAAATAAGTATTTTTTTCTTTGCTTCGTTTAAAAAACGGCTTTGATAACATGCCATAGAACATATAACAAAACTTATAAGAAAAGAAAAACGAAATCCTAAAAAGTCCGGAAAATCGAAAGCATGAATTGCCGAATATGCAAAAGGCCAAAACATACATACCACAAAAAATAAAGTCAGTATTCCTACCGCAATCTTTATTCTTCTGTTAATTTTCTGATTAAAAAGAAAACAAATCGCCAGTAATATACTGGGAATACCACAATATATATACGGATAAATGCCTTCAATTCCTTGAGCCTGTCCCCAAAACATATTTTTTAACACTGCCGCAATATTAACTTGCAATGAATCCAGTATCTCTACCGTACTTCGATTCTCTAACAAAAAAAGCAACGCAGGCAACAAAATTGCAGCGGCCACCATTATCGCCAAAGCAACAGCCAATGCATATTTAAGCATTTTATATAATACGTTCTTTACACTACATTTATTTACATACAACAACACGATAAGATAAATACAGGAAAATATTCCTACAATATACGCCATATAAAACTGTGTTATAAACAAATAAGAATACACAAAAACCAAGGCTTTCCATTTGCCCTCTTTTACTAAAGAATTTAACAATATACACAATAAGGGAACAATATAAAGTGAATCCATCCATGAAAGATTTAACACATTATAAATCACACTAAAAGCACACATGGCGTAAAAAATAGAAAAGACAATGGACTCTGCTCCATGGCAACCTAATACTTTATTGGAGAATCGTTGAAAAAAAGCTGCTGCCAAAGCTATCTTCAATATCATAACAATTGCTGTAACCACCGTATCTTCAACAAAATAAAGAAGTAAATATAATAAATTAAAAGGACTTAAAACATAATAAGCATAACAAAGTGCCGTATTCATCCCCATAGAAAGCGACCACGAATACGATAATGCTTCTCCATTTAAAATGTCCCTGACAAACATTTTTATAAAAGGGACATATTGTTGAAAAACGTCCCCATTCATTATAATATATTTTCCTGTGCTTAATACTTGCTGATATGAAAACATCATATATGCAGTCAGACACGTTAATACGAACGATATCAGCATATAATATTTCGGTTTTATCTTTGAAAGAAAACTTACTATTTTAGCTTCCATAAATATTTCCTTTTTATCGTTTCTGTAATACCCTGTAACTCGCTTATTATAATCTAATTTCCTGGTTCTGTAAACATTTCTATATAAACGGAATTCCATATTTTATTATAGTATTCATTTTAACTTTATATTTCATTAACTACTTTCTTCCCCCGAAAACACCATATCCAATATATGGGCCAGCGGTTCACAGGCACTCATAATTTCATCCACCGTATTGGTTTGCGCTCCCAATTCAATCAACATGGTTTTCTCGCGATAATGCATATTGTAACGATATCCGTTTAAATATGTTCTTCTCGCAAGCCCCGGATAATATTCATTAGCGGTAACCGTTGCCCGGTAAGACAATGCTAAATTGCCCTGCAAATTCGGGTTCGCCAGATAATCCACTGCTCCCTTGGTATTTAAGTAACTAAGTCCGTTAAAAAACATAAACTGAGCCACGTCTCTTCCTTCCCATTCCGTCACCAAATGCCTGCTTTCATCCACACCGTCTCTATGTAAATCAATAATCACCTGAATCTGCGGATATTGGGCAAGAATTTCCTCCAGCGCAGGTGCTGACCTTGCATATGCATCATCCCTGGTATCCAAATCATATTCTCCCGTATGATGATATACCTCGTATCCGTATTCCTCCCGCAAAAGTTCCGCAAGTTTTGCCCCTGCCCCTACAATGGTGGTAGATTTATCTCCGGGTATACTGTCAACAAACGCTTCTTGCGAATGGGTATGATAAATCAAAATATGCGGTCCCGGCATGGATGTGTCAATAGTAGTATCATAGGCTAAAAACTCCTCCGGTTTTATAACATCAGGGCCTGCCGACGTGCAGGAATCCACAATATAAAAGTTTTCCATTGCAAACTCATAATCCAAAAGTCTGTTTCTGTCAAACTCAACACTTTTTTCTGTCGCTTTTATAAATTCTGTAACCCAGGCCGTAGATATTTCACTGATAAAACCGCTTCCCTCCGTAAAAAAATCCGTATCATTGGTAAAAAGTACCGCATGACGGTTTTCATTCATCATCTCACTGTAAAATTCCGATGTATTTATTATACCCTCCGCATTTTCTGCTATTTTTTCTATTTGTTCACTTTCCATATGCATTAAAACAGACAAGGTTGCAGAATCCTCATTTACTTCTTCCAAAGTTATATTTTCTTTCAACAGTCCAAAAAGCGGAACTTCACTGCAAAAAATCACTTCATCCGCATTGCTCTCCACTTCCCACATTCCTTCTTTGGCATAACCGAAGATTGGGAAAACAGAATATGTGATATCTTTATGGAAAGAATAAAAAATTCTGTCCCAAAACCTTTCTCCGTCATATTCCTTAAACTCCACATTTTCAATCCACGCTGCCACTGCTAAAAAAAGAAAAAAAGCGACCACACAAAAAAATGATATTTTCTCGGTTCTGTTCCTTTTCATTTTGCCTCTCCTTACAGTACTTTTCAGACAAGCCCTGCCTGTTTTGTAACCTTTACATTATATGAGAAGTCAAAAATTTTAATGACTGCACTTCAGTGCCATATTAATCCCTTCGGAAACCGTAAAAGAAAGTCTTTTAATAATTTCATCGATATCTTTTCCGGTAACATACATATTGGCAAGTTCTGTCATGTTTGATAGCGGAATATCCTCATACTGCCTGCCTACCGCATCATTTACAATGGTTGCCGCATCTACTACCGTAGGAATTCCAATGGCAATTACAGGTTTTCCTAACGTTTCTTCATTTAATGTACTTCTGTGATTTCCAACACCGGAACCCGGATGAATGCCGGTATTGGTTATCTGAATGGTACGATTCAATCGCTTTGTGGAACGTGCGGCCAAAGCATCCACAACAATAATGATATCGGGCTCTGTACTGTCTACCACTCCTCGGACAATCTCCATACTTTCCATACCTGTTTTGGCCATAACTCCAGGCACAATACCGCTAATCATATTAGTTGTACTTTCGTAAGCTGCCGAACCATATTCCAACAACACATGCCTTGTAACGTGTAAATTATCAATCACAAGCGGTCCCAGAGAATCGGCTGTGACCGCACGGTTGCCCAGTCCTACCACCAAAACGGCCAGCTCTTTTTCTTTTTGCGGTAAAAGCTTACAGATACAATCTGCCATTTCTTTCGATATTTCCCTATGATATTCTTCATCGTCTTCATGCATTGCAGGCGCTTCCAAAGTAATATAGGTACCGTTTGGTTTTCCCAGCCGCCTAGATGCATTTTTGCTTTCTATTACAACCGTTGTCACCGTAACATCGGTTCTTGCATGATACTCCTCCGATACGGTGACACCATTCATTTCGCTTTTGGGTCCCTGCATACTTTCTGCCGATTCCAGGGCAAGGTCCGTTCTGACACGACATACTTCCATTTGTTTTTTCCTCTACATTAAAGTTTTTCTCTTAGTTTTCGCAAAAATATTGATTTTATGTATTGACAGATTGCTTTTAGACGGATAAAATAACATCGTATGTTTACATTAGAACGTCCGTGTCCGGCTTTAATGGAACATTTTCACAATAATGATTGAAGAAAATGGGAGGTGTGAGTCTTGGCTAACATCAAATCTGCAAAAAAGAGAATTCTCGTAACTGAAGTTAGAACTGAAAGAAACAAAGCAATTCGTTCAGGTGTTAAAACTGCTGTTAAGAAGGTTTATGCAGCGATTGATGCAAACGACAAGGAAGCTGCAAAAGCTGCTTTACTTGGTGCAACAAGTGCTATTGATAAGGCTACTTCTAAGGGCGTGTATCATAAGAACTATGCTTCAAGAAAGATTTCTCGTCTTAGCATCGCTGTAAACAAAATGGACTAATTATTTTGTTTATAAAATATAAGAACAAAAACAAAACCTCTTCGATACCGTCATGTCGAAGAGGTTTTTTATATGCAATATTAATAATTAATCAACGTAAATGACTCCTGATGACTCCAACTCACTTATATCATCTGCTGTATAATCTCCTTTTTGACCGGACATATCACTGTGATCAATCCACACTGCAACTCCACCGCCACCCGGAAGTCCCTGAATACACATAATTGCACTATCCTTTGCAGGCGATGATTTAATATTTGCACGCAACTCATCTATATCAAACACATTAAATCCAAGCGTTTCGCGAACCGCTAATGCGAATACCGTATTCCCAGAAAAAGAGTCAATACGAACACCAGGTGATGCTGTCAAAATAGAGTTGATGTGATTCAATGAATAATCAGTGGATGATAATACCGTAGGATCTGACATCGCAATTACTACTGCCGTCTTTACACTATCGCACAACTGCACATCTGCAGATACATTGGTCTTTTCAATATACTTAATCAACTGCGGAGCCATAACCCCAACCAAAATTGCCATAATAGCAATTACAATGATTAATTCGACCAATGAAAAACCTTTGTTTCCTTTCATAAAAAATCCCTCCAAATACACACTTAAAAAATATTAGTTTCTATATGAGTAATCATAAAAAATTTATGATACTACCTGAGCCATCAGCATCAATAATGCTGAATTCCAATAAATGGTTACTTCATTCGTAGAATAACTTAATAGCCTATCTGTATAACATTTTGCAGGTGCAAGACCTGTACAATCTCTCACAGCATCAGGGTCGTGTAAACCGCTGTCAGGACCACCAATTAACATACCGGGCATTGCCTGCTTTGCTGCCGCTGACGGACGATGATGAGGCTCCTTCACCTGATTGGTTCCGAATCCGGTAATAAAGCACACATTACAGGGATTCTTACCGAAAATGTAATGAATCTGCTCTCTTGCAGCAGTTAAATACTCTTCCTTACCTGTAATTTTGTATGCATCAAACAAATGACTTCCATTCTCTGCGGCATACATATTGCTTCCCCAGATATAATCCTTTTCATCAAATGTCACTTCATAATTATTGGTTTCACACTTCTTCATTAAGCTATCTGCCTTCTCAACCATAGCATTACGAAGTTTCTCTTTAATCTTTTCATCCGTCGGATAAGAAGTAGAAAGATATGCAAGATTTCCGAAGCTTGCCACATCCTCCCATCCATAACCATGCATTATGTTCTGGTTTACATAATTTTCAAATTCATTTTTGTATAACTCATCACCGAATGCTTTATACAGTTCAGCTGCTGCCCAGTACTGCTCATCCAATTCATTTTTATCTTCATAAGTTCCTGTCACAACGCCTTCCGGATTCAAGAAACCGCCAGTCACCTGAATTTCACGCATAACCGCATATGCTCTCTTTGCAGCCTCTGCCATTCTGTCAGCAAAAGCCTTATCAAAAGGTGCATAAAACTTCACTGCCATCGCCATACAAGCTGCAAAATCTGCAGTTGCCGTCAATGAGAACGGACAAATAATCAATTCTTCCGTTTCATACTGAGGCATCACAAAATCACAGAAACTTGCACAGGTTACTTTATGATATACCTTACCGGTAGCTTCATCCTGCATCTTTAACATCCATTCCAATTCATAACGGATTTCAGCCAAAATATCCGGCATAGCCTGTCCGCTCTCAGGAATCTGCATATTCACTTTTAAAAGACTCTCATCATTTTCAATTGCATGGAACAATGCTGCCAACGTAACTGCTGCAGCCACAATATATCTGCCATAATCTCCGGCATCGTGCCAACCACCGTTTACCTCACGGAAAGTATCTGTTCCGTAAATACGAGCCAAGGTATTGTGACATACGGGATGTGCATAAATACCGGCATATTCTTCCGGCAACGCAGTACCGCATCTTTGCATATAAAAGAAACGCATAAGGCTCTTCTCTACATCTTTGTATACATCCTCTGCAATACGGAATGTTACGGATGTCTCTCCTGCAACTTTTACACTATATTCTCCTTCTTCTTTTACATCTGAAAAATCCAACTTTATTTCATATTCCTGCGTAGAAGGATTATACATACCATTACCGCTGTTTGCAGATAACACACACTCTCCTGCGGTATTTACTACCTGATACGCAACAGGCTCCTTTCCACAACATACAGCAACCTTTCTGTCTTCAGGGCGATAACCAATTTCATTTACAAAAATCTTACTCATTACACAACCTCGCTCTTTCTTTTATCTCTTTACACATTCATTACTATCATTTTACTTTTTATCAATGACAAAGTCTGTCGGAATCGTATAAACAATGCGATTTCTACCATTTTGTTTTCCAAAATACAACTTTTTATCAGCATTGTTAATAATTGCATCCACTGTTCGGTCCGGATCATACTCCGAAATACCAAATGTCATGGTCACGCGAAGGTTTTCACCTCCATAGCGGATATCCATAAGTCTGATACGATGAATCAGCTTTTCCATGTATTCAATTCCCTGCTCTAATGTACAATCCGTAAACACCAGCAGGAACTCTTCACCGCCCCATCTTGCGACCTCACCTTTGTCTTCCATGTAATCCATAAACAGTGCTGAAAGTTGAAGTAACACTTCGTCTCCGCAAGCATGGCCGTATCGGTCATTAAATCGCTTAAAAAAGTCAATATCTCCGATGGCAATCACCGCGTTGACATCTTTCGCAGTTTCTCCAGATTCAATATTATCTTTCAGATAATTCATCATACAACGACGATTCTTCAATCCGGTAAGCGGGTCAATATTGGCGAGCCGTTTCAAATTGGCATTATACCCTTTTAACTTAGCTTCCATGGTAATGGAATTATGTGCAAACGTAACCACCACCACACTAATCGTTCCAAAACAAAATACAATGCTGATGATATGGGTGTACAGCATTTCCAAAAACGTCTGCTGATAATATGGTTCGTTTAGCATCATCCACATATGTAAGCCAACGTGAACCAATACCAACAAAACAGAATACTCAATCTTAATGCGCCTACTCATATAACTTCCGGTAAAAAGTGTTACCAGCAGTAATGTAATAAACTGCTGTGCACCACATTCCCAGCCAAGAAACAAAATCGCGATAAAAATCCATATCAGAACAGCCACATGTTGTAAAATTACTGCCGCAATATTTTTTTCTTTGTAAGTTAACAAAAAACTGATACTCAAAAGAATAATACACGCCACATCCGTAATAAGCGGAACCGGCATCTTCGCATCTATCAGCGAAATCAACATCAACAGCAGATAAATGCACATTCCGATGGCCACAATACGCAACATAACAGGCACTGTTTTGGTTTCATTTTGATTATTCACATCTTTGTTTATTAAGTTTATAAAAGATTGAATCAGTTTCATTTCTGCCTCTATTAAAAACTACTGTAACTCTTTTGCAAAATACTTAAAAAATGTCTGCTGTTCAGGATCAACGGCCACAAAATTGGCATACTCATAGCCGCTTTCCACCTCTCCTAAAGGTCCTTCACCGCTTAATGTATACAAATAATCCTCCATGGGATTATCCAATGTATATAGGGCAACCTGTCTGCAACCACGGTAAAACTCTACCAACGGAGTAATACTGCCCAATACCAAAGTCACAATCAATAAAATATACAACATCCGATTGGTCGTACCTTTTTTCTTCATCCAATGATGTTCTTTTACAAAAAACTCCATAACAAGATAATACAGATAAACCAATGCCGGTATGGATGCCCGCATAGGGAAGTCTACTCCACCACCCATTTTTAAAAAGGGAAAAACAAGAAGACTTGCCAGCATTACATAAAACAAGGGATTCCTGTAATTTTTACGCATAATCAGCAGGGCAAATATACCAAATTCCAAAAAGATAAACATCAGGTACTGCCCTATTTTATCCATTTGGAGAGACGATTTCGCTTCCGTAACCGTTCCGTCAACAGACTCTGATGCATCTTCACTTTGTACAATAGCACTGTCTTGAGATACACGCAAGGCACCGCCACCCGAAATCGCCGCATTGCTTAAAAGGTAGGTGGCGATAAATACAAATATAAATACCGTTGCTATCATATTGGACGGTGAAACAATATCTTTTAAGAACGCAACTGCCTTTTTACTGCGAATGGCTTCGATTCCCTTTATCACGCCAAACGCAAGACAGAAAATAAAAAATCCCACAAACGGCAAAGGTCCGGAAAATAAGCACATCATGCCAAGATATACAAAATTACGAATACTCTTTTCCTGCAAAAGACAGGCAAATGCAATCCATGGAATGATACACTGGTTAAATACCCAAAATAAGCAGGTGGTAAATGAACTGTATTGGTAATCGTTTGCCCACCATTCCAAGTGATATAAATTCGCACCCAAAGGTTCAATGGAACCTAAAATATCCAAACCGCTGAAGAAGATAAAGCCAAGTACTACAAGCAACTGCTTCTTGGTGGTATCTGCTTTTAACAATGTAATAAGTAACGCAAACAATATCACAATCAAAAGCACCGACCATATATATATGGCAACAGATGCCACCTGAAAGGCTACAATTTCATTGGCTCCGAATAAAAGCGCTAGCTTACCGAACAAAGCAGGCGGAAGCCAGAATCCGATATAATATACCAGTGCCGCACCATACATATCATAAAAAACAGGCCAGTCCCTTACCACTATATCACGATAAATTGCATTTCTCCAAGGGTAATCCTTACTCTGCGCCCAAAATCCGCCGATACCGGACTGCCATACCCAGATAAGTGCAATTGCAATCAATAACAGAAAAATCCATTTTTTTATGGTTATTTTTTTATCTGCATCGGATAAAGCAACTACCTTGTCATCCTTATCTTTCTTCGTTTTCGCAAATGCTCCGAACCAAACGCAGGCAAGAGTGGCTACTACCGCTACCACAGCCCAATACCATTTGAGCCACCCGATGGCAAACACGATAAAAGGAATTGCCAATGCGGTAAATGCATATTTTTTTATATTAGAATAAGAAAGTGTTAACACGATAACTTCCTCCTAAGTGAACGGTTCCTTTTTATTTTTTTGTAAGATATTCTTTTATCTGCTTCTGCATGCAGATTGTAACATCCTTACCTTTCATGTAATATTCCATCCATTCAATGCTCTTATAAACTGCATCATGTGCGCTCCACTTCGGTGTCCATTGAAAAGTCTGCTTAATTTTATCACAGTTTAAGCTAAGCATTGCCGCTTCGTGAGGTGCGTTGGCTTCTTCGGTATACATCCAGTCAAAAGGAGTATTTTTACCAAATTCTCCGCTGTTCCAAATGGTCTGAAAATGCATCAGCATTTCACTGACACTCTGCACGTCTTTTTCATCCGGACCGACATTATAGGCCCCTGCCAGTCCAGGCTTTGCAATCTGCTCTTTGGCAATCATCAAATATGCTGTCAAAGGTTCCAGCACATGCTGAAACGGTCTGGTTGCGTTCGGATTACGGATAATTACTTTTTCATTTGTCTGAATCGCTCTAAAACAATCCGGCACCAGTCTGTCCTTGGCAAAGTCGCCACCACCGATTACATTTCCGGCACGCAATACTGATACCGGAATCTTTCTGTCTTTTAAAAACGAGTTTACATAACTATTTGTCAGGATATCTGCACAGGACTTGGAATTAGAGTATGGATCGTATCCGTTTAAAATATCCTCTTCTACATAGCCTCTCGGACGGTTATCATTGCGGTATACCTTGTCTGTGGTAACAATAATGACCGATTTTACTGTATTGGTCGTTCGGATGCATTCCAATACATTTACGGTACCCATTACATTTGTTTCATAGGTTTCTCTGGGTGATATGTAGGACTCCCGCACCAAAGGCTGCGCTGCCAAATGGAAGACAAACTCCGGCTGCGCTTTCTCAAACGCTTTCTTTAAGCTTTTATAATCACGCACATCTCCGATTACGGATTCCATACGCCTAGCAAGTTTACATAACTTATACAAAGAAGGCACGGTAGGTGCTTCCAAAGAATATCCGGTCACCTCAGCACCTGCTTCCAGCAACATAAAAGCAAGCCAGGCACCTTTGAAACCGGTATGTCCCGTTATGAAAACTTTTTTACCTTTGTAAAAGCTTAAATCCATGTGTTACCTCACTTCCATACCATCCACGGGGCATGATCCGTTCTGCATAAGTTGTCCAGATACATCTGCTCTTTCAACGTATCCATCGGCGACCAGAAGCCGTTATGCGTATAGGCTGCCATTTCTCCAGCCTGAGAAAGTTTCTCGAAAGGGCCATTTTCAAGCATTTCACTTCCGTCACCAAGATAATCAAATACCGCCTTATTCATCACCATAAAACCGGCATTGATCAACGAAGCTTCCGCTTTCGTCTTCTCATTAAAACTCTCAACTTCCGTTTGATTTTCTTTTAACTTTAAGCGTCCGAAGCGTTCTTCTTTCGGATAAGTGGTAATCGTTACGCACTTTCCCTGCTCATGATGGAATTTCAATAATTCATCTAAATTTACATCACTGACACCATCGCCGTAAGTTAAGAAGAATTCTTCTTCGCCTTCCAAATACTGTTTTACACGCTGAAGACGACCTGCTGTTAAGGTTTCAAGGCCGGTATCCACAAGAGTGATTTTGAAGGGTTCTTCACCACCCACTGAAGCGGCGCTCATTGTCTCCAAATCATAACTGCTTACCCGACTTGTATTATTATAATTTACAAAATATTCTTTTATCAAATGTCCCTTATAACCGCAACAGATGATGAATTCATTTACCCCATAAAAAGAATAATGCTTCATAATATGCCAAAGAATCGGTCTGCCGCCGATTTCCACCAAAGGCTTCGGTTTGAAACGGGACTCTTCACTGATGCGGCTTCCTTTGCCACCTGCCAGAATCACTGCTTTCATCTAATTCTCCCATACCTTCCAAGGTGCATTTGACGCTTCCCACATTTCTTCCAATGCCACACTGTCACGCATGGTTTCCACGGGACGCCAGAATCCTTCATGTCGGTAAATATGTACCGATTCCTTCTCCGCCATTTTCTCCATGTATACTTCGTTTAATTCTTCACCGGATAATGATTCAAGAGCCTTCTCTGAGAAGATATAACAGCTGGCATTTACCCAGACGTTGTCCTGCTTGGAAGGATTGGCATTGCTCTTACTTAATAGTACGTCCCCTTCACCAATAGATAACACAGAGTGACGTCCTGTGGGCTTGGCTACCGCCATAGTGATAAAAGATTTTCTTTCCTTATGAAGTCTTAACATCTCTGCCAAATCCATGTCAGAAAGGCAATCTCCGTAAGTTACAAAGAAGTCCTCGCCTTGCACATATTCTTGTACCTGTAAAATACGTTCGCTAGTAGTGGCTTCCACACCGGTATCCACTACTGTCACTTTCCAATCTTCGGTTCTTTTATTATGAATAGTAATTTCATTGCTGGCTAAATCCACGGTAATATCAGACTGATAAATATAAAAGTCTTTGAAGTATTCCTTTATTATGTTGACCTTATAACCGCCACAAACAATGAACTCACGAAAACCGTATTGTGAATACAATTTCATGATATGCCAAATAAGCGGTCTGCCACCGATTTCCGCCATCGGCTTGGGAATACCGCTTTTCACATCACTGATTGTACTGGGAAGTCCTCCCGCTAAAATGATTGCTTTCATTCGTTTACTCCTTTGAGACGCACTCCAATGCCGCCTCAATTACCTTGTCCATATCATAATACTTGTACATACCAAGACGTCCGCCAAAGATAACATCCGTTCGCTTAGCCGCCAACTCTTGATACTTCGCAAGAAGCGCATTATTCTCATCATTATTGATAGGATAATACGGCTCTACGCCCGGCTTCCACTCTTCCGAAAATTCCTTACTGATAATGGTCTTCTCGCCACCTTGAAATTCAAAATGCTTATGCTCAATAATACGTGTATATGGTATTTCTCTTTCCGTATAATTTACTACTGCATTTCCTTGATAATTATCGCACTCCAGCACTTCCGTCTCAAAGCGAACAGAACGATACTGCAAATGTCCGTAACAAAAATCAAAGAATTCATCAATCATACCGGTATAAACCGTTTTCTCCGCAATAGCAGGATTCTCTTTGATAAAATCAAAATAATCCGTATTGATACGCACTTCTACACCTTCCAGAAGTTTCTCAACCATTGCAGTATATCCACCGATAGGAATCCCCTGATAACGATCATTAAAATAATTGTTATCATAACGAAAACGTAAGGGAAGTCTCTTAATGATAAAAGAAGGCAACTCACTGCATGGACGTCCCCACTGCTTCTCTGTATATCCCTTAATCAACTTCTCATAGACATCTCGTCCAACAAGCTTTAAAGCCTGTTCTTCCAGATTTTGTGGTTCTTCAATACCCAAGTCTGCAATCTGGGATGCAATGATATCCCGCGCTTCTTGCGGTGTCTTAATGCCCCACATCTTGCTGAAGGTATTCATGTTAAAAGGTAAGTTATATAATTCATCTTTATATACTGCCACAGGTTGATTTATGTAATTATTGAACTCCGCAAACTGGTTGACATAATCCCAGACCTCTTTATTTGAAGTATGAAAAATATGAGCACCGTATTTATGTACATTGATGCCTTCTATGTTTTCGGTATAAATGTTCCCGCCGATATGAGGACGCTTGTCTATAACAAGACAAGTTTTTCCTTTTTTAGTTGCTTCATGGGCGAAGACTGCTCCGAAAAGGCCAGCGCCGACGATAAGGTAGTTGTACATAATATTATCCGCCTTCCAGTACTCACGCCTATAATTCTTATATATATTCACTATTTTTCTTTACTATTTCTCAACAAACTCAGTCCAAACTGTATAATACTTCGTCTCAAACAGCAAAGCATAGTTATATAAATAACAATTCCTACTATTATCTGTAATAATAATCTAATATAAATATTAACTGATAAGAAAGAGACTACATAAACTACTGCAAATTCTACAACCGCCATACCTAATGCTGGCAAAATATCTTTTACAAGTTCATGCAATCTATATGAAATATTACTTCTATTTGGATACCAGTTTATAAATGCACTAATCGGCGCAGTAATGAATGCCGAAAGTGCCATCATCATAACACCTTTATCAAAAACGAGAAGCAACACCATTATTCCCAACGCTTTCTTTATAATCTCCTGTTTTAAAAAGATATCACTCTTGCCATATGCTTTGATTGCATTTAAATTTGCAGTATGTATTGGCCAAAAAGCATAGGATACGCAAAAAATCTGCAAAAAGACTATACAACCATTCCACTTATCGGTTAACAACACCGGTACTAACTCTGATGCACTTGCTATTACTGCTGCCAGTATGGGCCATAAAAGCGAAGTACTTGTAGCAATTGCTTTTCTTGTAATCTCCTTAATTTTAAACAATTCATCCTGTACGTTAGACATAACAGGAAATAGTACACTATCCAACGCTGCATTTATATTTGTTATCAACAACTCCGGCATCTGTCTTCCCTTAGAATAATATGCCAAATCCGCTTCCGTATATTTCTTGCCTATAATCAAACTATAAATATTATTATATAAGGTGTCCAAAAATGCAGATAACAATAGTTTTCCACCATAAGCAAATAATTTTTTAAAACGTCCAACAGAAAAATTAATTTTCGGATACCAACCAACAGTAAGCCATAACATTGCCGTGTCTATCACTGTATTAAGCAAACTTTGAAATACAAGTGCCCAAACACCCCATCCCCTATATGCTAAGATAATACCTACAACACCTGACAATATGGTTCCGATTATTGTCGAAAAAAAGAATTTCTTAAACATCAATTGTTTGGTTACATAGGCTTGTTGAACATTTTTCAAGCTCGCAACAATCACAGTAAGTCCCATGACTCTAAGCATAAGAATAATGTCATTATTCATATAAAACTCTGCAATAATCGGTGCCAAAAAAAATATAATCGCATATGCAAATATTGAACATATTATATTTGCGACAAAAACACATGAAAAATCCAGTTCATCTGCATCTTTCTTTTGTATCACTGAACTAGAAAGACCACAATCAACAAAAACACTCATCAAATTAATAAAAACATTCATGAGTGCAATCTCCCCAAATTGATCCGGCACTAATAATCTTGCTAATATAACAGAGACAATAAAGCTAACGCCTTGTGCTCCGCACCGTTCTGCAAAACGCCATATTAAATTTGAAACCACTGTTTTATTACTGATTTCATTACTCATTTAATCTTACTCTTTATTTTATAATATATTTTCATTATTCTTGGAAAATATGCGTTCATATTAACATATATTTGTTCTAATAAACTTCTTTGTTTCAAAATGTCAGAATAATTTTTCACTAGTATAGAAAACTCTCTCTGCGCTAATTTTATTTCGTACATTCTTTGTTTTTTTGTCTGTTCAATTATCTGATAATATCTTTTATTTGTATACAAATCGACATTTTCTAACATACGAATCACCTGCATATTTAATTCCTCAATCTTATCAGGGATCCCATTTTCATAGATACTACTCCAAGATTCATTAGTATACATTCTATATACGGACATAACATCTTTATAAAAATATATTTTTCCCTTAAGTGCCAAAAAAATTGCACGTGGATAATCTCCAACTTTATTTATCGAAAATTGCTCCGGATAAAAAAAATACTCACTCCTAAACATTACACTGGACGTATGAAAAGCTTTATTTTTCCATTTTAAAATGTCTTCAATATTACACTCACAATCTCTTTTTTCTTTATGATTTATATATTTTTTATTTGTTTTACAGTTTACATATAATGTAGCATGTGTGCAGGCAGAATAGTTTAAATTTTTTTCCAAAAAATCAACTTGTTTTTGCAACTTATTCTCATCACACCAAAAATCATCACCCTCACAAACTGCAACGTACTTTCCACGTATTTGAGGATATATATAATTTTTACCAATCCCAATACCTTGAGAATATTTATTCTCTTTTTGTAATATAATATTAAATATATCCGGGTATTTTTCAGCATACTCTTTTATAATATTAGGCGTCTTATCCTCCGATGCATCATCATGAACAATTACTTCATATCTAAAAGTTGTTTTCTGCTTAACAAATCCTTCTAAAGCATCCCTAATATACATCTCATGATTGTATGCAAGACAATATACACTTACCAATACTTGTTGTTTATCCATCTTTGAAATCTCCTGCCAACATGATAATCGCTATCGTATATTTTTTAAGAGTCCTGCCATACGCTTGATACAATTAGCATAATACTATTTTTTCCAAAATAATTTGATAAGTCTTTATTTTCCCAATACCGAATATCATACGAAATATTTGGTATTTTTATTATATCATTTTCTAGTAGTTCTGGTTGCACATACAATACCACATCCGAGTCTTGTGATGTTTTAATAACAAGATATATATTCATCCAACTATCGTGACACTCTTTTATTTCTTCCATACCTACTGTTGTTTTAAAATATGGGGTTGTTGGAACACTACAAATCCCCCATATTGCAACGATAATAATTACAAAATGCAAAAAAAACTTTATTTTTTTCTTCTGCTTAATTAATTTTTCATTAAATTCCCTTTTAATCCATGCTCCAACATAAACGCTCCATGTCATTACCATAACACATATGTATATGTTTAACAGAAAATAATATCTATTAGGCAACCCTATTCCTGAAATTCCTAACGCAAGCGGATAACACGTTAACAAAATAGTAATACCTATAATGACTGCACACCAAAATGGATTAAGTCGATACTTTATATTTTTATAATTTATAAAACCAACCCATCCAAATCCAAGCACCAAAATCCATATAAATGGTTTGCATAACAATTCAAATAAAACAAAGCATTCATTAAAAAATGCTTGATAAATCGCTTCAGAAAAATGCAAACCTGATTCATCATAACTATTATGCCTTACATAATTTCCTGGTGCCAAAACCGAAATCAAGCCTCCAATAATCATAATAGTCAACGGAATTAATTGCTTCCATAATACTTTCTTTTCTTTCCTGCAATAATACAGCCATATTACCAAATATGCCATGCCCGGAAACACTGCTGCTTGAAAAAAAGAACAGGCAATAAAACCTATTATTGATAATAACACTGCATATTTCGGTTTATAACCACTCGAAAAAAATTTTATTTCTAAAGCCACGGTTAACATGCACAAAGAAACTGCCCACATATATACGGAACCTATAAACCAATAAAAGATTTCTGTATATATGTCCGTATTTAAAAAACAAGACAAAAAAAATACAAAGAACCCCCATATTTTTATATTATCTTTTATCTGAAAAATATCTTTAAAAATTGTAGAAATTAAATAATATAATATCCCCAGAAAACCTCCGAAAAGCAATATCATCACTACACCATACATTTGGCTTGTTGGTCCAAAAATCATTACAGGATTACATAGATATTCAATGAACATATATATCCAAAGACCAGACCATCTAAAATACATGTTCGTAGCTTTTTTCAATGCAGTAATAAAAAAGAATTCATTCCCTAAATCATATGTCATTGAAAAATCATCAGCCCCTGGAATCGAATACAACATTGAAATAACAAAAGGTAAAATTATAATAAAAAAACAAATACTAAGAATAAGTTTTTTTGCTTTCATCTTTTCACCTCCCGCATCTTCTTCATTTTTTATCTTACTTATTTCTTTTGATTACAGATCCCATTTTCTCCTGCTTAGCATCACAGGGTACATTACTAAATAGATAGTTTTGAAACAAATAGTACATATATTTTCTTTGTTTACTCAAATCATATAATCTTTGAAATACTTTATTCCCCAAAACAGATAGATTTATCTCTATTTCCTTTTCCACCTCTGCAAATCGCTCCGCAAATAATAATATTCCATTCTGAATCTTTTCATTTACATCAATATTCTCTTTGATCAACTCTGCAAATACCGGAATTCCGCATCCTTTTTCATCTGTTTTGTAACTTACCAAAGTAGCATGCGGCGCTGTAAACATAATTTCAATTATATTTTTACGCATAGGTTGATACATCATATTTCTGCCAACGTCCATATTATATCCTTCTGAAAAGCAATATGATAAAATACGTTTTTCGTCCAAATACTTTCCATTCCACTTTGTTCTGATTGTACCTAATTGTATTGTCCATAAATCCACCGACAATTTGCATACTTCATTAAGAAAATAATCAAGGCATACCATTGTTGAACCTTGCCATCCTATATCTACTAAAGCAATTTTATGAGCTGTACCGATCACTTCTTTCCAATACAAGTATGCCCCCTGTCTGACATCTGCAAATGCATCAATAATCTCTTGCTTATATCGATATATCAACTCTGACAGAAGTTCCATTTCCTTGCGTTCCAAGCAAATATCTTCTGTCAAACCAATCTCATACAATTTACCGGAAAGACATTGTAATCCAGCTTGCTCTAATACTTTTTTAATAGGTGTTTTTTCTTTTTTATCAATAAAACGCAGCTGTAACACCTGTTCGATAAAAAAGTCAGGATATTGTTCAAATGCAAGTTGCGCAACGGCATTACGTGACGCATATACATATTTACACTCCTTTTTTCCAAAGTATTTTTTATATGTCTTACATATTACATCTGCATCTCTAGCTACAAAAAGCAATTTATCAATTTTCTTTTCTTCTGAAACATCTTCAATATATTTGCAGTATCCTGCTACAAGCGGGCCTCCATATATGTATCCGTATTGCTCATACTTTCCTAACTCACAGATACCGTTATGTATTTTATTATTTATAATTGCATCTGCTACGGACATACCAAGGGCACGTTCCTCGTATCCGCTTTTTCGATACTTCTTACCATACTCCTGCACCGAAATATACTGCATAGCATCAATTCCGGCTTTTTTTGCGCGATAAACATCTGCATTATAATTGTCTCCGATATGAAGAACTTTCCTGTCTGCAAACATCTCTTCTTTCAATACCGTAAACAATTTACCACTTTTTTTATCTACTCCATAATCACACGAAACAAAAATATTATTTAATCCTGTATATCCGCACTTATCTAATATCTGTTCTATATAAGATTTGGACCAATACATATCAGACGTTGCAACTACAATTTTTCCTTTTTCAATAGCTACGTCGTATAATTGTTTCATATATGGATTTACAGTACAAACTGCCAACTCGGTCTGAAACTCAATTTCCTTACACTCCAACGGAATTCCTCTTTGACACTCTAATGCAACATAAATATCATCTATCGTATAAATTCCATTATCCCACAATGACTTTTCTACACATTTTCTAGCAAATCCAAACCCTGAAATGTTTAATTTAGTGCCAACAACATCAAAAACATCTTCTGGTCTTTCTACATTACGAAGAATCAACGTATCAAAAATATCAAAAGAAATCACATCATAATCTGTAATTTTTTTAATCCATTGAGAAAGTTCTTCTCTTTTAGAATCTTCATATTCTCCTTGACGTATTTTTAAGGCTTTTGATTTTCGAAACATAATCAAGTTCAATAGATGACCATATGCACGCATTTTTCTCCCAAAAGAATCATTTCCATTTGCAATAATCCATTCACTATATTCTGAAATAACATCCGGATATTTGATTGTAATATAATCTTTTACTTTTGAATACAGACTCATAATTCCAACCTTTATATTTCACTATAAAATGATTTACCGGAAAAACACTCCGCGATATGGGCAACTAAATTGTACACTTGTGGACTAAATCGAAACAAACCAAATTGTAGCTTGCATTTTATACCAATGTCTTTTTTACTTATTTTTTTTGACACTATTATATATATTTGTTTTAATTCACGAAAGCGATGTTTGAATTCCTCGGTTTTATTGATACTACGTAACCCCTTTATCATCCACGCAATCATTAACCGTACCGAAAAAATAGCTAATACAAGATTTTCTTTTTCGATTGCATATACTGCTCTCTTTGCAAATGCTTCCACACCATCCAATCTTGCCAAGTTGAACTTTACACCCATAATACTGTCATTACGTTGGACATAGTAATATAATGGTCTTTCAATGCAAGATATCTTTGAACACTTGTCCACTATTTCATGTGCAACAAATGCATCTTCTATTGTTTTTCCATATGGAAACTCTATATTTTCAAATAAGCTTTTTTTATATAACTTATTCCACGCAGCAGTATATGGTGCAAAATGCGTTTGCGCAGTTTGGATTAATATTTCCTCTTTTGTAAAAATACCATTCTGTATCGGTAAATAACCATTTCTTTCTTCGATGCTTTTCCCCTGTTCGTCCACATATAAAAAATTACAGATAGCCATGCCAGAACCATCTTTCAACATTTGCGTAAGTAGAATCTTCAACATATCCTCTGCAATGTAATCATCCGAATCAATAAAACAAATAAAATCACCTTTAGAAATATTAATTCCACAATTTCTGGCATCCGACAAACCACCATTACTTTTATGCACTACCTTAATCCTTCGGTCAATCAAGGCATACTCATCACAAATCGCAGGACTGCTATCCGTAGAACCATCATCCACCAAAATAATTTCCAGATTCTGATAAGTCTGCGCAATAATGCTATCAATACATTTCGCCAAATACTTTTCTACATTATAAACCGGAACGATTACACTTACTAAATCCATACTTTATACCTATGACAAACTTTAGAATATTCTCCATCCTACCCTTTCCACCCGGGCCTATACACCGGATGTAATCCTGTCTTACCTGCCTTGCCGTCCTTCACACCATCTTTTACAACCTTAATCTTCATCTTATTAAAAGATGTATACGCCACCGCAATTCTTCGCAACGCACGTAAATTCATTGATTTTTTATCAAAATGTTCTTTGTACATAATCACTACATTTCTGGTCGCATAATAATCGCGCCAGGTAGCAATATGGTTGTACATATAATTATCTCTATGCTCAATCCGAATCTTCGGAACACAAATCAGGCGTCCCTGCTTACTCATACGAACCGCATGCTCATAATCATCGTTATAAATAAAAAAGTCTTCCCGCGGAAGCCCTGCTTTTAATAATGCGTCATAGCGCATAAAGGTTCCTACAAAAGAATACAAATCGATATCGAAATATTCTTTTTCACGGAATTCCTTCTCCGGAATGCCAATATCGTATGTTCCAAACGGCGTTTTTTTGAAGCGTTCTCTTTGCACTGCCGCAATATGGCCTTCGTACTCCACCATACCGCAAAGTGCAGACACTTCTTTCATCAAGTCCGGATGTGTATCCACAAACTTCGCAGCTTCTTCAAAATCATATAACTCAGGAAAAGCATCATCATCCGCAACCCATATCCAGTCTACATCATTGCGTTCGGATGCTTCTTTTAAACCTGCATAAAAACCGCCGCTTCCGCCACGGTTTTCAGGTAAAAATATTACTTTTTTCTCAATTTCACTATCAGCAGCAAACCATTGTTCCAAATATTCTTTGGTGCCGTCCGTACTGCAATTGTCAACCACAATCATGTATTTAGGTTTCAGCGTCTGTTGCTCATAACACGGAATAGATTTTTTCAGTTCATCCAAGCGATTAAATGTTACAAGAACCACGCCCGCCTTAAAACTACTCATCAAAATTTATCCTCTTCTCTTCCACCACAAGCGGTCTGTGAATCACTCGGCTGTTAATATTCAATATGTACTCACCAAGCAGTCCGATGAAGAACAACTGCAGTGAACCCAATACATAAATACCGATAATCATCGGTGCATAGCCAGCCTGGAAATTATACCAATGCGTAAGCTTAAGAATCAGATATACCAACGCAATCACAAGGCTTAATCCTGAAGAAATAAATCCAAGCCAGGTCGCCAGACGAAGACCAACCTTAGTATAAGATGTAAAACTAAGCATTGCCGCATCGTACAACACATAGAAACTATTGTGTGTTTTACCTGCCTTACGTTTCGGTTGCTCATATGTAATTTCGATACGATTAAACGCATATTCCGCTACAATTCCGCGCAGGAAAGGCATGGGGTCATCCAACTGTTTCATCAAATCCACAAAGGTTTTATCATAGAGACCAAAGCCTGTAAAATGCTCAATCAGCTTTACATCGGACATATTACGAATCATCTTGTAATAAACCGTACGCATAAAACGGATGATTTTATTTTCCTTGCTGGTAGTTTTGATTGCACTGACAACTTTATATCCTTCTTCCCATTTTGCAACCATGGTAGGAATCAACTCTACCGGATCCTGAAAATCACAGCATAAACACACTGTACAATCACCTGTAGTCTGACAAATACCGTAAAATGGTGAATTGTTGATACCAAAATTTGTCACATTAAATATCGCCTTAATTTTTTTATTTCCGGCACAAATTTCTTCCAGCTTATCTCTAGTGCCGTCTGTGGAACAGTTATCGATAAAAACAACCTCGTAATCGTAATTCGGCAAATCTTTTGTCATAACATCAACAACAGCCTCACTAATGGGGCCCACATTCTCAATTTCGTTATAACAAGGGATTAACACACTGATTCTTTTCATTTGCTCTTACTCCTCAATCATGGGAATGAACATATTTCTCTCTAATTCTTCTTTCGGTAAAAACGGTGCCAAATCTTCCAAAGGAGGACTTACAAGCGTACCGTCTTCCAAACGCTTAGTACTGCTCTTGGGTTCCCAAACCTGGGTGGTATCCGTAAAAATTTCACAGAACACAGGACCATCCTGTGCAAGTACTTCTTTAACAACTTCTTTCATCTCTTCATTGTTGGTTGCCGAATAATACGGATAGCCAAAAGCCTCGGCAATCTTACGATACTCAGGGAATGACAAATCTCCGGATTCCTCGCCGATACCAACCCTGCAATTTTCACTAAACAGATTACTTTGTGTAATTCGGATGGAATGATATCCTTCGTTATTAATCAAGAAAATCTTAATCGGCAGACGATTGGTAAGAATGGTCTGCAACTCCTGCAGATTCATCATAATACTGCCGTCACCTTCCAGACAGATGGTTTCTCTCCTACCGCCTGCAATGCAGGTACCGATAGCTGCCGGCAAACCATAACCCATGCTGGCCACCGCACTGTTATTAGCCATACGGCTGCCTTTTTGAATCACATATGCCTGATTACCAACTACACAACAGGCCCCGTTAGATACTGCTGTTAAACTGTTCTCCGGTAAAAGACTGCTCATATATCTTATAAAAGCATATACATTCACGCGGTCTTTAGTACCTTCCCACTGATGAGGCAATACTGCCGGATAATCCTTTTTCCATCTCTGGCAGGTATCGAGCCAATCATTGCCTTCAAACACCTTATCTGCATCGGAAAGTTTTTCTTTTAGTTTACATAAAACGTCCTTTGCATCCGCCCAAACAGGCATGTCTACATGGATGGTATGTTTTCTTAATTCTGCCGGATCAATGTCCACCATAATCACTTCAGCTTCTCTTGCCCATGTTTTCCAATTATATCCAACCTGACGAATGGAGATTCTGGTACCCATGGCAAGAATCAAATCCGCATTCTGAATTGCCCAGTTTCCGGGGCGGTCTCCCATATTACCGGCTCTTCCGCAATACAAAGGATGTTCATCCTCAATCAAATCCACTGCATTCCAATATGTAACCACAGGAATATTCAACTTCTCTGCCACCTCATGGAACATATTATATCCACCAGACAAACGAATACCGTATCCCGCATGAAAAACAGGTCTTTTAGCATTTTTTATCTTCTCAATAATAGTATCAATTACGGAATCTTCCACTGCGGGCGGAAGCAATACTGCATCCTCAGCCTCATCATATCCCTTCAAATCATCGGTTTCAATGTAACATCCCTGGAAATTAACCGGAATGTCAATCCACACAGGTCCGGGACGTCCTGTTGTTGCAAGATGATATGCTTTTTCCAAAACATAACGAATCTGCAAGGGATCTTCTACCATAACTGCGAACTTTGTCATAGGCTCTACAGATTTTACAATATCATACTCCTGATCACCTACCGCACGAATAGGATAACCTTCTAAAAATTGCGAGGTATATCTTGCTGTGGTATCATAGCGAACCTGCCCACTAATAATCATCATTGGAATGGAATCCAACCATCCGCCCACGACACCTGTCAACGCATTCGTTCCTCCCGGTCCTGTCGTAACACATACCAAAGCAATTTTATTATCAATTCTTGCATATGCCTCTGCTGCTATTGCACACGCCTGCTCATGGTGATTATAAAGGACTTTTAACCCTTCTTTATGGCCAAATGCATCGTTTAAGTGCATTGCACCGCCGCCTACCACACTAAAACAGTCGGTAATTCCTTTATTTACTATAAAATCTGCTACATAATCCGCAAGTCTTTGTTTCATATTTTATGAATTCCTTCCCTAATACACTTCGCCATAAACTTAAGCTTCTCTTCCGTCATTCCGGGATATACTCCAATCCAGAAGGTGCGCTCCATAGCCACATCCGTATTCGTCAAATCACCAACCACACGATACATTTCTTTCGCATTTGGCATGTTAGTAAAACATGGATGTTTTAATAAATTTCCTGCAAACAACATTCTTGTCTGCACTTTATTACTTTCCAAAGCACTTACAATCTTTGCTCTATCCACACCCTCTTTACAGGTAATCGGAAATCCAAACCAACTGGGATTTGATCCTTCCTGTGCCTTGGGCAAATATAAAAATTCCTCTAAATCCTTTAACTCGTTATATAAAAATTCAAAGTTTTCTCTTCTGCGTCGTGCAAACTCCGGCATCTTCTTTATCTGTGCACAACCGATAGCCGCCTGCATATCTGTCGCTTTCAGGTTATATCCTAAATGTGAATATACATATTTGTGGTCATATCCCTTCGGAAGTTCACCAAACTGACCGTCAAAACGATGTCCGCACAGATTATCCACACCTGATGGACAACTGCATTCTCTTCCCCAATCTCGCATGGAACGGATGATTTTATTTAAAAGAGAATTGTTTGTGTAAACGGCTCCTCCTTCTCCCATAGTCATATGATGAGGTGGATAAAAACTCGAAGTTCCGATGTCACCGATTGTCCCGGTCTTCTTCCATTCTCCATTGATTAAAACCTCTGTTCCCAAGGCATCACAATTGTCTTCAATCAACCATAAATTGTACTTATCACAAAATGCTTTTACAGCAACAATATCAAACGGATTTCCTAAAGTATGTGCCAGCATAACAGCTTTGGTCTTGGGTGAATACGCCTCTTCCAACTGTGTTACATCAATGTTCAGTCCCGGAATTGTAATATCCACGAATACAGGTACAGCACCATACTGAACAATCGGAGCGACCGTTGTAGGAAATCCTGCTGCCACTGTAATCACTTCATCACCGCGTTCAATACGTCTTTCGCCCAAAAGCGGCGATGTTAAAGTCATAAAAGCGAGTAGGTTCGCTGACGAACCGGAATTAACCAATGAACAGAATCTGACATCCAAATACCTAGCCAACGCCTTTTCAAATTCATCAGTATAGCGTCCCGATGTTAACCAGAACTCCAAACAACTGTCTACCAGATTGGTCATTTCCTCGCTGTCATATACTCTGGATGCATAAGGAATTCTATCTCCTTCTTCAAACTCTTTTTTCGGCATATGATACTTTTCACAATATTCTTTTACTGCTTCTAATATACGAGCTTTATCCTGTTCCTGAGACATATTCGGACCTCTTACTTCATTTTATCTCCGACCACTGCCGGTCTTCTTTTTATTTTCTTCAGGCGTTTTCTGAATTACATTGGACTTAATGACAGTACCTTTCATATTTCCAAAAACTGCCTCTTTTCCAACATTGGAAACCGGTTTCTTACTATCTTCCACTTTTCTGTGGCTTGAACCGTGTCTGTTATCGGAAACCCTGCGTGAAGAACTTCTTCCTGCAATTGTCTTACCGGTTGTAGAACGTGAAGGTCTCTTAACCTCTTCTTCCTGCGGTTCTTCTGCAATTACTTCTTCTGTATCTGCTACTTCTACGACTTCCGCTTCTGCAACTGTTTCCTCTACGACTTCTGCCTTAGATTCCTCTGCAACTGCCTCTTCTACAACTTCCGCCTTAGGTTCCTCAACAACTGCCTCTTCTACAGCTTCTGCCTTAGGCTCTTCCGCCGGCACATCTGCCACTACCGATTCTCCCACGGGCTCAACCTTAACCTCTTCCTTCACCTCAACCGGTTTCTTTCTTCTGGTTCTGGTAGGTTTCTTAGGTTCTTCTTTCTTCTCTTCTTTTACTTCGGTTTCCGCTACAGGTGCAACCTCTGCAACAGTTTCCTCTTTCACTTCTGCCTTCGGTTCTTCCACCATCTCAGCCTTAACCTCTTCCTTCACCTCAGCAACCTTCTTACGTCTGGTTCTGGTGGGTTTCTTAGGTTCTTCTTTCTTTTCTTCTTTTGCTTCGGTTTCTGCGACAGTTACATCCTCTGCAACTTCTACCTTACTTTCTTCTTTTACTTCTTCCGCAACAGCAACTTCAGCCTTTGCTTCTTCAACAACTTCAACCTTAGTTTCCGCAACAACGGCTTCTGCAGGCTCTGCTTTCTTCTTTCTGCCTCTGGTTGTTTTCTTAGGCTTCTCTTCTTTTACCTCTGCCTCAACCACAGGTGCAACCTCTGCTTTCTTTTCTGCTGCAACTGCTTCTTTTACTTCTTCCGTGGCCGGAGTTTCTTTTACCTCTTCAACCTTTTTATCTTCTTTATTTACGGATACCTTCTCGACGGTGGTTCCCTTTACAGCAGCATGAGCTTCTTCAACCGTTTTAAAACGGATAGGTGCAGTCTTAACCTCTGCGGTTGCCTCTGCATATGCCACATCATCCCAGATACTTCTGGATTTGGATACATGAATTTCTGCTTCTACAGGAACGGATTCTGTCACAGTATTCTGTACTTCCGAAACCGCATGCACGGGTTCCTGTACTGCTTCATTTACAACTGCCGCAGCACCTGCGGTTGCAGCAACCGATGCTACACTTTCAACAACAGGTTCTTCCGCAACTGTTTTCGGTACAGGATTTCTGCGAAGCTGTCTTCTGACAGGCGGTGTAGGTACAGCCTGAACCGTAGCCTGAATTTCTTCTTCTTTCTTCTCCGGCTCTGCCGCTTTTACCGGTGCAGGAACTACAGGTGCAGTGGTTTCTGCCGTCTTTACTTCTTCTTTTACAGGAGGCACGGGAGCCGCTGTTGTAACAGTTTTCTCCTCTGCTACCTTTTCTTCCTTCTTTTCCACCTTTTCTTCATGATATTCCTGCTCGGTATTGACATTCCAAATATTGGATTTATCTTTTTCACCGCTCAAAATATTCTTTACGGTTTCAAAAGCAGTAATCATCGAATGATCCATATTATTGTATCTGTGCTGTCCGTTACGTCCCACACAGTATAAATTTTCAAATCCGTCCAAATAAGTACGAACTTCATCGAAACGTGAATAGCTGTCAAAATAAGCAGGGTATGCTTTCTTCACTGCAACTTTATGCGCATCCAAAACTTTAGTACTTTCGGATAAAATACCCATCTGCACTAATTCCTTGGTAGCAAACTGAATCCACTCTTCATCCGTCATATTCCAATAACGGTCGCCCTCATTACAGAAATATTCCAATCCGACCCAAACAGTCTTCTCCGGATTCTCAAGGAGATACGGTGACCAGTTGTTAAAAATCTGAATACGTCCCATTTTAACACCGGTGTCCTGTACATAAATCCAGGTATCAGGAATAACATTTCCTAAGGTTCGCATATATGTAGTATTAGTAATTCTGAGCTTCGGCACCAACAAACCTACGGTAACAAAATCACGATAAGGCAATTTACGTGCCACTTCCGTTACATTTGCAGGCACGTTACTCATTCCGATAATCAAATCCTTGATTGGCATGGATGAAATAACAATATCTGCTTTCTCTTCGATGGTAATGCCATCCACCGCACAGGTTACGCTTTCTACCTGATTGCCATTGGTGTTGATGCGGATAACACGGCAGTTATAATGAATGGAACCGCCCATTGCCTCAAAATCAGCCGCAGCCGCTTCCCAAAGCTGACCGGGACCTAATTTCGGATATTTAAAAGCACCGATTAACGATGTATTAACATCTTTTACCTCTTTATGAAATGCCTTACGGGTAGCATCTTTTACAATCTCTGTAATCGATAATCCCTTGGTTCTCTGCGCTCCCCAGGAAGGATCGATTTCTCTGGGATGACGTCCCCAAAGTTTCTCGGTATATCCTTCGAAGAACATGGAATATAACTTTTTACCAAACTGATTGATATAAAAGTTCTCCAAACTGTTCTCAGGCTTCTTTGCAATCATGCTTCCGAGATAGCTGAAGCCGGCCTGCATGGTGGTTCCAAAGCCCATGTTTTTAATGGTATCCTTGTTCATTTTAACGGGATACTCAAAAAACTTTCTGTTATAGTAAATATGTGAAATACGACTACGATTCAGCATTACGCGGTCTGTCTTTTCAGGGTTAGGACCACCTTTTGAGAGCGGAACATCCCTGTTTAATTTATCATCATCATAGGCAGGTGCACCCTGCAGGGGCATAATCTGCTCCCACCAGTCATTTACTTCCTGCGATTTGGAGAAGAAACGGTGTCCGCCGATATCCATACGATGTCCGTTGTAAACTTCCGTTCTTGAAATACCACCAATATATGATGTTTCCTCTAAAATCGTTACCTCGTACTCATTGGACTGCTTCATAAGCTCGTATCCTGCTGTAATACCTGCCGGTCCTGCTCCAATAATGATAACCTTCTTCATAATCGTTTGTTGCTCCTTTCTAAAAACCCCTGATACCCTCTATTACTTTTCAATCGTCTTATTCTTCTTTTCGCGCTTCGCTTCTTCTTTCTCGCGCTTTGCTTCCTCTTTTTCGCGTTTTTGCGCTTCTTCCTTTTCACGCTTCAACGCTTCCTCTTTGTCTTGCCTTTTCTCACTGACTTCATCCAAAAGTCGCTCAATCAACATCTTCTTTACAAAAACGTCATAGCTTAGGAAACAGATATAAGAGAATAATCTGAGATACTCTGCATCTTCCTCCGGCACACCCTGGAAAGTCTGCTGTGCAGCTTTGTGTGTGTCTTTCAAATCAGCCTCCAGCTTCTCCATCTCTGCACCGCCCTGTGCAAGAATCTCTTCGTAGATATCTGTCATTTTCAGGTTACTGTCCGAACCGAAATACTGCTCCGTAATAGGATTCAGCAGTGTTCCGATATCGTTAATGGTAAGAAAACTCTTAAAATAATAAACAAAAATCAGAACCATCATATGTTCCCGGGAATATTTCTTCTTCACGGGCGGAGGTAACAAATCATTCTTGGCATAATTATTAATCATGGTCTTGGTTAAGATATTCTCCTCCGCTTCTCCTTTACGGACACTGCTTCGAAGTTTCTCATCCATGAATGTGGTTACCTGGTCCATGTATAAGTCTATATTCGGGATATCATTGGCTCTGATTTTCATGACATCCTGCATCTTATCTATTATTTCATTTAAGATTTCTTCGGTATTCATTTTCATTGTAATTCCGCCCCTTTTATCCTATCGCATAGATAGTCCATTTAATTATATAGTAATTAATACTACTTGTAAAGCCTTGATAGTGACACTATATTATTGTTTTATGCATTTATAACAAATTTCTGTTCCGTTTTTTTATACTTTTTTGCTTAATTTGCAATTAAAAAAGTAATTGAATCATTTTACACTTTACTGTGACACTTTAATATGTTAAAATATCGGTAACGTAAAGCGTAAAAGTTTTAAAGTGTGAAAACAAGCGCAGCACATTTTTATAATACAAAAGGGGTGTATTGGTATGAATAAGAAATTAAAAACAGAAGCGGTGGATCAGCTCTTTGATGCGATTCTCTGCTTAGAAAGCAAAGAAGAATGCTATAACTTTTTTGAAGATTTATGTACCGTAAATGAATTACTCTCTCTTTCACAGAGACTTGCGGTTGCTACCATGCTTCGCGACGGTAAAACTTATATGGATATTGCAGAAAAGACCGGTGCTTCCACTGCTACCATCAGCCGCGTAAACCGTTCCTTGAATTACGGATGCGACGGCTATGAATTAATTTTTGAAAGAATGAAGAAAGAAGATTAGTTAACATAATTTATATATCAAAAAAGGAGCTTTCAATATGAATGCTCCTTTTTTTGTGATATTTTTAAACGTTTTTCCGCCATTTTATATTACTTACGCATTTCTTATCCATGTATTTCCATCAAATCCATAGGGTTTACATAATTTCCATTCTCGAGAATCTGGAACGAAAACTTTGCATTATTGCTTGTTACCTCAAACAACAAAGTTCCGCGCAATACCTCATCTCCCACTTTGATCTTCGGCGTTCCGTTGAAAAGATACACGGACACATAACCATTGCCATGATCAATCATTACGCAGGTTCCTTCTTCAAGCTCCTCTATTGATTTCACCACGCCGGCACCGGCCGCTACAATCAAGGTTCCTTTTTTAACACCGAATACAACGGTTGGAATTTCCTGCTCCACGATGTTCTCATCAATTTCATCACCTTCAATGGCTTCTGTCAGGCTTTCTTCTCCACCATGCGAATTGGTTCCGGCTTCCAATCCGGTTCCTTCTACCTCAGTCGCTACAATGATAGGCTCCGACTCAATCGTAATGACTTTGCCGCTTACCGGAAGTCCTGTAGGAACTTTTTTCTGTGCTTCCTCTTCTTCCGCCTGAATACGCACTGCCAACTGATTACTTAGAAGGGTAACCTTTTCGCTCAGTTCCTTTTTCTCCATATCAAACTGAGCCTGCATTGCTGTCATTTCATTCTGCAACTCTTCTGTCTCATTTACCAGATTCACCACGCAGAATATCATCACTCCGATACAAATCGCACACACACCAAGACAAATCGAAAGAATTCCAATGACTTGCTTCTCGGTAAGTTTCTTCTTTTCTTTTTCCATATTAACCCCGTTTCTCTCTTTTGTTATACGCCACGGGTTCATTTTACCATAAAATTACATATTTGTCTTTATATTTTATCATCGCTGCCCTGGTAAGCGATACGAATGATGTCATCAATGCTCGCTTCCTCAATGGAAACGTCCTTAATTGCAGCTTGTGCGGAGATTTCTTCAATCAGTTGTGCCGCAGTAATATCAGCCTTTTCAAAACGATATTTTGCAACGTTTCCTTCATGGAAAAACAATTCAGCCTTATTATGTTTGGGAGCTTTTGCCTCATAAAATTCCACAACAAGCGTCTTAAATGGTGCAATTCGCTCTGTTACTTCCTGCAAAGGACCGTCTTCCATCAGCACACCATTATTGATAATAATCAGTCGTTCACACAACTCCTGAATATCTCCCAAATCATGGGTAGTAAGAATAACAGTGGTTCCTTTTACCCTATTAATTTCTTTGATAAATTTACGGATGGCATATTTACCTTCCACATCCAATCCAATGGTTGGTTCATCCAAAAATAATACCGACGGAGAATGTAACATGGCCGCCACCAAATCCCCTCGCATACGCTGTCCCAGAGACAACTGACGTACCGGAGTATCAATAATTTCATTGATGCCCAAAATTTCGTTCATCACCCTCATATTCTCTTCGTAACGTTCATCCGGTATGCGATAGATACGCTTTAAAAGTTCAAAACTCTCTCCCAAACGCAAATCCCAATATAACTGCGTGCGCTGACCGAACACCACACCCAAATCCATTACTACTTCCTTGCGCTTTTTTGCCACATCCTTACCATTGATAAGAACCTGTCCGCTGCTTGGATTTAAAATGCCGGACATCATTTTAACCGTTGTACTTTTCCCTGCTCCGTTCGGCCCGATAAAAGCTACGATTTCGCCTTTTTCTATCTGAAAACTTAAGTCTTTTACCGCATGAACCACGGTTTTCTTCCGAAGAAAAAGATTCTTAATTGCGCCTCCGAGGCCTTTTCCTTTTTTATTTATTTTATAATCTTTGGTTAGATTTTTTACCTCAATTACTGCCATCTATGCTCCTCCTTTAACTTCCGGCACTTTCATACCGTTTCAAGCCGGAATAAAAAATCACTGCTGCAACAGCGAATACCAATACCCCCGCAATCAAGGATACCCAAGGGGCAATTCCCGGCATAAATACATCTCCGGCGATCCCCATAAGCTCTGCTGCCGGATAAAAACTAATCCATCCGATCGGGATGATAAAAGTTAATAAAAACTGTACACTCTCCGGATACATGGACAAGGGATACATCGTTGTTTTATCCATAAATTCCTGGGTATAGCCTCCGAAATCCGCAAGGCTCTTTGTCCAGAAACTACTGCTTCCGATGATGATATAGATTCCGCCCCTGATAAACGTTGCGCCTGCAAGAATCGCCAACAACGCCAGAATATTCCGCAGGTTGAACACAAAGCCAACCTGCACACAACCATAGATAAATACACATAGTCCGGGTATTAAATCCGTAATACCAATCAGATTAAACTGGGTAAAACAAAACTGATACAACACATTCATGGGCCGTAGCATATAACGGTCAAACTCCCCTTCAATCACGAAATGTCCCATAAACCATCCCTGTACAAAGAAAATCATGGACAAGGCGTGGGATATAATTGCCAACCCGTAAAGAAATGCTAACTGCCCGTAATTCCAACCTGCAATGTCCCCGAATTCTTTTACCACAAACTGAATGGTGGCAAAGCCTACGATAAACTGTAACGGATTGGAAATCAGCCACCCAATCATATTCGCAGGATACTCAAACACTGTTAAAATGCTTAATTTTAAATATTCTAATGTTACGCTTGTATAATGTTTTATGCCTGCTAACATCATGCTTCCTTTCTATTTTATGTCAACCGCCCTGCACCATTACTTTTTTCAGAGCATTCTTCTGCAAAATAATAAACACCACCAATAACACTACTACCCAAACCGCCTGAATTCCAAGCCTCGGCAAAAGATTAGCCACTTCTTCCTTACCAATGAAAATATCCAGCGGCAACTGATAAATGTACACAAAAGGCAGGCAATTCAATACTGATGCAAGCCAGTCCGGGAAAAACCACAAAGGAATGATACTTCCGGATAAAAGCCTGATCAAATGCTTTTTCACCTGTAAAAGCGGAGTCATATTAATTGCCACAAACGCCCACATAGAAAAGCACGCCGCCAAAAGCCAATGAATCAGATACGCCATTACAAGACTTAATAAAAACAGCAGAAACGAAACACCGCTTACCGGTTTTGGTACTGCAATAAAAATACTTCCAATCAGGAGAATCGGAAGAAGATTCTGAAATAATAACGCTGTTAACTTTCCTAAATCCTCAAAAAAGAAAATACCATAGAGATTGATGGGCTTGAGCATTTCCACCGCAATGGTTCCCTTCTCAACACTACGCATAACCCGCTGTTCCACATCATTCATAAAAAATACCGACATAGCTGTAGATACCACGGTATAGATATACATCTGCTCTGCTGCCACACCCTGCACCACCGTTTCTCCGGAATACAAAGCACGCCAAAAGAATGCGGACGCAAACATAATAATACATTGTATTAAAATATTACCGTACACATCATAATGATACGCCAGACTTCTCTGAATACGAATTTTATAAACATAAAGGTATGCAAATAAATTGCTATGTCCAGTCATCCTCTTTCTCCTTGTTACGACGCAGTTGTGAAGGGGAACATCCCCTGTACTGCCTTAAGCTTTCCGCAAAATAACTTGCCCCGGAAAATCCTACCTCATAGGCAATTTCCGTTACCGACATATCTGTTTCCCTCAATAACAAAGCACCTTTTTCCACGCGGTAATACCGCAGATACTCCATAGGAGACATATTGGTATATCTTCGGAATAGTTCCGTGCACTTGTTTTTGCCAATGCCGGCATGAGTGCAAAGTTCCTTTAAAGTAAGTTTTTGATTATAGTTTTTATACAGATAATCCAACAAATTCTTCATCAGTGTCAGATTCTCATCCTTGTATATTTTCTCTTCTTTTACATCAAGATGGTTGTATAAAATTCCCCACAAACGGTAAACCGTCGATAAAATATCCGCCTCGCCGTTTTCCTGCTTGGAGTTTTCATATATGTCTTTGATAGCGGCAAGAACGCCTTTCTGCCAGGGCACTTGCTCGCTTAATAAAAGATAAGCCAACTCCTTGGTATTCAGTATGGGATTCACCATTTTAGATGCCATATGTTCCGTGGAACAAAGAATGGTTGGCGGAAAAATCACGCACAAAAGCGTACATCCCAGATTGGCATTACAAATCAGATGCATATGCCTTGCATTCACAAAAATCCCCTCGCCGGCCTTCATAACGATATGCTCACCGTCTATCCAATATCCGATATCGCCCGAAAGTACATAAATAAACTCCAGATCTTCGTGCCAATGCAATGAAATATCATCAAAACAGGCATTAGACGGGATGATATTTTTTCTGATATACACCGGAAAATCCGGGTTATCGTAATGTAATACTTCCGAACTGTCACTTTTAATATCTGCCATATGCCACTCCTCTAAAATTGCCTGTTATATCTTCTCGTACAACATTAAAGTTTCATTTCATTTTCCCTGACAATTGCAATCACTTCTAAATACGGCGATATACTCTCTAATGTGCATCCCATACGCTTTATGTACTCTTTCTGTAGCTTCGCATCATAACCCAACAAAAAATAAGTTCTTGCAATATCATATAACGCAGACCCTTTACATACATTCATCATATCAATCAGCACAAATTCGCCATTTTCATCCACCATTACATTACCCAAATGAAAATCTCCGTGAATAAAAGAATTACCATCTGCCAGACCATCAATTTTTGCAATCGTTTCTTCGTCTCTTACAAATATTTTTAAAAAATCTTTATAATTCATAGCATCCTTCAGTTCATGTTTTAACAACTGTTTATGAAATACAGCAAACTTGTCCATCCATATCGCGGATGAGGTTTCACCTGACCTCTTCAATTCTCCGGAAAGTTCTGTTCCGATAATCCGCTCATAAACAATCCCTTCCCGACCGTCGTATAAAATCACTTCATAAGCCGTTGGGGTATTGATTCCTAATGCCTTAGACATATTCGCATTCTGAAATTCATGTTTAATATAATCCTTGGGATATCCGGGATAAAACAGCTTGCATATTCTTTTTTCACCAAATTTATAGATTTCTGCCGTATTTCCTTTTGTTAACAGGTCCATATCTTTAATCCCTCACTATGTAACTATCATTTTCTTCCCTTTATGATCATCTAAAAATCCATTCAACAATATTATGATAAAACCGTAAAATCTATAGTATATTTTATCAAATAGCGCTTTTACAAAATACATTTTTTTTCATAAAAACTATAACAATTTTACCAAAATTCTTAAAAGGATGCATTATAAAAATGCATCCTCTCCTGTTCTTTCTGCGCTATTTATTGTTTCTTTTTTGCTTTACCAAACCTTATTGTCTTTTTACCAGTTCTTCAATCGCCATACGGTATCCGTCAAAACCATAGCCGTAAAAGGTTGCCACGCAGGCACTTCTTACGTAGGAAATCTTGCGGAATTCTTCCCTTTCGTCCACGTTGGACAAATGAACCTCCACCGTAGGAATTGACACAGCTTTGATTGCATCAAGAATTGCCACACTGGTATGTGTATAGGCCGCCGGATTAATTACGATACCGTCATAAACGCCGTAAGCTTCCTGGATTTTATCTACGATACTGCCCTCATGGTTGGACTGGAAACATGTAATCTCCACTCCGTTATCTGCGCCAGCCTTTTCACAAAATTCCACCAAAGCCTTGTAATCCTGTGTTCCGTATATATTTTTTTCACGAATGCCCAACATATTTAAGTTGGGGCCGTTGATTACCAGAATTTTCATATCTGCTCTCCCATTTAAAATATTTTTAGAATTTCTTAATTGTTTAGCACTGATTAGCTAGTTTACATAACACAAGCACATCCACTAAAACAACTGTAAAATTGCATCAATTATTCCGTCTATATTATCTTCTTCTACCTTCAAATGTATGTCCGCCAAGTTTACATAAATCGGATATCTTGTTTCATATAACTTCTGCATTTTATCCATATTTCCTGATAAAGGACGGCCGTCGGTTGCAAGTTTACATAATTCCCTATCAAGATATACAATCAAGCTGTTTTGCATCATTGCATCACGGTTTTCTCCCCGCAAAATACTTCCGCCGCCGGTAGCAATCACAAGGCTCTTTTCTTTGGCAAATTCTTTTACCACACAACTCTCCGCATCACGGAATGCCACCTCACCAAACTGCTCGATATATGCACCGGCAAGCATGCCCTCTTTCTTTGCAAACTCTTCATCCGTATCTATAAAAGTTCTGCCAAGTTTCTCTGCCAACGCCTTACCCACGGTACACTTACCGCTTCCCGGCATACCGATTAATACAATGTTACGCACCTGCGCTTCGATATCCGCAATCACCTTTTTTAACAGGACTTCATCACCGGGCTTTACTTTAGGCTCCTCATTGTAAAAATAACGTTGCGCAAAATACGCCTGGGCCACCAACATCGGCAAGCCATTAACATATTTTAAGCCCTTCTTCTTTGCCTGCAAAGTAAGCGCCGTAAGCAAAGGATTATAAACCACATCCACCACCGCTTCTGCGTTGGCAAACACGTCCAAATCCACAGCCTGGGCCTGCACGTTGGGATACATTCCCAAAGGCGTGGTATTCACAATAATCTGCGCATCCTCATACGCATCCGTCTGCATATAATCCGCCGTTTTTACATCGCCGAATACTTCGCTGATGTTGGCACCGCTTCTTGATACCACAACAATCTCAGAAGCCCCTTCCTGCCTTGCCACATAAACTGCAGTTTTGGCGGTACCGCCGCTTCCAAGCACTACCACTTTTTTATCCGTAAAAGTAATACCGGCCTCGGTCGCCATATAAAGAAAGCCCAGGCAGTCCGTATTATAGGCATATAATATACCCTCGCGGTTCACCACCGTATTCACACTGCCGATTGCCTTGGACACCTCATCCTGCACGCAGTAGGGAATCACCGCCTCTTTGTAAGGAATGGTAACATTCATTGCCGTAAAATCTTTAGCCTTCATAAAAGCATCAATTTCTTCTCTCGGCACCTCTTTTAGAATATAATCATCAATGCCAAAAGCATTATGTATCTGCGGCGAAAAACTGTGTTTTAATTTTTCTCCCAAAAGTCCGTATTTCATATTGGCGTATAATACTCCTTAAAAATCAGATTTTATACTTTCGCATAATACCTATATATTACACTTCCGTATAGCATCCCATAAATTCAAATTCTTCCGTACCGTGTTCAAGCTGGGCAAACAAATTAAATACCGCCTGATCGTATACCGAAATATCTAAATCAAAGTAGAACATAAACTCAAAATCCTTATTGGGAATCGGTCTGCTCTCCAACTTGGTTAAGTTAATTCCCAAAGCAGAGAATTTGGCAATCATCTCATACAAAGAACCGGGCTTGTGGGGCAAGGTCATCATAAGGCTGATTTTCTTTGCTCCGGGATAAATCTCCAGTTTCTTTGAAATACAGATAAACTTGGTGTAATTGTTCTCGTTATTCTGGGTATTTTCTTCCAAAATCTCTAACTGATAAAGTTCTGCGCACTGTTTTGAAGAAAGTGCCGCTACGGAGTTGTCTGCGCTTTCAGATACCATTCTTGCAGCAACCGCAGTATTCTCGCAGGGAATCACTTTAACATCCATATTAGCAAGCATTTCACTGCACTGTCCCAAAGCCTGCTCGTGGGAATAAATCACTTTGATATCACTTTTCTTAGTGCCCGGCTTTGCCATTAAGCAATGGTTAATCTTTACTTTTACACTGTTTACAATGTAAAAATGATGCTTGCTCATCAAGTCATAGTTGGCAATCACGGAACCGCGAAGGCTGTTTTCAATGGGTAAAATACCATACTGGCAAAGTCCCTGTTCTACCGCAGAAAATACGCCTTCAAAGGTATTAAAATATACGATGGAAGGTCGCTCAAACAACTTCTCGCATGCTGCCATGGAATTGGCTCCTTCAATACCCTGGCACGCTACGGTAGCACGCTTGGGGAATACCTTCGGCGTCTCTTCCAAAGCCTTTCTGATTTTATCGCCGATTTCGGATGTCTGATACAGGAAATCAGCCTGATATGCCCTTGATACGTCAAACAAGGTAGTGTAGAGAATCTTAATGTAACCTGCCATATCGTCACTTTCATTCTCCGTGAGGCGATTGATAATCGCACGCTCTCTTGCACTATTGAGAATGGGAAGATTCTCACTTTTCTTTACCTTGGCCACTTCCATAGCAAGGTCCATACGCTTTTTGAACAAATCCACTAACTGGTCGTCTAACGCGTCAATTTTTACTCTTACATCACTTAAATCCATTGTCGTCTCCTCGCTTTATGTAAACTATAATCGCATTACTTTGCTTGATTTCATTATTAATACATTTTTTCAATTAAGATTATGTAAACTTATCGATACATTTACATTTATGCCTTAATTGCCCAGCGTAATTTCGTAGACTTCGCTCTGGGATTTCTTGTGCATTCTGCCGCTGTCGGTCTGATTACCTCATCGGAAACCTCGCTGTAAATCCCTTCCTTAGCAAACTGTTTAAACGATTTCTTCACTAGTCTGTCCTCGCCGGAATGGAAGGTAAGAATCGCTACTCTCGCACCGGGATTTAATATGTCAGGAAGTTTTTCCAAGAATTCATATAAAACTTCAAACTCGCTGTTTACATCAATACGCAATGCCTGAAAAACTCTTGCGCAGGACTTCTTCACTGCTTCCGTGCACTCCTTTGCCGGAACATATACAAGAGCCTTTTCAATAGCCTTTTTTAAGTCAGTTGTTGTCTCGATATATTTCCCTCTTCGCATATCATCAAACACCACTTTGGCAATTTCGCTTGCATAGGGCTCATCGGAATTTTCCTGCATCATATATACAAACTCTTCGCGGGTGATATTACGAAGACGTTCAGCCGCAGACTCACCCTGTTCAGGATTTAAACGCAAATCCAACGGTCCTTCCACCTTATAAGAAAATCCTCTCTCCGGATTATCAATCTGCATAGACGATACGCCTAAATCCGCCAGTACAAAATCAAACTTGCCGGCTTCCTTACTCACCTCATCAATCTTAGCGAAATTAATATGCTTAATGGTTAAAATATCTTCGCCAAAGCCTTGTGCTTCCAGACGTGCCTTGGTTTTCACACTTTCTATAGGATCAATGTCCAAAGCATACATATGTCCCTGTCCGTTCAGGCACTGTAACATTGCCTTAGTGTGTCCACCGTAACCTAATGTTGCGTCCAAGCCTTGTTCTCCGGGCTGAATTTTTAATACATCAAGGATTTCATCCACCATAATGGAAATGTGCATTCCTGCGGGCGTACTTCCTTTTGCTATGACTTTTTCAATGGTATCGGCATACTTCTCAGGATTGGCCTCTTTATACTTTTCGTGAAATTTTTTGGGATGGGTGCCTTTATAACGTACTCTTCGCTTGTGGGGAACCGCATCGTTTTGCTGATTATTCATGTAATGTTTCCTTTTACTTTACATAACTTTTTTAATTATGTAAACTCTACTTATTGTTTTACGCTTTTGCGATTGACATAATTCTATATCATTATGTCAACCTATCGTACTTACTTTATCATTGCACAGTTAACATAAAACATTGCCATTATGTTAACTATATTATTTCTGCAACAACAAATCATACAACGCCACAGCCGCAGCTGCCTCTACACAAGGTAAGGCTCTGGGTACGATACAGGGATCGTGACGACCTTCGATTTGGAAGTTTACTTCTTTTTTATCACGGAAATTCACAGTATCCTGCGCCTTGTAGATGGACGGCGTAGGTTTCAATGCTACGCGGAATACTACAGGCATACCATTGGTAATACCGCCCTGAATTCCGCCGGAATTGTTAGTCTTGGTTTTTACGGTATCTCCGTCTAAATAAAAGGCATCGTTGCACTGACTTCCGCGCTGTTTTACGCCCTCAAAGCCCATGCCGAATTCTATACCTTTTACCGCAGGCACACCGAACATTACATGGGAGATGCAACTCTCCACATTATCATAAATCGGCTCGCCCACACCTACGGGCATACCCGTAAAAGCACATTCTACAATACCGCCTACGGAGTCCCCTTCTTTGGCAACCTGTGTCATCAAATCCACCATCTGTTCTCCTACTTCCGAACTTAAAGTAGGGAACTCTCCGGGTTCATAGGTTTTAGAATTTATGTCAACCAAATCATACTTTTCATCACAAATATCACCGATGGATAAAATGTGCGAATATACGTTAATTCCCTGCTGTCTTAACAACTGGATGCACACCGCTCCCGCAAAACATAGCGGCAGAGTCAAACGGCCTGAAAACTGTCCGCCACCGTTTCGATCCTGAAAACCATTATATTTTATCCAAGCCACATAATCCGCGTGGGACGGTCTTAAATTCCCCTGCAATTTATCATAATCACCGGAACGGGTATTGGCATTCTCAAAAATTGCGCAAAGGGGCGCACCACAGGTAGTATCTCCCACCAAACCGCTAAGAATTGTGGGGGTGTCTGCTTCTTTTCTGGCAGTAGAATACGCATTTTTACCGCCGGCACGACGGTCAAGAAATCTCTGCACTTCCTCCAAGTCAATTTTTAAGCCGGCCGGAATGCCGTCCATTACAACGCCAAGTCCCTTAGCGTGGGACTGACCAAAAATCTGCACTTTTAATTTGCTTCCGAATGTGGATGACATCTCATCACCATTTCATACATTATGTAAACTTGTATGCCTTTCAATTTTACTTTAATTATTTTGCATTAACTCATTGCGCAGCTGAAGCACTTTTTCTTCAATTGCCTGAATTGTTTTCTCGAATTCTTCATCACTCTTGCCCGTAGGATCGTCCAATCCCCAATTATCATCAAAGGGTCTTCCGATAAAAGGACAAGCCACATTGCAGCCCATTGAAATTGCCACATCCGGCTTTGGAATATCCCCAATCAGTTTTGAGTACTGTGTCTGCTCCATATCAATTCCGTACAACCGCTTCATAATGCGAACCGCATCCTGATTGATTTGCGGTTTTGTCTCCGTCCCGGCGGAATAAGATTCGAAAATATCCGATGCAAGATGCTTTCCAAGCGCCTCCGCAATCTGACTGCGGCAGGAATTGTGCACACAGATAAACGCCACTTTTTTCTTTTTATTGTGATAAAAAGGACATCGTTCCTTCAGACATTGCTTATTGTTATCCGAAAAAGAACACTCCATTTTGCCGCATTCCAACTCTATATCGAAATTGGCATTGATATATTCAATTGCCTTCTCAAAACTTAAAAAGGCATCTCTTTTACAACAGCGGGGACCGCCTACCTGCGCCAGCCTTCCCAATGCCGCAGAGGTAAATTCCATATGCTTTCCCCAGGAAGAATCCGTACTTAACGGCCCTGTTTCATCTATCACGGATAACGCCGCACCCATGGAACTTACCGCTCCGCAGACTCCCCACATTCCGCAGATTGCCCCGGGCATCTGTAAGCCTCTTTTCATGAGTTCTTCCAAACTTTTCTCTAACGGAATCCTACCGCCCGCATTATAAAAAGCAGTCAAAAGTGCCGCGCCGTCTAACACATGATGCTCCGGACCGTGCATTCCCACAAAATCCATATGCGCAATATGATTAAAAATCTCTATCGGATTTTTACTGTTTTCCTGTAAACACGCTTCAATAATTTTACGCGCTTTTGCTTCCATATGTTTTCCTCACTTTTGTTTCCTACACAATATCGCACACAAGCTATGCATCTTCCTATGTGGCCTTTCTGTATTCCATAAAAACTCCCTTATAAAACTTAAAAATCCTTATTCTCTGTAATATCCCAAACCTTCTACCAAATCCCTGATTTCATACATATCTTCCTTCGGTCCGGTCACATGAAGCAACGTATTATCCACCCGTACAAATAAAGAATAATTTGTGTCTGTATAGACTTCCGAAATCGTATAATTGCCTTTTTTTACTTCTGTTGTTACGGTAAATTCTGCCAACGTACCTTCATATATAGTTTCAAAGTCTTCCTTACGATCACCATAATCATAAAATAACAATGTCCACTTATTTGTTAAAAAATCAACACAAGCACTGACACCATCCAGTTCAGCACTTGAATAATATTTTTCATCATAATATCCGTTTTGCACCAGATAGTCTTTCACACCCTCCGTGGTCTGCGGTGTCATTTCCGAACAGCCGCAAAGCATAGTAAGCATGAATAAAAATATGCCTAAAATTTTAGTTTTCTTTTTCATTTACCGTAGTCCCTATCCTTCTTACTAACTTTTTTCTAATCACCCCTAAAACAGCATACGCTCCCATCTCCACCGCAAAAAATACAATAATATTTACAAACGGCATAATAAAAGGTGCAATGTGTTCCGGTAACATATAAAACGGATCCCGAACCACAAAAAACCAATTATAAAAGCAAGTCTGTCCCCATGCGGTTCCATTGTATAACGTATTTCCAAGCAACGCCCACAGAGTCATACAAACAATAACAATCAAATCCTTGTAACACCGTTTCCACTCGAATCGTTCATTGCCAAACAGCAACGCCATTAACCCGTATGCCGTCATAAAACCATGAAACAATAAGGTCTGAACTACCCGATAAGAAAGGGGATGCACCTGATACCACATCAGGCCCGCCGGATAAATCATATAAACCATATTTGATATAAAACCAAGCATCGCAAATTGCAACTTGTATCGACCCAAAAAAGAATTATGCCGGCTCAAAAAACACATCACGCACATTGCCGTGCAAACATGAAAAGGCAGCTTTTCAATATCGATTTTACCATATGCGAAGGGCATAAGAAAAAAATCTGCCATATACAAGCCAAAGGCACAGTTTATAAAAAACGCCATCGCTTTCTGCTTCGTTTTATCATCCTTATTTTTTATATAAATAACAGTAAAAACAATGACAAGCACTGCTACAAACAAATAACACAGATGCCAAAGTCCAAAACAGGAAAATACAGCTCCGCCGGTTTTATCGGACAATAATTCGCTAAGAAACGCATACATAATGAAATCTCCTATGTTATGATACCTGTTTCTACCTACAAAATTAATCACCAACACCCGATGGGGCATATCGCCCCACCGATGTATGTTTGGAATCTTTACACAAGTTGTCCCGGTAATTTTAATTTTTCTTTATACGGATACTGCTTATCAAACTCCTCCGCTTTCGCTTCATCAATAAGATACCCTGCAGGCGGCCCGTATTCGCCGGTAATCCCTGCCAAATACCCCGGAATCAATTCCTTGCACAAGAAGAATGATGCATCTGCACCTTCGGGCAATCCGCGATAGCGAAGTCCGAATTCCGATGCGTATGTAAAACCACTCTTTCCGTAAAAATCAATATTACCTTCAAAACACAATGCACCTGCGCCCATTTCCTTGGCTTTTTCGATGGTATAGTCCAAAAGAATCTTGCCATAGCCCTGGCGCTTCAAATCATTTGTAATGCAGATGGGTCCCATAGTCATAATAGGAATATCTCTGCCGTCATCTGCCTGAATGCTTGCACGCACAAAGACATTCTGACCGATAATCCGGCCTGCCTTCTCCATTACAAAATCAAGCTCCGGAACAAAGTCCTTATCGCTTCTCAGACAACGAAGCAAATAATGCTCGTAGCATCCCGGGCGATACACATTCCAAAAAGATTCTCTTATCAAATTTTCTACTTCTGCGAAATCTGCAGGTGTTTCCAAACGGATTATATAGTCATTTTTATTCATTTCTTTTACCTCCTGATGATTGTTGACTACAGTACTGGGAGGTTACGATTCGATTGTTTTCATAACCTCCCGGTTATGCCACAATCTCTAAGGTGTTGTTCTTTTTCAAACAGCAATCTCCTTTAAATAAAATATTTATAATCAAGCCGTATGGCAAGATTAACGGTGTTAAATTAAAATATAGTGCTCAGACAAACTGAAAGTTATCTTTCTCTTTCTGTTTTTGCAATTTGATGAACAATCTCAGAAAATCCATCTGAATCCGATTCTAATAAACCATGTGTCATATTTTCCATTATAAACATCTGCTTATATGGTGCGTTTACTTCTTCAAAATATTCCTGCGCCAATTTGTAATTCGTTTGATAATCCATATCTCCATTTATGTTATAATAAGGCACTTGATAATCAGCTCTTCCTATTAAAGAGAATGAAGCAAATTCTTCGGAAGCAAAGAAATCTAAATATACACTCATATCTCTTTTAAAATAATTTATCCAATCAACAATTGAATAGTTCGGATTAAATATTATGGTTGCAGCTAAATTGTAATCAGAGCCATTCACCATCATGTCATAGCCATATTTTTGCATAATCGTATTTCTTGCAGTAATATGTTCCATCGTAACATTGTTAGGTGTTAATTGATTTACTAATTCTAGTGTTTCTTCATCACCATCAGCCCATAAAGTTGCCTCTTGTTTAAAAGCTTCCTCATTTTCCAAATAATCAACAAGCTGTCCTGTTCCAATAAAGCATTCATAATATTCTGGGTATTCAAGTACCAGATTTGCTCCGTAAATAGAGCCCCATGAATGCCCAAGAATAGTAATTTTATCTTTCGAAAGGTAATTCAGTATAAACTCTGTTACTTCCTTTCCATCTGTCATAAATAATTCACGTGTCAATACGATATTATTCTGTTCTGGATCATAGCTTTTTCCACAATTACGCTGGTCCCATGTTACCACAGTATATACATCTGCCCATTTTCTTGTGAATGCATAATCAATATCGCTGGTTGCTGAGCCTGGACCACCGTGCAAATACAATAGAACAGGATTATTTAC
>JAZNTK010000002.1:0-7117 GCA_045591685.1 Lachnospiraceae bacterium
CGGTGGTTTGGAAATCGGCGGAGACGGATTCACAAAGGCAATCGACAACTTGTTAGTTGCAGGTGAAGCTGTTGGTGGTATCCACGGAAGAAACCGTTTGATGGGTAACTCATTACTTGACATCATCGTATTTGGCCGTAATGCAGGTAAGGCTGCAGCAGCTAAGGCGAAGACAGTTGAGTTGGGTACAATGAATATTGACCATGTTGCAGCATATGCTGAAGAGTTAAAGGCTGCAGGCATCGAATCTAACGATGTTTCACCTCTTCTTCTTCCTAAATACGCTCGTCACGAAAGATAAAAAAGAGCAATTTTGCAGAAGAGAACGGTCAAAAAATAATGTATGTTTTTGTTGGGCGAAGGCACTAAAAAGTGTTTTCGCCCCGCAATGCGTAAATATATTGTATGAGGAAGGAAAAAAATTATGTCACTTTTTGGTGGTGTGATTCCTATTACGGGAATTACATTTTTAATGTTTAGTCTTTTAATTATTACTTTCCTTGGTTATGCACTTGGACGTATTTCCATCAAAGGTGTAAACCTTGGTACAGCAGGTGTATTTATCGTAGCACTTCTTTTCGGATGTTTCTTTTATGAACCGTTAAGTGCACAGCTTACTGTAAAAATGGCTGACGGTACTGCTGTAAATTATGCAGAAAATGCACTTAAAATTATCGAAAATCTCGGTTTGATTTTCTTTGTTACATCAGTAGGTTTTATTGCAGGTCCTAAGTTCTTTGGTAATATGAAGAAAAACTTTAAGTCATATGTTGCTTTAGGTCTTGTAGTTATTATTGGTGGCGGTCTTGCTGCAATGGGTTGTATTTTCTTGGGAAGATGGTTACAGCCGGATGTTCCTCATGATGAAATGACTGCTATGGTTGTAGGTCTCCTTTCCGGTTCATTAACATCAACACCCGCGTTCTCAGCAGCTAAGGCTACTGTAGATCCTGCATTGGAAGGTATTGTATCAGTAGGTCACGGTATTGCTTATTTGTTTGGCGTTATCGGTGTAGTACTTTTTGTACAGCTCGTGCCTAAGTTTATGAAAGCAAACATGGATGAAGAAAGAGCAAAACTTGTTCAGGCTTCTGACGGAGAAGAGAAGAAGTATGACGGTAAGTTAATTGAACTTGATGGTTTTGGTATTGCACCTTTTGCACTTGCAGCTGTAATCGGTATCTTTGTTGGTATGATTAAGGTGCCTTTAAGTGCACAGGGATTAAGCGGAACCACTTTTGCTTTAACAACTACAGGCGGATGTCTTTTAGCATCTTTGGTATTCGGTCACTTCGGAAGAATCGGTAAAGTAAGCATTATGCCTTCGGCGCCCACCCTTAAGCTATTCCGTGAATTGGGACTTATGTTGTTCTTAATCGGTGCAGGTATTCCGGGTGGTGCTGAATTCGTGGCAGAATTCCATGTATGGTATTTTGTATACGGTGTAATCATGACAATCGTTCCTATGATTCTCGGATTCCTTTTTGCAAAATATGTGGTAAAGTTAAGTCTTTTAAACAACCTTGGTTCTATCACAGGCGGTATGACAAGTACACCTGCGCTCGGAACTTTAATTAACACAGCAGGAACAGAAGATGTTGCGGCAGCTTATGCAGCTACATATCCTATCGCATTGATTTCAGTTGTTCTTGTATCACAGTTCTTAATCATCTTATTCTAATAAAGGAGAAAAACTATGCGCGAAATTAACGTAAGTAACGTAACTGACGTTGTTGAAAAGCTTTGTATCGACGCAAATACACATCTTCCTGAAGATGTAAAATGTGCAATCAAGAATTGCCGTGCTTGCGAAGATGGTGAAATCGCAAAAGGCGTTTTGGACAACATCATTGAAAACTTTGAAATCGCTGATAATGAAAATGTGCCTATCTGCCAGGATACAGGTATGGCTTGCGTATTCTTAGAGATTGGCCAGGATGTTCACTTCGTAGGCGGAGATTTAACAGACGCAATCAACGAAGGTGTTCGTCGCGGTTATGATAAGGGATATTTAAGAAAATCCGTTGTAAAAGATCCCGTTAGACGCGGTAACACAGGTGATAATACACCTGCTATGATTTATACTGAAATCGTTCCCGGTGAGAATGTTAAAATTACCGTAGGTCCTAAGGGCTTTGGTAGCGAAAACATGAGTGCAATCAGAATGTTCAAGCCTTCTCACGGTATTGAAGGAATTAAGGATTTTATCATTGAGACTGTTGAAACAGCAGGCCCCAATCCCTGCCCTCCTATGGTAGTAGGTGTTGGTATCGGCGGTACTTTTGATAAGGCTGCTTTGCTTGCTAAAAAGGCATTGATGCGTCCCATCGATTCAGAGAATCCCGATCCTTACTATGCAGATCTTGAAAAAGAAATGCTTGAAAAGATCAATGAACTTGGTATCGGACCTCAGGGCTTCGGCGGTAGAACAACCGCTATCGGTCTTAACATTGAAACATTACCCACCCACATTGCAGGTATGCCTTGTGCAATCAACATTAACTGCCATGTAACCCGTCACAAATCGGAGGTGATCTAATGGAGAAGCATATTACATTACCTTTAACTGAAGAATTAGCGAAAACATTACATGCAGGTGATACTGTTTATTTAACAGGTACTATTTATACTTCACGTGACGCAGGTCACAAGAGAATGTGTGAAGCACTTGCTAAGGGTGAATCCCTTCCCATGGATCCTACAGATGCTACCATTTATTATGTAGGACCTACTCCTGCAAAGCCCGGTCAGGTAATCGGTTCTGCGGGCCCTACAACCAGCGGACGTATGGATGCTTATGCACCTACTATGATGTCTGTTGGTGCAAGAGGTATGATTGGTAAAGGTGCTCGTCTTCCTGAAGTTATCGAAGCAATGAAGAAATACAACGGTGTATACTTCGGTGCTATCGGTGGCGCAGGTGCACTTCTTGCAAAATGTATCAAGAAGGCTGAACTTATCGCATACGAGGATCTTGGTGCAGAAGCATTGAGAAAGCTTTATGTAGAGGAAATGCCTTTGGTTGTTATCATTGACAGCGAAGGAAATAACCTTTACGAAGAAGGTAGAGCAGCATATCTTGCACAGAGAAATAAATAAAAGTATTTTATTAAGAACCGCTATGGTAAAACGTAGTGGTTCTTCTTTTTTTGTTGCCGGAAGTGTGCTATAATAATAGCGTTATCGGAAAAATAAGAGAATGTAAATAAATATTATAAAAGGGAAGATAAATTGTGCGGAGGAAGTAAAATGCTTTTGGATAAAATCAAGGCAAGCATTCCGGAGGAATGCGGCAGTTTGGTATTTGTAGCGGATACCAAAGATTGCGGAGTTCTTTATATAAACAATGAGATGAAGGCAAAGCTTGGAATACAGCCGGAAGACGACTCCTACATTGGCAAAAAATGTATAGAAGTTTTACAGGAGATTGAACATTCCTGTGAAAATTGTAAGATGTGCGGTGCGTGTGATACCAAGCGTTTTAACCATGCCTTGTACCATAACGAAATCCATGATGAATATTTTCAGATACGATGGAAATCGATTGAGGTAGAGGGCAAAACATTATATTTGGAAATTGCGGATGAAGTAACAGAGCAGATTAAACAGCAGAAGGATACGTTGCATCAACTGGACCGTGAGCGCGTGTTGATTCGTTGTGCAAAGACGTTAGGTTTGGAATTAGAAGTAAAAGATGCAATTAATCGTCTGTTTGAAATTATAGGTAATTATTATAAAGCCGGAAGGACGTATTTATTCGAAATTGATTACGAGGCTGAGACTACGTCCAATACATATGAATGGGTAGAACAAGGAACTACTGCTGAAATTGACAATTTGCAGAATGTACCCATAGAATCAATAAAACCGTTTTTGGATATGTTTGAAGAAAAAGGAATGTTTTATATTACGGATTTGGATGAGGATATATCCAAAGATACTTTGACATATCAGATATTGGAAGCACAGGGAATACACAGTCTTTTAGCCGTGCCTGTAGTAAAAGATGACGAGGTGGTTGGATTTCTTGGGGTAGATGATCCGAAGGATAATATTAGAGATTTTGACTTGCTTACCTCTGTCTTGTATTTTATACAGAATGATTTGGAAAAGCGCCGCGTTATGGAGCAGTTGGAGAGGCTAAGCTATGAAGATACGCTGACAGGTTTATATAACCGTAATCGCTATAACGAAGTGCGTAAGGCGATGAAGAAGAAAGCTCCTGATAAACTTGGTATCATTTACATGGATTTAAACGGTTTAAAGCAGGTGAATGATACCTTAGGACATGACCACGGAGATAAATTGATTAAAAGGACTGCCAAAATCATTAAAAAAGTGGTGGATAAGGAAGCTTATCGTATCGGTGGTGATGAGTTTGTTGTAATTTGTGCCGGTATTGGACAAGAGGAGTTAAAACAAAAAGAAATACAAATACGTCAGTATGCTGCAAAAGAAGAAATTAGTGTATCTGTCGGAATCAGCTGGCGTAATGAAAATGTACATATTAAGGAACAACTATATGAAGCGGACCAGCGTATGTATGAAGAAAAGAAGGAATATTACCGGTCAAATAAGTATGTGAAGAATTTACAGTAAGATTAAGCTTGGGAGAATATAGAATTATGCAATTTAATTCGTTTGAATTTTTAATATTTTTTCCAATTGTGTTATTGGTATATTTTATTATTCCTAAAAAAATAAGATATATATGGTTATTAATCTCAAGTTACTATTTTTATATGGGTTGGAATGCTGCTTACGCTTTACTTCTGTTAGCATCTACAATGATTACTTATACGGCAGCATTGTTTATTGATAAGTGGAATGATAACGTAAAAAGAAAAAAATTGATGGTGGCGGTAAGCCTTGCTTTAAATTTCGGCATTTTATTTTATTATAAATATGCATTGTTTGCTATTGAGACTCTAAGAGACGTACTTGGTAAAATTGGTGTGTCAATGGATATCAAAGAACCGGATATCTTGTTGCCGGTGGGCATATCATTTTACATTTTTCAAGCAGTAGGGTATACGGTAGATGTGTACAGAGGTAAGTTGAGGGCAGAAAGAAATCCTTTCCGCTATGCTCTGTTTGTATCTTTCTTTCCGCAATTGGTTGCGGGGCCGATTGAGCGTTCTACAAATCTTTTGCCGCAGTTGCAGAATGTGCATAAAATTAGTTTGTGGGATGCAAAACGTATTCAAAAAGGTGCCGTTGTGATGCTATACGGCTACATTTTGAAAATGATTATTGCAGATCGTGCGGCAGTCTATGTAAATACAATTTATGATGTGGAAAAGTATAATAATTACGGTGGATTTACGGTTCTGATAGCGTTGATTCTTTTTTCGTTTCAGATATACTGTGACTTCGCAGGTTATACATACATTGCCATTGGTGCAGCCCAAATTATGGGTTTTGATTTAATGAATAACTTCCAAATGCCTTATATGGCTACAAGTATTAAAGATTTTTGGAACAGATGGCATATTTCATTAACCAGTTGGTTTCGCGATTATTTGTATTTCCCATTGGGTGGAAACAGAAAAGGGAAAATAAGAAAATATATTAATATTTTTATTGTTTTCCTGGCAAGCGGTTTGTGGCATGGTGCTTCTTGGCAATTTGTAATATGGGGAATGCTCCATGGATGTATGCGCGTTTTGGGAGAAAGCACCGAAAAAATACGCGAAAGAATATATACAAAATTGCATTTTAAAAGGGATACGTTAGCAACTACACTTTTAAGAATGGTTTCTACCTTTTCGCTAGTATCGTTGGCTTGGGTATTCTTTCGTGCCAAAAGCTTAAGGCAATCATTAGATATATTTAGAAATTTGTTTACACAATATAATCCTTGGGTATTAACAGACGGAAGTATTTTTGAACTTGGTTTGGATGCTAAAGACTGGAATGTATTGATTATAGCTATCTTATTTTTGGTAATTGTAGATGTTTTGCGTTATTGTAAAATCAATCTGACAGAACTTTTTATAAAACAGAATCTATGGTTTCGGTGGTTGGTTTTTTATATAGGCATTTTGGCTGTGGTTTTATTCGGTATTTATGGACCGCAGTATGATGCGTCGCAATTTATTTATTTCCAATTTTAGTGAGGAAAGTTATGAAGAAGAAAATTATAAATGCAATTTTGTTCCTATCTTTCTTGGCCGGTTTGCTTATAATACTATTCAGAATGGATTTTGTATTGAGACAAAAAGAATATGCCGGTGCACAGTATATGTTTGCAAATTTGGAACCGGATACAGTAGATGTGGTTTTTATCGGAAGCAGCCACCAGTTTTGCAGTATAGATCCGGATATTTTGTATTATGAGTATGGTGTTGATTCTTTTATGTTGGCATCTTCTGCACAAACCGTGCCGATGTCTTATTATGCGGCTATGGAAGCGATTGAATTACAACATCCTGACGTGATAGTGTTTGAGGTAAGTTATTGTGCCAATGATTTTAGGACTGTTACGGATGAAATGTCTCACTGTTTTTTTGATGGTATGCCTAATTGTAATGCTAAGAGTTTGGCCATACAGGACTTGATAGAGAAAGAAGAATGGATACACTATTATATTCCGTTGGGGTTGTATCATAGCAGATGGAAAGAACTGGAAGAAGATGATTATGCAGTAGTAACCGTAACAGAACGCGGAGGCGTTCATTATCCGGAGATAGGGCAAAATTGGGAAATACCAATTATTTCACAGGATGAAACAAGTCCTATGCCGGAAGAAATGGAACGATATATGGATTTGCTGGTGGAGTTGTGTGTAGCGAATGATGTCAAGCTGGTTTTATATACTGCACCGTTCAATACATTATGGGGGTCGGAAGAAGAAATAGAAGATTTATATGAGCGTCAGCGGATTTTTAATTATATTGGGGAATATGCAGCGGAAAGAGGCGTAGAATATTATAATTTGTTTTATGAGATTGATGAAATCGGGTTGAAGCCTGAAACGGATTGGAAGGATACGCAGCATTTGAATGCAAGCGGACAGGCAAAACTGACGAGATATATGGTTGAAAACGGATATTTCTATGATTAGATATTGAGGGTTAAAAATAAAATAGTATAAAATTCCTCTGTTTACAGATAC
>JAZNTK010000003.1:0-11638 GCA_045591685.1 Lachnospiraceae bacterium
TTCCTTCTGAGCAAGAGCCTTCAATTCAGCCCATACATCTTCAGAAATGGGATGATTGTCATTCTTGTATTCGTCTGATGTCCACCATACAGTGTCCTTAGAATTTTCATCCATAACGATATACTTATCTTTAGGAGAACGTCCTGTATAAATACCAGTCATAACGTTAACAGCGCCAAGTTCACTTTCCTGACCTACTTCATAGCCTGTTAAATCAGCTCTGGTTTCTTCTTCGAATAATACTTCGAATGAAGGATTGTGCACGATTTCAGTTGTTCCGGTGATGCCGTACTTTTCTAAATTAATGTTTGCCATCTGATTAAAACCTCTTTCCTTTTATTTTTTATTTTTGCGTTACTAACGACCTGCTTGTACAAATCGTAGTAACGCATGGTAATTATACTAGATAATTAAGGTACTCGTCAATATTATAATTGAAAAGTTTTATGATATTCTTTATCAATTTATTCAAAACAAAAATCCACTTTACACCCCCATTCTTTTTTTATATACTTATTTTATCTGTACATATTATAAAAATAAGGAGAAAGAAATGCTAAACAAAAAAATATCCGACATTTTATCAACAGTCCTCGTGATATTTTTTATTGCAATATTTACCTTTCCCTGTTGGAGCGTCATTTTGGTCGAAATGTTTGGCGCCATGGAAAATCCTTTTGACTATGCAAGGATTACCGACGTGGAATATCAAGCCGTGGTAGTGGACGAACCCGACTGCGAAGGTAAAATTGTAATCACGGAACGGCTGACGTTTGATGTTCATGCTGCCTCCAGAGACAATGGTTTTTGGGAATTATGGCGAGACTTGCCGGAATTCACCGTAGATGGTGTTCCCGTTTATTATCAAGTCAATTCCGTCAAGCAGATTATGGAGGACGGCACCGAGGTTGTTTGGGAAGAAAGTCCCGAATTATATTGGGAAGATGAAGATTATCTCATTACCAATCCCACGCTCGGCCCCGGCAAATGGTTCCACAGCGAAGGGCCCTATAATGAAGCAGCCCGCCGTTATGAATGCGTATTGTTGTATATCAATGATGTATATCGCGAAGAAATGGTATTCGAAATTGAATATGAAATGTATAACGCATCCTTACGTTACAACGACTGCTCCGATTTATACATATCCATGTATTCCGGAGAAACCTGTAAGTATTTGGATTCCTACAAAGCTGAAATTTTAATTCCCAACGAGGATATGCCTGCTCAGGGCAATTATACATTTACCACATACGGAACCCGCAACTACGACTTCCCTGTTACGGAATCGGCTACTGCCAACCCGGGATACTATACCTTTTCCATCGATTTGGACCGTGGAGATTTGAAGTTCAATCCATATACGGAGTTCCTTGAATTTGACTTAGTATCCTATGCCGAAGACAGACATATCTTTACAGAATATGCTTCCGAAAATATGTATACAGACTATAACTGTCTGGATGAAATTATTGTTGCACAAGAGGAATACCGTGACGAGGCAACCTATTATAAAACGCTGAAGCTGGTTGTTTTCGGACTTTGTATCATAGGCTCCGGTATTGTAATCGGATGTGCTGCCGCATCAAAAGAATTATCGAAAAAGAAATACACCTTTTATCAGCCCACCATGGACTACGAGTATTTCAGAGATATTCCCTCAGACCTTGATCCCGGTTTCGCTTCTGCTCTCGTATTTTGCAAGCACAAGCACCCCAAGGACGATTCCGGTGTATATTCGGCAATTCTGTTAAGCTTGGCTCGTAAAAATTACATAGAGCTGGAAGAACTTTCGGATAAAAATGTCCAAATTCGCTTTAAAAGACGTCCTCCGCAGACACCGGGGCTTATGCAGCCCACCGGCATGACGACGGAAGAACCGGTTGTCAATGAATACGAAACACCGTTGGAACCTCTTACCACATGCGAAGAGTATTATTACAACTTACTTGCACGACACGCTACCGGTGGTTCCATCTCCATGAGTTCTTTCCAGTATCGCATTTCCAAAGACTGCGAAAATACAGATACTTTCGTAAGAAACATGGAAAAATCCACTGTGAATATCGGTGTGCGTGAAGGTTACTTCCAGAAAGCCGACTATGAGCAACCCAAGAAAAAGATCAAGAGTACAGCCACAATGTTTATGGTTTTGGGCATCATATCTACAATCTTTTTGAACTGGATATCTACCGGCTCCAGAATTGATTTAGCTTATGGCGGATTCTTCATCTTAGGTATCGCCTTCATTGCATGCTCAATTTATTTATTCATTCGAGCACGTCGTTACATTCTGCTGACACAGTTTGGCGAAGACGAATATGCAAAGTGGAGAGGTTTGTATAACTTCTTAAACAGTGATACTTTAATTAACGAAAAAACATTTATCGAATTACCCTTATGGGAAAGATATTTGGTATATGCAACAGCCTTCGGCATTTCCGAAAAGGTAATAAAGGCAATCAGCATCAACTGCCCGGAAGCAATGCAGAGCGAAGTATTACGCAATCCCTGCTATCGTTCCAGATCTTTCCATCACTATTCCGGAAGCTCCTTCCGTTCTGCTGTACGTACCGGCTCCAAAGCAGCCCGTGCCAGCAGCTATGGCGGTGGTGGCAGTTACGGCGGCGGTGGCGGCTTCAGCTATGGTGGCGGTGGCCGTGGCGGCGGTGGCGGTGGCGGCGGTCACTAATCCGCAAATTGCATAAACACATAAACAAAGCGCTATGATTCATTTCATAGCGCTTTTCTTTCTGCTTAAATCTTTTTTATACGACTCTTGCTCCACAATAAGGGCAGTTTCTTGTACCATCTAAGTTTCCTAAACAATGAGGACATTTCAGAGGATATCTCTCTTTTTCTTCATCGGTCAAATCATTGTCATCAAAAAGTATGGGAGCTTCTCTTACCTCATCAGCTACATTAAACAATTCTTCTTCCTTAAAACCAAACATACCGGCAATCATATTAGCAGGAAACATCTGCAACTTATTGTTATATATGGTAACCGCATCATTGTAGAACTGTCTTGCAAATGCAACCTTATCTTCTGTCTCAGAAAGTTCTTCCTGTAATCTCATAAAATTACCATTAGCTTTTAAATCGGGATAATGCTCGGATACTACAAATAAAGATTTTAACATGGAAGATAACTGATTATTCGCAGCAAGTTTTTCTTTTGCATCCTTCGTACTTAAGTATCCGTTTCTCGCCGCTGCAACATTCTGTAAAATCTTCTTCTCATGTGATGCGAAACTTTCAACCGTTTCTACCAGATTCGGCAAAAGATCAAATCTTCTCTGTAATTGCGCATCTATTTGAGCAAATGAATTTTTAACCTTGTTTCGTGCCTGCACCAAACCGTTATATGTAACTGCCACGAACACCGCTATTGCAATCACAACAAGCAAAAGAACTGCAATTACCGCAATACCAATCATCCATCCAATACCCATTCCCATATTCAAATTCTCCTTTTTTGTAAATTAATCGGATTATAACATCTCTTGTCATTTTATGCAATAATACCGAGTTATATCTCTTATGTTATACAAATATATCTTTCACTTGCAAATCCTTAAAATCAACATGAAGTGCTTTTTCCACTTCTTCCTTAGTGAATGTCTGATATATCGTTTGGGAAATATACTTTTCTGCCCTTTTAATGATGTCCCTGTAATCTGAAATATCATCCGGAAAATAAATACCACCCTTATCCTTATTCTTTAGCATCCAACATACCGCTGACAATGCAGACATGGACACCGGTGTAATGGTAGGCGTCTGCCAGTAAGATGCTTTTTTACTTTTATATAAAAAAGTAGGCTCAATACGGTTTCCTACCCAAACAGGATCAAACTTTTCACCCAAAAGAAGAATGCCGACATACTCTGTTCCTGAGGCAATATTTTCACGGTACGCCACCTGAAAATTCTCCGGATACACATAGCCATGTATCACATGAGGTCCGGGGCCTTCTTCACAGTCCTGTGGCTTATCCGGGTCAGCATTTGGATAATCATTTACTTTTGCCTCTTTAAAATACCGATCTGCAAAAGGACATGGCTGATATAAAAACACAACCGTCGGACGGTAAACCACTTCGTCTCCTTCTTTTACTTCAAAATGCTTTGCGATAGACACTGTCTCTTCATGCGGAACAAGATAAGCCTCGAATCTGCCATTCGGATAATATGTTGCACATCTTGTATCTGCCGCAATCTGCTTCATTTCAAGAAAACCTTTGTCGTATTTTATATAATTACATTTCTCTTCATAATCAATCTTTTCGTGGGTTCCGATATTGATTGTTGCTTCGCTGAGCATCTCGAACCAAAAAGACTCCATGCACCAGGTGCTGTATAAAAGATTATCCTGATAATCTCCCTTCATCTCCTGCAAGTCCACATCATTTACATGAATCTGACGAACTCCAAGATACTGTGCTGCTTCATTAAACCTGCCCTCTTTCAGCAATCCTTTTACAAATTTATCTTTTTTAAATTGCGTATTCACCACATATTCAATGGCTGCTTTCACAAAATGAGACACTAATCCGGGATTATTTCCGTGATGCAGAACAATAGGATATTTATTTACTCCGGGCTCTTTTGCAAGCTTTTCACGTAATTCATGTTTCAATTCATTCTCATTGAAAATGCTGTACCAGTGATCCGGCCAGTCAGCCTCCCCGGTATTAAGATACATAATATTTCTCTTTGCACACCATTCGCAGATGTCTCTGGTTCCCACCATATCCGCAAAATCTATCAGTAAATCGCCTTCCGTTAAATAAGGCTCAAATACTTGCGCAAAATTCTCTCTGTCTACTTCACTCACAACAAAATTTTGTGCAATACCGCCTAAATTTATATAATCCTCAAACTCCTCCGGATTTGCAGTAACAACATAATACTTACTTTCCTGATAACTTATTTCCCGGGGCAACTTTTCAAAAAAGCTTTTACCGACTGCCCCAAATCCGAACTGCACAATCCTTCCGTCGTATTTAATCATATTCCGACTATACCCTTTCGCATATCATCATCGCAATTTTACTCCACATCAATAGGAAGTTGTTTGCGAATTCTTACTTTTTTCGGGTCTTTAAAACCTTTTTTTAAATAAATTCGGATCTTTTTCTTCTGATAATCATAAAGTATCTTTTTCAAATCACGAGAAAGAAAATCTCCGATTACCACAATTTTATGAATTCCGTTTTGAATAAAATAGTCCGCCGAAGGCATGTCCTGGGGATAAATATCCCAACTGTTATCAAACACGGTTACATCAATTCGATGTCTGTGCAGACGATTGCTGTCAAGCAAAAATGCCGGCCTTGCATCATCCTTTAATTCAATATTCTGTAATTCTTTTGCTCCGCAGATTAATCCCATACCCACCGACTGATTATCTACTGTGGTTCTGGCCCCCGGCTGTTCAATCGTTCCGTTAAAAGCAGGTATCGGCCGATAGCCTTCTTTGGCAAGAGCAATTCCCACCTCTATACTTTCCGCTCCGGGAAGATCAACAATCAATGCCGCATCCGCAAATTCCTCCTCCGGAAAATCCATGGCGGGAACTTCAAACAATGTAAAATTATATTGTTTGGAATGTTCATGTATTTCCACGAAAGGTACCGGACGAACCCATTCAATCCATTTCTTACCCAAAGGTGCCCATATACGATATAATTCCTTATCAGTCATGGTTCTCTCCCTCTCTTTCAATCAGCACAGGGGTATCTGCCGCACCCGAATCAATACGCATCGACTTGCTGATTCTTGCATAATATCCGGCGTGTTTTCCATCCACAGTATAACAGCCGAGGCACACATTGAATTTTTCGCCATTCTCTCCTTCTAAAGGTTCTACATAAAAACGTTTCTGTGCCAAATACTTTTTAGGATGTCTTTTTACATCCTTCATAATTTCTTTATATTCATTGCCCACACAAGCTTCTTTAATGGAAATACCATCTCCCACACGTCCGCAGGCAGGCTTATATATGTATCCTTCTTTTCCCTTTGCCTGTTTTACTTCTACTGTCTCCGGAAGCAGTTCTCTCCAAGTCGCCATACTAATTCCGTTTTTCTCTAATTCATCCCATACAAGCGGGAATCGCTTGGTTTGTGCATACATAGCCACCGGATGGTTACAGGTAGGCACGGTTGCACCATAATAATCTTTATAGTACTTGCGACGCATCTCTATCATCCATTCCAAGGGAGTATAACGATATACCATATCCAACTCGCCTTCGTTCCCATCTAAAATGCTGTAGGCTTTGCCACCTTCATATTTTACATGGTCAGCGGCTCCGTAAATTACTTGAAATCCCTTTTCCTTCAGGCGGTCACCTAAGAATTGCATCACCTGCCTGTCATCGCTGTAAGAGGTACAATGCACCAACATAATTCTGCCGTTAGGCTTTACCTTACCTGAGATAGCATTGACCAGATTTTCTCCGAAATTCATGCACCAATATTTATCTTCGGTACCTATGGTTTCCAGTGCAAGACGTGGCATAATAGAACCTTCCGCATAGCCGCCCGGCACATCACTGTTTACTTCACTGACTGCCCACTTACCATCTGTAGTCGGATGAAAATCATATCTTTTCAGTCGGACATGTTTATCCGGCTCATAATTAGTAAGCTTATTTATTTCACGCTGAATTCTTCTGGGAAGTGCCAAACGTTTGGTAAGTTCCTGATGTTGGTTGATATATTCTTCAGCAGCCTTTGTCTCCCGGTCCAGCGCTTCAATATACTGCACAAGTTCCTTGTGTTCCTCCGGCGAAATAGAAAGCGCATACGGTGCTACCGTATTGTGGTCCAGATACTGCGGGTCCCACTTGTAACAATCGAACATCAGTGATAATCTGTAATCTTCATATTTTTCTTTTGGAATAGGGATTAGTTTCATATAATACCTCGATTTCCTTTTAGTAAATTAGGAGTTTTCTCTTCCTTTCAAAAAAAGGTGGCATAAAACGTTTGTCTTATGCCACCTTCATTATAACGTCTTATGTATTTAAAGCAGAAATCACTCTTCCTCTACTTCATCTTCGTCAACTACATCTTCATCAACTGCATCAACATCTTCTTCTGCCTCGTCCATATCGCCGGCTTCCACAGCATCGTCAACTTCTTTACCATCTGTTACAACACCTGTGATTTCATCTCTGTTTGCACAGAATGAACATAAACGTGTACGACCGTCTGCAATTGCCTGCTCAACAGTACCATAAGTCAATGAATCTGTCTGATTTAAGGATGAACAATCTTCATGAGTATGATATACCTTACCAAAAGGACTCCAGTAAACATCATCACTGATCGCTTCCATAGCTGCCTGCTGCTGTTCTTCAGAAACAGGGTTGAAATCGTAACTTGCTACACCGCCGATTAAAAGAGCAATTACTGCTACAACAGTTGCAATAACCTTAGTCTTCTTGTCAGCTTCCTTATTGGTTAACGCAAGGATAACAAAAGGAATGAAACATACCGCACATACAATCAGACCCATATTATTCCAAAGCCAGAATGTAACCTTATTCTTTTCACTGGCGGGCTTAATGTGATTTGCTTTCTTCCAGAACTGTGAACCTACAATAACACACACAAGGTCTAATACAAGGAACGCAATAATCTGCCACAAACTAGGCATAAAAGTTAAGTTAATCTTACCGATTAATACTAAATATGCCAACACTTCAAATGCAAGTGCAACTACCCACAACGCGATTGCTCCAATACGGAATCCGGTAGCGTTTCCAACAGGCGCGGCTTCTTTTTTCTTACGTGAGCCTGCTTTTACTTCTTTTCCGCTATCGGCGTCTACAATTTTCTTTTTCTTAGGTTCTGCCATTATAAATTCCTCCTCATATTTTCTAAATAATAGCTACTTACAATTATACTTATAATTAAATATAAGGCAAGCCTTTGAATTAAAAATATCAATTTTCTTGACTTGCAATCTTAATTGTACCATAATTATTTTATCGGCAAAAAACTATTTTTCATAAGAGGAGAATTACATATGGATTTATTGAAACTTGCAGGAACTCTTTTAAGTTCCGACAGTGTAGACGGATTAAGCGAACGCACCGGTTCATCAGGCAATGACGTCTCAAGCGTTTTAACCAAAGCACTGCCCGTTTTGCTGGAAGGTGCAAACAGCCAGGCAAAAGGCAAAAGTTCAAGCAAAGGCTTTGCAGCAGCACTTTCTGACCACGCCAAAGACGACACCAGCAACTTATCCAAATTCTTGGGAAATGTTGATATGGCAGACGGTGCTAAAATTATAACTCATCTGTTAGGTTCCGGCGAAGATGATACCGTAAAAGAGATCGCAGACGACTCCGGTGTAGACAAAGCAAATACCGCAGCAATTTTATCCGCTGCCGCACCTCTTCTTTTAAGCCTTTTGGGTCAGCAGACCGAAAAGGAAGACAAAAAAGAAGCTGTTGGTGATTTAGTCGGTGTATTATTAGAGAATGTAGATGTAAGCAGTTTGGTAACCGGTCTTTTAACAAGCAACGGTTCAGCAGAAAAAGAAGATACCAAAAAATCTTCCACCAAGAAGACCTCTACCAAAAAAGCCTCTACCACTAAAACAGGTACCAAGAAGACCTCTTCATCAAAGTCTTCTACAAAGAAATCTTCAAGCAGCAAATCTTCATCAACGAAGAAAACCTCTACAAAGAAATCTGCTTCTACCAAGACTTCTTCATCAGCAAAAAAGTCTACCGCCAAGAAGAAAGCTGCTGACGACAATTCAAGTGCAGAGTTGGTAACAGGTATTTTGAAGAGTTTGTTGAAATAAAATGCAGTACAGTATTTTATCATTAAATCTTATATTGTGTAAAAATATATTTTACATAAAAATAAAAGCCGCGAATGAATCGCGGCTTTTGTTATGTACTTAATTACTGTTATGATTATTCCTGGCAGTAGAATACGATAAGGATAATGGGACCTGCAAGAGGAATCAATCCTAAGAAAATGTATGCCCAATGCTTTCCTGTATCTCTGATTCTACGGATGCACATTGCAAGGCCGGGAACAATAAATCCTAAAGACCAAGCCAACGCAATAATCCAACCAAGAACAGGAATCAAAGCCAAGATACCAACAATAAAACCAAGAATAATATTGGTTAAAAATACAGTCCAGAATTTCTTTCTGTCAGTCTGACCCTGAAAATCAACATAACGAAGTAACATTTCTTCGCCCCAAGGCTTTAAAATGTCGGGTAATTTAGCTACAAAATTCTCCATTTTTTAATATCTCCCTTCTTAATGAAACAGCATTTTTGCTCTCTGCCATTCACAGAACTTAACAAAATACTGCTTAGAATCTCATACGATGTCATTATAACACAAAAAAATACATTTATCAACTATTCTGCACAGCAGATCATTTATTCACTTGTGGTTTGTTACTGCATCTTTTATTTTAATTTCAATCCATATCCGTAATTGCTCCCCATGCTGCATTCATTGCATTGGGAACACCATTTTCATCATAAGTACCGATAATCAAAACCGGCATCGGATAAATAAAAGGTTTCGGTCCAAAACTAATTCTGTTCATTTCATATCCTCCTATATTTTGCTGTAATATCTAAAATTTCGCTTCCTTAATCGCCTTTAAAAGATTTCCTGCATACACTTCACAGCCTTTTGCATTGGGATGTAAATCGTCCAGAAAATATTCCGATGAATGAGGCACAAGTGTAAAACCATCTACTACGGTAATATTATCATACTTTTTACAGATATCTTTTATGCCATTACAAAATCTCTCAAAGATGACTTCCATACCGGGTTTATCTCCGCGCCAGATGGGTGTGATACAAAGTACCGGCGTATCACCATAGAGTTCTTTCAGACAGACATAATACTCCTTCACAACTTCCAAGTTCTCCGTTTCAAACTGATTTGTTCCCATGGATATAATGATTTTATCCGGTCGGTAGCCATTCATATCCGTTAGTATATTTTTATCATAGATATACCCGCCGATTCCTTGGTTAATAATGTCATAATTCAGAACCCTATTCGCCCTGCTGACATAAGTCTGAGAGCTTCTTAAGGGGCCAAACCCCTGCGTGATGGAATCACCCATCCACAATACTTTCTCTCCCTTCATCGCCGGTGTAAATTCACCGCTTATCTCCACATTGCGAATCAGCATGGTTGCATCTACCGGTAAGTAAATTAACACCTGCTTTTTGCCTTGCGGCAAGGTAAAAGTGATACATCCCTTATCTTTTAAGTCTTTGACATATACAACTTGATTCTCTTCTCCATCCATAAATAATTCTATGGAATCTTCAGAACCCTTCCACAAGAATCTGTATTCGAAAGAAACTGCGGTGGCAGTTGTTGTAAATTCCAAAGTCTTGGCGGTTGATGCCATGCATCGGTCATACCAGAATTCAGATACCCTTTCAAAATACTGTATCTGTGGCTCCGTATACTGGAACGCTTGCAAATAGCCGTCTTCCGCCTCGGCAAATTCCAGGGCTCCAAAGTAGATTGATTTTAATTGTGAAGTTGATAATAACATGGGATAACCTCCGTTTTTCTTATATTCCGGGAAAACCACTTCTTTTTATCTTATAATTGTGCCACAGTCCGTTGCACAATTACAATACACACACCATAATATATTCTTCTTCATTTTCATCAACGATCTCAAATCCAACATTTATGTACATTTTTACAGCATAGTTTGCTTTCTGTACTGCCAAAGAAGTTTTCTTATATCCTCTTACTTTTAATTCTGCCAACATTTGTTTCATAAGTGCTGTTCCAATGCCAAAACCCCGATATTCTTTATATAACGATATGGCAAAAGAAGGAACGCCCTCTTCCACATGTCCGTAGTCATCCATAATACGAACCCAGACAGCACCAACTATTTTTTCTTCCACTTCGGCAACGAGACAAATATCACCGTCCTGCTCCCCAAAACTCTTCACATAAACCTGCAATTCCGGTGCATTGATAATCCCTCTCGGCGGCGCATCCATGCCCTCCGGAATAAAAATTGCTTCATACAGAAAATCATCCAATAATGCTATTTCGTTGTTATTTATATGCCTTATATTATAATTGAATTTCTGATTACCTTCTACAAATATATTTTTCATATAGTAACTCTCCTTTCCCTGTTCCAATAAAAAAGAACCATTCGTTGCCAAACAGTTCCATTACATACTATAACCTCGTAGAGTTCACCAAAAGAAGGTAATACACCCAACATTGTAATTATTTTTATGCACAAAAAAGAGAGGTTATGAGAACATAATCCACTTTTGGCAACATGACATATAGCATGGGTAATACTACCCATACTACGTATACATTCATGCGATCAAAAGTAGATTATCTAAACATCTTTTCACCTCTCTCCATAAGATATGGTCATTCTAGCATTTTAGTATTTCCTTGTCAATAAAGGAGTATTATCGGGCCAAGAGAACTACCGTCTCAACGCTACTATCTTTGTCCCAACAAATTTCCCTAACATCTTGTCCATCGTAGAATACAGGGAATTTGAACTTAATCTTCCTTAAAAATTGTCCATTCTCTAACTCTTGTGGGTAAAGATGTACTTCATCAACG
>JAZNTK010000004.1:0-37349 GCA_045591685.1 Lachnospiraceae bacterium
TGGTTGAAGTTTGATATGGGTCAGGTTTACGTTATGATTGCATTCTCAATTTTCCCTGTTATCATTGTATATCTTTGCTTGTCAAAGTTCATTGTATCAGGTATTGCATTGGGTAGCGTTAAGGGTTAATATAACCCCAACACAAAACTTATCAAGACGCAATGTTATCACGAGGGCAACGGTTTATCCGTTGCCCTTTTTATGTGTACGCTACTTGCTTCACAATATATTCACTTGACACTGCGAAAAGAAAACGATATGATTGAGCCTGAAGAGTAAAAATGATTAAAAATGTGTATATGTAATAGAAAAAATATGATTATACATAATAGTATAAATGTGTAATATAAGCAGGCGAGGTAAGGATGGAAACAAAACAGGAATTTATTGATGGCCTCAGAAGGGCGTTGACAGGGAAAATGAGCCAATCAGAGGTGGAAGAACATATCAGGTACTATGAGGACTATATAACGGCTGAAACACGCAAAAACGGAAGCGAAAAAGAGGTATTGAATGCGTTAGGTAGCCCGAGCTTGATTGCGATGAGTATCTGTGCGGCCGGTGCGGCAGAAGAGCGTGTAAAAGGCGCAGATGACCCTTATAATGCATCAGGGACGTATTATGGCAATGATAATGCATATCAGGGATATGAAGAAGAGAAAAAAAGTGAAAAGATGCCTTTTGTTTTTAGACATCCGAAATTGACCTTGGGCTTGATTATTGCCGGAGTTCTTCTAGTGATTATATTATTCATTGCTTTGGCTTTTTCGCTACTTAAATTTTTGTGGCCTGCAATTGTATCAATTGTGTCGATTCTGCTTCTCGTACACTTGATTGTGTATTTAAGGGATCATACCTAAGAGATGTTTATATTTAAGAAATTATATTTGGATTGATTTGCATAGATTAGAGAGTGTATTTGATTAAAAGAAATATAAAAAGGAGATTGGATAACCAATCTCCTTTTTGGATTTTATATACTAGGAAATAATTATGATAACTTGAAGATTTCAAGCTCGCGGGTTAAGTCATCAGACATATTCTTAAGCTTCTGAGAAGCGTCTTCAACAGCCTTCATAGCATCGTTCATGGTCTGAGCTGCTTCGATGGTACCGTTCGTAGAAGCTGCATACTGCTGTGATACTGCAGAAAGGTCTGAAATAACATCTAAAATGACATCTCGTGACTTTCTAAGTTCATTCATACCATTTGTGATATTGCCGATATTTACAAGTGAGTTGTCTACACCGTTTGCTACGGCGCTAAACTTATCAATTGTCATATCAAGTTTTTCACGCTGTTCTGAAATTTTAACTTTTACATCGTCCATGTAATGAACCATTAAGTTGGACTGATCTAATAATGCGTTGATAATCTTTTCGATTTCGGTAGCGTTGTTACCGGACTGGGCAGCAAGCTTGGAAATCTGTTCAGCTACAACTGCGAAACCGCGTCCTGCATCACCTGCATGTGCAGCTTCGATACTTGCGTTAATTGAAAGTAAATCTGTTTCGTCGGAAATGGACTGAATCATAGCAATTGCAGTTCTGATTTCCTGTACGGAAGTATTGGTAATTTCAATCTGTGTAGCGATTTTTTCAATGGAATCAATCATTTCTTCATTAGAAACGTTCAATTCATTGATAATGCTTGTAGAAGCTTTCTCGGCTTCTGCCATCTGAGAAGCGGCTTCTGTTAATGATGTAACGTCTTCTGAAATACTGTCAATCTGGTCGCCGATATTGGAAACCTGAATAGCGGCTACGGATGTCTGGTCTGCCTGATCTGCTGCACCACGTGAAATGAATTCCACGGAATCATATAAACCGGATACGTTATCTACAGTATCCTGTGATAAATGCATTAAATCTTCGGAAGACAATGCTAAGTCATCAGCAGATGCTTTGATATTGGTAACAATGCCTTTTAATTCTTCTTGCAAGGAATATGAAATTGCATACATATCACCTAATTCGTCGTCGCGTTTTAGGTATTTCAACTTTGCTTTCTGTCTTAAATCACCGGTAGAAACAACTTCGAGGAAGTTCTTGGTTTTTACCATATTCTTTGACATGCTGTTTGAAATAACAATAATTAAAACAACACAAGCTGCAGAAATGATAACAGCCCAAAGTGTAATCTTGCTTGTTTCTGCTGCAATCTGAGCTTCAACTTCTGCTGCGGGTTTACCGGAGAAGATACATCCTACGATAGAACCGTCAGAGTTTACTAAAGGTTTGAAGTATGCATAGAACTGAACATCCTGTAACAGGAAATCGGTACGGAATACTTCTGTACCTGCCATAACTTCGTTATAAATGTCTTCAGGCATGTGTTTATTACCTGTAATACGGCCGCCGGCAAGTTCGCCGTTTAACATTCTGAGTACGGAAGTAATAACAACACGATCTCCAAAATAGAATGAACTTTCAAAACCGGTGTTTTCTTTCAATGAGTCGAAAAGACTGGTATCGCCGGAAAGTGTTACACCACCCTTCTGGAGCTTACCATCCTGGCCCATTGTGTAGTCGCCGGGATAAAGGGTAGAGTAGGTTTCCTCTAAGGAGGTAGCTACAATCTTAAGTGAACCTTCGATTTCCTTCTCTAAGTTACTTGTTAAGATGTTGGAACTGATTGCTGAAATTACAATAACCAAAACAATCAGAGGAATAATACACATTACAGCCAAACGTCTTGAGAAGTTCATAAAATGGAACTTTTTACGCTTAGAAAGAACTTTCTTTGCTTTTTCGTCTTCGGAAAGCATTTCTTTTGCTTTCTTTTCTTTCTTAGGCTTGGGAGTTTTCTCTTTCTTCTCTTTTTTGTTTTTTTTGCCTTTTTTATCTGCGGGAGCTTCCTCTATAGCCTCCACAAAAGGTTCCTCTTCGGCAGAAGAGGAGTATTCCTCAGCTAATGAAACAGCTTCGGTTGCATCGGCAACATATTCTTCTGAAAGCTGTGCCTCTGCGATTGCGTCTCCGGTCATGATGTCGTCTGATACAGGGGTATCTAATGTAAGATCTGCATCAGAAGCCATGTTTTCATAATTATTTTCCATATGGTGTCTCCTGTCCTATATGTATTCCCTTGTGGGTTAAAAGTGTACGATAAATACACTTTGCATCAACCATTCTAATCATACCACATTTCAAGAATATTTGCTAGAAAAATATACAAAAAATACACGAAAATGATAAAAAAAATATACAAATAGACAAAAATGAAAGTTAGCCTTATTGACACCTATATAAAGTATGGATAAGATGTATAAAGAATCTATGAAATAAGGCAGATATACGGATTATTATGAGAAGATTTGAGTTGATTGCACCCTGCCATTTTGGTCTTGAAGCGGTGTTGAAAAGAGAAATAACGGATTTGGGATACGATATTGCGGAAGTCATGGACGGAAGAGTGACATTTTACGGCGATGAGCAGGCAATTTGCTATGGAAATGTCTTTTTACGCACGGCGGAGCGCATTCTGATTAAAATAGGCAGTTTTCATGCTGAAACCTTTGAGGAATTGTTTGAAGGAACCAAGAAGCTCCCCTGGGAAGAGTATATTCCTAAAAATGGTAAGTTTGGCGTGGCCAAAGCTGCCAGTGTAAAAAGTAAGTTGTTCAGTCCTTCCGATATTCAATCCATAATGAAGAAAGCCATGGTGGAACGCATGAAGGAAAAACATCGACTGGAATGGTTTCCGGAAGATGGCGACAACTTCCCGGTCAGGGTTTTTATCTTAAAAGATGAAGTGACGGTTGGACTTGATACTACCGGAGAGTCCCTTCATAAAAGAGGATATAGAAAGCTTACGGCAAAGGCACCGATTGCAGAAAATCTTGCAGCTTCTTTGATTATGCTGACACCTTGGAGAAAAGACCGTATTCTGGTGGACCCTTTTTGCGGAAGCGGCACCATTCCCATTGAAGCGGCGTTGATGGCGGCTAATGTTGCACCCGGCATGAATCGTGAGTTTTTGGCGGAAAAATGGACACATCTGATACCTAAAAAACATTGGTATGATTGCCTGGATGAAGCAAATGAACTGGTGGATTATAATATCGAAACAGATATTCAAGGTTACGATATTGACGAAAAAATGACAAAAATTGCAAGAGAAAATGCAAAATTAGCAGGAGTTGACAAGTTAATTCATTTTCAGACAAGGGCAGTGAAGGATTTAAGCCATCCGAAGAAATACGGCTTCATTATTACAAACCCTCCTTACGGTGAACGTTTGGAAGAAAAGGTGGATTTGCCTCCGATTTATGAAGCTTTGGGTGAAAGATATAAGGCGCTTGATTCCTGGTCCATGTATCTGATTACCTCATATGAGAATGCAGAGCGTGATTTGGGTAAAAAAGCAGATAAAAACCGTAAAATATATAACGGTATGATGAAAACATACTTTTTGCAGTATATGGGACCGAAACCGCCGAAGAAGACAGATGGAAGATAAAAAGAGCCTATCCGGAGTAAAAATGGGCTGACGACGGAAGTGTCGACAGATGAATGACATAAATGAAAGAATAAGGTGACACGGAATGAAAATAGTAATAGCGACTGGCAATGCTGGAAAAATGAAAGAAATTAAATCTATATTTAATAATTCTGAATATGAAGTAGTATCCATGAAAGAAGAAGGAATTTCGGCGGATGTGGACGAAAACGGAGCTACATTTGAAGAAAATGCTTTGATTAAGGCAAGAGAAATTGCAAAGATTAGCGGAAATATTGTATTAGCGGATGATTCCGGATTGGAAGTGGATGCGTTAAATAAGGAACCGGGCATTTATTCCGCACGTTATATGGGAGAAGATACCCCGTATTCCATTAAGAATGCCAATATTATTGAAAGACTTGAGGGTGTGGAATTCGAGAAACGTACGGCCCGCTTTGTATGTGCGGTAGCAGCTGTTTATCCGGACGGCAAGGAGCTTGTGGTTCGGGAGACCATGGAAGGCTATATCGGTTATGAAGAAAAAGGTGCGAACGGTTTTGGCTATGATCCCATATTCTATTTAAAAGAGTTTGATAAAACCAGTGCGGAAATTTCACTGGAAGAAAAGAATGAAATCAGTCATAGGGGCAAGGCGTTCCGTGCAATTAAGAAGATGATGGAAGAGGCTTAATGGCGTTATATTATAGATTGTAGTAATAAAAGGTGCAGTTGTGAAAATATTAATTTGTAGTGATACCCATCGGGTCAATCAAAATTTTTATGAGGTTTTAGAGAAAGTTTCTCCCTTGGATTTAATCATCCATTGCGGAGATGCAGAAGGTACGGAGTGCGAAATGGAAGCCGTTGCGGGCTGCGAAATGGAAGTAGTGTGCGGAAACAACGACTTTTTTACCGTTTTGCCGAAGGAACGCATTCTGGATATTGCAGGAAATAAAATTCTGGTGACGCACGGGCATTATTACCGTGTATCAGCGGGTTACGAACGGTTGGCAGAGGAAGCAGCGGCAAGAGGATGCAATATGGCCTTTTTTGGACATACACATTTGCCGTATATGGGTGAAGTGAATGGTGTATTTCTTGTAAATCCCGGTAGTCTTACTTTTCCCAGACAGTATGGAAGGGTGCCTACTTATGTGATTATGGAAGTAGATGATAAAGGCGAGGTGCATTTTACGCAGGGCAGTATAACGTGGGATGAATAGCCGGAGTTTGTGTTTGTGTGTTAAGAAGGGATGAAAGAAAGTATGTCTAAATTATATAATGATTTAGTAAATATTATTGATTTTGAACCGGACAGGGAAGAAGAGGTACGGACGGAGAAGTATTGCAAGAGTTTACAAGTTATTGCTAATATTCTGAGTTCAGTGGTTATTATCTTGGGAATTGCTACGATTTTTTGTGTTTATGCAGAAATGTTGTGGGTATTTTATGTTTTTTTGATTTTTACAATTGTAAGTCTCGTTCTTTTCGGATGTTATAAGAAGAAATATGGTGTAAGGGTAAACCGTTTAATAAATGATGAATGTAATATTAATAAAGCACTGACTTCATATATGGTGATAGCGCAATATTATAAGCGCAAGACGAAAAGGGCAGGCGTTTTACTCTTAAATATCAGCAGTATCCTTTGTTATCTCGGAAAATTTGAGGAAGCCAAGAAGGTCTTAGAGTTAATCCGTAAATACTGTGATACACCGGAAGGAAATGCGTACAGAGCATCGATGTATGCCATGATTGCGTCCCGTGAAAAGGATAAAGAAGCTGTGGCGCAGTGTGTGAATGAGTTAGAGGAAATTATATCAAAAGCGGGTTCGCCGTATATGACCACTGCATATAATATTATATCAAAGTATCCTATGATTATGGAAGCTGAAGAGAATGGCGACTATGCCAAGGCTTTAGAGTTACTTAAAATTGACGAAGAGGAAGCTTCCAACCTTAAGAAGGTAAATGTAAATTATCGTTTATACAAGATTGCCAAGGTGGCCGGTCTGGAAGAGGAAGCAGATAAGCATCGCGCTTATGTGCTTGAAAAGGGTGGCGATACCATTTATAAGAAGGAACTTGTAAATATAAAATAAAAAAATTAAAAAAAGATGTTGACAATTTGAAAAACATTAAATATAATAACACTTGCGTCAAGACAAAACGCACTGGTCTATACAGACTGCGGGGTGTGGCTCAGTTTGGTAGAGCACCTGGTTTGGGACCAGGGGGTCGCAGGTTCGAATCCTGTCACCCCGAGTACAATTTTATATTTATACATGCGGGTGTAGTTCAATGGTAGAACATCAGCCTTCCAAGCTGAATACGTGGGTTCGATTCCCATCACCCGCTTTTTTATTTTTATCGGGAAACCTTGATTATGTTAGGGTTTCCCGATTTTCGTTGCTATGAAGTTTTGATTACACTTGATTACACTTTTTAGGCTAATGCCATTTCCAAGAGATTTTCTGTCTGCGTATCCGTCATGCGGTTAAAACAGTAATTGTTATATGTGGTACGCTCATCCTCATGTCCTGCAAGTTTTCGTATTTCATTAATATTTAAGCCGCTATCAATGAGCGTACTGATATAGGTCTTTCTGATTTTGTGCAATGCCTTTTCGGATATTCCAATATGTCGACAATATTTTCTGATACGATAGTCCACATTTTTGGCATGTATACGTCCACTATCGTTAAGGAACAGATAATCATTATCAGAATATCCATGTTCCCTATTGCTTGCAATTACATCGGCTATAATTTTTCTTGCTGTCTTGCTCAAATAAACCTCTCTATCGCCTGCTTCGGATTTTGTGTATTCTACTACTGCAAAGGTCTGTTTCGACCATGTACCATCTGCAAGTTGCTCCACTTTTCGGACTTCCATCCGTTGTACATGGAGATAATTTCCGACTACATCACTTTCCTTTAATGCCACAATTTCTCCAAGCCGTAAGCCAGTTTGAAAAGCGAGGGGAACAGCAAGACATGCGGTGGCTCCTTTTTCAGCAAAATCTTTTCTGCTTTCGGCTTCAATCAGTGGTTGCTCATTTGTCAGAAATACCTGTGTGTTATCTTGTGGCTTTTTCTTGACTTGAAAGAGTTTCTTGTCAACAGAAACTTTGGAAAATGGGTTATCTGATATGAGTTTCTTTTGTACGGCATAGTCAAGGGATTGTCTGATGATAACGGACATATTATAGTATTGCTTCTTTGTTAGTTTCTTTTCCTTGACGATACGGAGTGCCCATTCCTGCAAGGTATCATATTCCAACTTGATAACAGGGATAGTAATAATATGAGTATTTTTATAATAGTTATCCCAATCACTTGCAATCCTGCGGATATACATATCAGAGCGTGTCTGCAATTTCTTATAATTAAGCCATGTTTGATACCATGTTTCGAGTGTGACGAGTTTTGCCTGTTCCAGTTCATCTATGGACTTATAATATCGTATGACTTCTTTCTCCAGTTTTTCTCTTGTACTTTTTGCAATCAGCCGCCTTTCCTTTTGAGTTGTGGAATCGGGCAGGTAGGTTTTCCATCTGCCGTCATTTCCTTGCCATATTTCGTACATGTGATTTTCTAAATACTTTTGATTTTTCATATTTTCCATTTCACAATGCACATCTTCTACGGTCAGTTTACTCTTTGAAAGGAGAAATTGCAATAATTCTATTTGCTGTTTTTGTTGGGCAGATTCTTCGTCATCCATGGGTTATTCTTCCTCCGGTAAAAAATCATTTTTCCGTAAAGATTTGTAATGATAGCGACTGTCGTCTCTATGTTCTTCCCAATACTTTGATTTTAGGAATTGGACGATAAGCAGAGTACCGCTGTCGCATAATACCCTAAACCAATCTGACCGATTATTTTTAGCATATAAGAGGATATATGCGTAACTGTCAATATCGTTTTGCTGACAGTATTCTATGATTTCGGCAATAATGGTGTATGTATTTGGAGAAGTGTTTAGCATTTCCGTGTAGTCTGCTCCTGCAATGGAAATTACTTCGTTAGCGTCATACTGTGCCTTGTCAGCATTATCGAGGTGACAGAGATAGCGTGCATACGCTCTGGTACAGTTTACAAGTTCCACTCCGACACCACCTATTTTTTCAAATACTTCCTTTGCCTGTTCCATTGACTTTAAGCCCTCATAGAGTAGCATTACATGATAATGTTCCTTTTTGGGAGTTCCATCATCTGTAAGGTCTTTATCGTGCTTGGGAGAAACAAAGGCAGGAATATGTTGTTCTTTTAGTATCTCTATCCAATTAGGTGGAGCAGATTCGGGATAGACTATGGTTCCCCATGTCCTTGTTCTTTTGTTTTCCATGATAATATCTCCTGTGATTATTGATTATTGATCTCCCTGTGAGGGGTCGTGGTGATACCCTCACAGGGAGAGTGCTCCACATCCGCCTTTACGCTTCGCACTGGCGGATGTGGTTCTCTTTATGTGTCTACGGATTCCCGAATAATACGATGTACCCTGTTTATATCCTTAATAGGTGGGGTAAAGAAAGCAACAGGTTTTTCTCCATTCCTAGAGAGATAGCCTGTGCCCCTTGTCCTGTCGGGAAGTAAATCTTTCGCATAGTCGGGAAATAGCATTTTACGAGATTCATCGGACAGATTACCCATGCCGATACAGAGTGAGAAGTTGTCGCGAAACTGATTGAAATAGATTGCGTCAGCACGCTGTTGGGATATTATCACATGACAACGGAATGAACGTCCCATGCTGACTAATATACCAAGCAGTTTTTTATCTTCTTCAATAGATTTCTTGTCTCCTGCATTGCAATAAGAACTCCATTCATCGAAGAACAGCACGAGGGGATGTCTGTCCTTATCGGTTCCGTTCTGTCTTTCTTGAAAGCGGTTATAGAAGTCGTGCAGACCCTTTCCGCATTCGGGGTATCTGTAAAAATGTTTACTGCCCTCTAAGAAGAGGAAGTCATCATCTGACTTCTGGTCAGCCACATATATCTCACAATTAGTTGCTATTCGGATGCGAGTTAATAATTGGATGCTTGCATATGTCTTTCCACTTCCGGTGGGGCCTACAACGAGCCCCATCGCTGAGTGTTCAAGACTAAAAGTTATCCACCTGTTAATACCATAGTGAAGATAATTTTCATCTAGGAACAGGGGTATAAGTTGGCTACTCATAAGAGGTTGATGTCATCGACATCGTAATTCTCAGGAGCGGAGCCGTGCTGTGCATGCCATGCCTTATAGTAGTAAGTAGCATAGGCAGCATCAGTATGTACTACCTCAATCAGATAGCCATATCCCCAATCTTCCAAGTCGTGTACTTTAAGAGGTGGAAGTGCCATGTTGCTGTCTTTATATACCTTTAAAGTAAGTCCTGTAATTTTTCCCCTAGTAGCATGCAAATTGTAGGATTGCTGAATAAGAGCAATGGTTGCCTTCTTCTCCTCGTTAGTTAAAAGGGGCTTTGGCTCATTCTTCTCAACAAAGTACCGATATATACAAAAACCATCTTTTATCTTATATCTTCCACCTGTCGGCGGAATAACATCATAAAGATTGGCAGGAGTTTTAGCGTTGATATGAGGGCAAACATCCTGCAATATCATAAGTGCCGTAATCTGCATTTCGTCACACTCTGCTTCTGCACTTTCAATTAGAAGCATTTCTTCGTTGGTAGGGCAGGAAGAATGATTGTTATCCTGCGGTGGTGCAGGGCGTTTATGAAGCACCGCCCAATAAAGCCATGTAATAAGCCCTATCACGACCACAAGCCCTATGTGATTGCTGAAATACTCAAACAACCATAGCATGATAACGATTGCGACAAATGCCATTAGGGCAAAAAGCCCTAATGACAAGATAAATGTACCGACAATCGGCAAGTATCTGCCTTCTGCCTTATACTGTTGCATCTTTACACCGAACTGTCGGATGGGTGCTGTCATTATCTCTGCAAGTTTGTTAAACATAAGCATGTCCTCACTTTCCTAAATTATTGTTGATACCAATGACTTTAATATAGGTTCCATACTTAGTTTCGACGTACTCTGCGTCGAGCAAGTAACTTTTGCCCCTTTCGAGCAAAGGATAAATCTCCTTTGTGACTTTGAGATTTCCTGTCACAAGTCCATTATCCTGTTCGTAATTCACAGAAAAACTTGTCTGTGGATTACCCTGCTTGTCGGTATAAGGCTTTTCGAGTTTTCCAATAATACCGATGTTAAGTACAATACGAAGTGTCATAACAATACCTCCGTGGACATATAAAAATGCCCTTTGTGGAGTCACAAAGAGCATTGTAAAATAAAAATAACTTTGTTCTCTGTGACTTGTTTACAGTTACATACGTAATCTACTTATGCTGTAATAGTCTTCAGAAACAAAGTTGTTTCGTCATATACTTATTCGATGTAAGGGATGTTCTCCTTACACCTATATAATATCACATTATATATAGACAGTCAATTTTTTTATATATAAACATATTTTTATTGGGTGTTTGATTTTTTGTTTTGTTGAATAGCATGTTTTTTTAAGTGTTCTTTTACAATAATATTGATATATTGAGAAAGCGAGCGGTCATCCTGTTCTGCAAGTTCTTTGAGCATATTAACCATATCGCTGTCTAAAGTAATGCTGATTTTTGTTTTTAATGATTTCATATCAAATACTCCTTTTTATCGAAATATACCATTTTATCCTGCAAAATATTGACTTGTCGCCTAAAGTAGGATAAAGTAGGATTAATATATTTTCTGCAAAGGAGAAGAATTTATGAGAAACAAAGTATTATTGATGATTGCAACATTAGCAATGTCAGTTATGTTATCCGCCTGTGGTCATGAACATATATGGACAGAGGCTACCTGTACCGCACCAAAGACCTGTAGTGAATGTGGAGAAACAGAGGGAGAAGTATTAGAACATACATGGGTAGAAGCGACATGTACAGAAGAAAAACATTGTATTGAGTGTGGAGAGACAGAGGGAGAAGTATTAGAGCACACATGGATAGAGGCAAATTACCAAGCACCCAAAACATGTAGTGTATGTAGTACAACAGATGGCGAGCCTTTGACACCAGATTTTGAATTGTACGGTTTTACAATTAATGCAGAAGAAGGTGGCACCTATGATTATGTATGCAGTTGTCAGAAAGATTCTACCCAAAAAACTGTTGCACACGCCACTTTTTCTGATTATCGTATTATAGAAGAAGATGCTGATTTAGGGTTGGAAAAGAGGGATGGATATGAATGGAGAGCAGTTCATATATCTGTTCTTTATGATGATGCGAATGCAAACCGTTATAATGTATCTTGTTGGTACGGCTGTGATGACTACTATCATTTTGACGAAGTACTATCTAATGACGTAAATATGAATATTAATTATAATGGAACGAATTATAAAGTTCCTGTAATTTGCTCAGGTGAGTGGTCTACATGGAATGAAACGGAAACCAGTGGAATGTATTCATGTACATTTGAAATTGATTTCTATGTTCAAGTGCCAATCGGTTATGATGGAGTATTCTTCTACTTAGTTGATAATCACGGAACCCAATCTTTTGATGGTATGAAACTTTATGAGTTTGTAGACGAGAATACGCTATTTTTCCGTATGGGCTAAAACGATTTAACTCAATATTAAAGGTATGAAATAGATAAGGTAAAAGTAATACATAAGTCTCGATTATTCCAATTTCCTTGTTGACAATGAGCCTCTAGCCCTTTGAAATCCTTTTGTCGTCAGACGATGTGAAAAGATGGACAAACTGCACGTCTGCGAGCAAGAGCATATCAAAGGGCTCTCTCATTGTAAACAAGTTTTCTCGGCATAAGCGAGACTTATTTACTTTATTGCCTTTTTGTTTTGAAAAAATTGACATATATTATTAAGAATGATATTCTATTAGAGTTGATAGTAAGGTGCATGATTACACTCTTGATTACACTTTAAAATGAAGATGTGCAAAGTGCCTTTCTACCTAGTGAATTTTTGCGTGGTCGGGGTTCGATTCCCATCACCCGCTTTTTATTTTCCGAAAATTTGTGGTCTGAATTTTCGGTTTTTTTATATTTAAAAAGCGGAGAATCCTATGAAAAGAGACAGAGTGATTTTGGTTTTGGTATACACAATTTGTATGATTAGCTTTATTGGGTGCAACAATAACGAGGCTGTTTCCCCGGCGCAGGAAAACAGTATTTCGGAAAATGCGGACTTGACTGAAACACAACTTTTATTAAGAGATGAAAATTATAATATAGATGTTTATGGTATAACAGAAAACGGGCTTGAGAAAATAAACATTGTATATGGTGGAGAAACAATAGATATAGACGGCGCCTTTTCAAACACCTACGGGGAAATGCCAAGTGTATGCGTCAAAGATATTGATGAAGATTCTGTTGATGAAATTATCCTGGCAGTCAGACGCTATACCGGCACTAAACGTACGTATGACTTGTATATTTGTGATAAAAAAGACGAATGGACGACTTCATTGTATACCGTAACGCAGGAAGAAATTCTTGAAATAATTTCATATCAATATAATGAAGCAGATAATACGATTATGTTTAAGGAAACAGGAGGGGAAGAAGTAGAGGTTCTTCTGCCGGAGTGGAGCGACGAGTATCCGTTTACCGGAGATGTGAGTTTTGCAGATGAATATTTTTATGATGTTTTTAATATGACCCTGGAGGTGATTCCGCAAATCAGAATGACAGATTCGTTGCCTTATAAGCCGCTGGGAATCGTATTCGATATGCAATATGCGGACGGCGCAGTTTCATTGGAATTCCGCAAATTTGAGCAGCTTATAAATGAAGCACCACAGGATGAGACGCAGGCAAATAAACAGGGAGAACCATATATTATCTCCATTACACCGATTGATGAGGAACGGATGGAGGTCACCTTTGCTTATGAAATAAACGGTGAAACCAAGGCACATTCCTTCACAAGCGTACGTATGCCTGATTTGGGCCTGGAACCGCAGGACAGAGCGCATGTTGAAATGATTGACCTTAACGGCGACGACACTCCGGAAGTGGTTTGTAAGGTGTATTATATCGGCAACACTTTTACGGAGTTATGCGGTGATTTATACGTATACCAAGTGGCAGAAGATGGCTTAGAACCTGTCCTTAGCTTGGGAACGGATTACGGTGTTCCGGATGGGCGTTGGATTACGGCAACTTATTCTACGGATACGGCTTTGTATGTGGAGACAGGGGCGAAACGTTGGGAAGACGACGAATTGTATACGGATCCTGTTTTTTACAAGGTGGAATGTGAAGACGGTGCTTGGCTGACCAAGGAATGCGAATTGCCGGAATCCGAGTTACAAATTTGGTAAATGATTTTGTTTATAGAAATAAATCTCTTTGCAGGTGTTTATATGAATACTTGCGGAGAGATTTTTTAAATGTAAATTGTCATAAAATCCCCCAAAACTCTTCCAATTTGTGCGACAATTTGATACAATAATACTATGTATTGGAATACAGGGGAGGGACTTACATGAAACTTACTTTTGTGGGCGCTACACACGAGGTTACGGGTAGTTGCCATTATCTGCATGCCTGCGGTAAACACATTCTTGTGGACTGCGGTATGGAACAGGGCGTTAATGTATACGAGAATGTAGAAATTCCCGTAGAACCGGCACTTATCGACTATGTTTTGTTGACACATGCGCATGTTGACCATTCGGGTCACTTGCCTCTTTTATATGCCAGAGGCTTCCGTGGACAGGTCATTACAACAGATGCGACTGCTGATTTATGCAGCATCATGTTACGTGACTGTGCACATATCCAGATGCAGGAAGCGGAATGGAAGAGCCGTAAGGCAAAGCGTCATTCCGACCATGAGAAACCGGAACCTCTTTATACCATGGAAGATGCGGATGGTATTATTAAAAGAACCGTGCCTTATCACTATGATAAAAAATTCGAGTTATGCCCCGGTATTGAAGTACGTTTTACAGATGTGGGACATTTGCTTGGTTCTGCAAGCATAGAAATCTGGATTTGTGAGAACGGTGTAAATAAAAAGATTGTTTTCTCAGGTGATATTGGTAATACCGACCAACCCTTGCTTCGTGACCCTCAGTTTATCAAAGAGGCAGATTACGTGGTTATGGAATCTACATACGGTACCCGTATCCATTCCAATGAAAAGCCTGATTATGTTGGCGAATTGACACAGATTCTGCAGGAAACGTTTGACAGAGGCGGTAATGTAGTCATTCCTTCCTTTGCAGTAGGAAGAACGCAGGAAATGCTTTATTTCCTACGTCAGATTAAGAATCAGAAACTTGTAAAAGGACATGAGCATTTTAAGGTATTCGTAGATAGTCCTCTTGCGGTGGAAGCAACAGGTATTTTCCAGCAGAATGTACAGTATTGTTATGATGAAGAAGCACTTGCCCTTGTAAAAGCAGGTATCAATCCTATTGCATTCCCCGGCTTGAACTTGTCTATTACAAGTGAAGAATCCAAGGCGATTAACTTTGATGACGAGCCGAAGGTTATCCTTTCAGCTTCCGGTATGTGTGAAGCCGGTCGTATCCGTCATCATTTAAAACATAATTTATGGCGTCCGGAGTCTACCATTCTATTCGTAGGATACCAGTCTGTTGGAACTTTGGGACGTATTCTGGTAGAAGGCGTAGATGAAGTAAAACTGTTCGGTGAACCCATTGAAGTACGTGCACAGATTCGTGTTCTTGCCGGAATGAGCGGTCATGCCGATAAGAATGGATTGATTCAGTGGCTTCAGGCGATTGAAACTAAGCCGGAGCGCGTATTTATCGTCCATGGCGAAGATATGACCTGTAATGCTTTTACGGATTGCTTGAAACACGAATACGGTTACAATGCATATGCACCTTTCAGTGGTACGAGAGTTAATCTTGTAACCAACGAAATCGAGTACGAAGCATACCCTGTGCCTGTTAAGAAGAAAGAGGCTCATAAGCGAGTTACGGAAGTATTTGCCCGTCTTCTTGCAGCAGGAAACCGTTTGCTTGCGGTTATTGCCAAGAACGAGGGTGGTGCAAACAAAGACTTGGCGAAGTTTGCTGACCAGATTAATTCCCTTTGTGATAAGTGGGACAGATAAAAGTAGATTTCCATATCAAAAAAGAGAGCTTCGGCTCTCTTTTTTTAGTTAAATATTCCTTCAAACAACCGGTCTACAGCGTCTTCAATCTTTTCCGGCTCCATTCCGGAGTAATTGATAATCAGCGTGTGTTTTTTTGCCTTTTTTCTATCATAAAAATATTCACTTAGGCAGGAGACGTGGATGCCTTTTTCTGCAATGCGTTTTATTAATTTTTCATCGGAATGTTTTGTATCCACTTCCAAAAGGAAATGCAAACCGGCATTTTCTTCTTTTATTTTAACCCGGTCGTAAAACTTTTGCCGGCGGATGCAATCCAGAATGGTATCTCTTTGCACACGGTAGTAGTTACGCATGCGGTTAATGTGCTTCTCAAGATACCCTCGTTCAATAAATTGGTAGAGCGTGTACTGGTCAAAATTTGACACTGTACAGGCGTAAAAGTTGAGCGCACGATTATATTTTTCGGCAAGGGATTCGGGAAGTACCATATAACTGATTCGGATGGTGGAACTCAAACTCTTGGAAAACGTATTCATGTAAATCACTTTGCCTGCGGAATCAATACTTTGCAGGGCCGGAATCGGTTTGCCGGTCAGGCGAAACTCGCTGTCGTAGTCATCTTCGATAATATAACGTCCCGAAGTTTCGGCGGCCCATGCCAACAGTTCGTAACGGCGGTTGATTGGCGTTACGATTCCTGTAGGAAAATGATGAGAAGGCGAAATGTGCAAAATATCTGCACCGGTATCGGCCAAAGAGGACACGGTTACACCGTTTTTATCCAAAGGAACATGGACACAGGAAACGCCGTTTGCTTCGTAAATGTGTGTAATTTTTTGATAGCCGGGGTCTTCGACGGCATATATTTTATCACGGCCCAGTAACTGGATTAGGATACTGTACAAATATTCTGTTCCGGCACCTACAATAATCTGTTCCGGTACTACGGAGATTCCGCGAAACTGATAGAGGTAATCTGCGATGGCTTCCCTTAAAAGAAAAATTCCGCCGGAAGGAGAACGCATCATGAGCTCCATTTCGTAATCTGCCATGGTTAATCTTGTCAGTTTGCTCCAGGTGCTGAAAGGAAATGTTTCCGGCAACGCGGAATTGTTCGTAAAATCAGTCATGCAGGATTTAGGGAATGAAACGGTATCTTTTGTAATGGAGTGCACTGTTTTAAGGGCAGTACGTTCGGGACGTTGCGAGGTCACCGGTTTTAAAGAAGCAATATCACTGACATAAAAGCCGCTTTTGGGGACAGAGTACAAATATCCTTCCGCCATCAGCTGATTGTAAGCATTTTCTACCGTGATAACACTAATGTTTAGGTGTTTTGCCAATGCACGTTTTGAAGGCAGTTTTTCTGCTGCAGATATGGCACCTGATAAGATATCTGCCTTGATTTTTTTATATAAAAATTCATACAGGCTTTCATTGCCTTTGCTTTCAAATGAATATGTCAGCATAATTTTACCTCATATAAAATGCTTATTTCGGAGTTGTTGCTTGAAAAAACTTATTTATCACCCAACAAACTGACCTTATATAAAAGTCGCAAATTGAACATTTAAATAAGGTCAATTATAAGTATAATGTACAGTGTGATGAATGTAAAGAAGTATTGTAAAAGATAAGAAAACGTTCATATGATATAAAAAATGTACTTACAGAGACATAATGTAAAGGAGAATTGTAAAAATGAAAAGAATCGTAACCGTTCAGGATATTTCATGTGTAGGAAAGTGTTCTTTGACCGTAGCACTTCCTATTATTTCTGCAATGGGTGTGGAGACCGCCATTATTCCCACGGCAGTTTTATCGACACATACAATGTTTAGCGAATTTACCTGCAAGGATTTGACTGATCAGGTGGAGCCTATTACTGCACATTGGAAGAGAGAGAAGCTTGATTTTGATGCAATTTATACAGGATACCTTGCATCAGAAGAACAGATTGAGTTGTTAAAAAAGATGTTCGCGGATTTCAAGACAGAGAAGAATTTAATTGTAGTGGATCCTGCTATGGCGGATAACGGTAAATTATATCCTGCATTTGATGAGAAGTTTGCGAAGAAGATGGCAGAACTTTGCGGTTGCGCAGACGTGATTTTACCGAATATCACGGAAGCGTCTTTTATGACAGGTATTGAATATAAGGAAAATTACGACGAGGCATATGTGAAAGAAATGTTGCTTGCACTGGCGAAGCTTGGTGCAAAGACAGTCATTCTTACCGGTGTAAGTTTCAAAGAAGGTACCACTGGTGTTATGGGTTATGACAGTGTAAGCGGTGAATTTCATTATTACTGCCACACTAAGCATGCACAGTCTTATCACGGAACAGGGGATGTATTCTCCAGTACTTTTGTAGGTGCCATGATGAACGGGCTTGATTGGAAGGATGCAATTAAGGTGGCAGCAGACTATACAGCAGAATGTATTTATGTTACAATGACGGATAAAGAAGGCTGTTGGTATGGTGTGAATTTTGAAACTGCCATTCCCGGACTCCTGAAAGCATTAAATAAATAATGATAAGGAGAGCGAAATGATGAAGAAAGCATTATCTTGTATCTTAAGTTTCATGCCGTTTTTTTTGACAATGGTTCCGCTGGTTATAATGATGATTTTGGTTTCGATTTATGGAGATAAGCAGTTGCACGGAGCAGAAGCGGTTTTGGCATTTTCTCTTTTGGGAGCGGTTGTTATCGGTGTGATTCTGACTTTTGTTTTGATGGTTTGGTATATGATCAGAACTTGGAAAGATTTCTATCTTTCTACCGGAATGAAAATTCTTTGGACTGCATTATTGTATTGCTGTAATATTTTTGTTTATCCGATATTTTGGTTCATGTATATCAGTCGTGACTATGATACCTATTAAGAAATAAAGTATAGTGATATATACATAATTTTTGCAGATAAAATTGGAACTTTGGGAGGTTACCGGTGAAAGAACAGTTATATACAATCCCCTTGAATGATGCTATGAATGCCCATGATGAATGTCCGTTTTGTTTTGTGGAACGCGCCGTGGAACAGGACTTGTTGGACTTTGCCCTGGGTTCAGGCTCTTCATATATGGAAAGTGATGTCCGTGAAGCCACAGATAAGGCAGGCTTTTGCCGTGCCCATTTTAAAAAGATGTTTGATTACGGCAACACTTTAGGCAACGCCTGGATTTTAAAAACACACTATATGGAGATGCGCAAGCAGATGGCGGATGTGATGAAGAAATATCAGCCTGAAAAGTCCACTTTCCGTTCCAAGTTTGCAAAACAGGGTCCGGAATGCAAGAATTCCGTGGCGGCATGGATTAAAGAAAAAGATGAGTCCTGCTATATTTGCAAGCGTTTTGCCGACACCTATGACCGCTATCTGGATACCTTTTTTGTGATGTATAAAAGAGATCCGGAATTTGTAGAAAAAGTGAAAAACAGCAAAGGTTTCTGTCTTCATCACTTTGGTGATTTGTGCGAAGCCGGTGAAAGCAAATTAAACGATAAGCAGAAAACGGAATTTTATCCTGCCATGTTTGAATTGCAGACCAAGCATATGGACCGTTTGCAGGAAGATGTTTCCTGGCTGGTAGAAAAGTTTGACTACCGCAATAAAGATGCAGATTGGAAGAATTCAAGAGATGCCATACAGCGCGGCATGCAGAAATTAAAAGGCGGATATCCGGCAGATCCGGTATATCAGCAGAAGAAGTAAAGTAAAAATAAAATATAAAGAGCATTCAAAACATGGACGATGTCCGCGATTTGGATGCTCTTTTTTATAGAGAAGAGTTGGTTTGATGTTGTCTTAGTCAGTACTCCGTTAGGGAGTTTCGTAAATATATTCAATAAAATCAATGGCGGTATCGGTTCGCTCCGAAGTACAAATTACACCAAGAATAATTTCGTCATCTTCATTATACAGTTCCAGTTCTTTGATGCGGGGAGCATCAGAGATATATACGCCGATGGGGTAAGTTTCTTCCGTGGTCTCATCATAATAGTAATAAATCAGTCCTGCCTCATCGTATTCTTTGAACATGTCTTCCGGCATCAGTTCGTCCAATGCTACATCATAAAAGCCGTTGATTACATAAAAGTCAATCTGCTTGGAATTGCCGATAAGGACATCCAGTTCGCCGTCCTGACCTGCAGTAACCAGTTTTAAATCCACCGCCATATCCAAAGTGTTGGTGGAGTCTGGATTCATGGCGTTGGATACATCAAACAGGACTTGATATTCTTCGGTATTAATGCCCTCACGGACTGCAAAGTCATTGATGAAAGAATCGATAGCACTTAAATCCGTAGCCATATAGTAGTTGGAGCTTAAGGCATATCCTGCAAAGCCGTAAGGAAGGGGAGCAAAAACGGTTGCTCTTAATATAAGGTATACGATAAAAACGATGACTGCAACGGCTACTGCTACGTGTATCTTATAGTAATGCCAGAAATGTTTTATCCTTTGTTCCGGTGTCATTTCTTTCCAATTTTTTTTGTGTTCTTCCAGAATTTCTTCTCTGATAGACAATGCTTTGTCCTCTCTTTCCTTTTATGATATGGAAACAATACAGATATCATAATCGGTTTCACGCTTAGCGGTCAAGTCTATTTTAGCGGAGCTTTGTGTTTAATAAGTGAAAATATTATAAAAAAAGAAAATACTCTCATTTTTGTTCTTGCAACTTTCCTCGGAATGTACTATTATGTTAGAAATCGTATTTTTCTTCAGGTACGATTTTCGGTAAAAAGGGATAACGTTTGACATTGGGAGTGCGACATGAGCGAAGCTTTTAAGGAACTTTTGATTAAACAGAAAGAGAACAAGAAAGACAAGCTTCTTGGCACCGTCATGGTAGTGGCGGCAGTCATTTCTGCTGTTAGCGGATTATTAATGCATCCCTTATTTTTCTTAGGGGCGGTTGCTTTCGGGGTTTTATCTTATGTAGTATACTTTCGGAAGATGAAGGTGGAATATGAGTACACTTACATGGACAGGGAGTTACGTATCGATCGTATCTATAACGAATCCAAGCGTAAAAGTATGGTTGTATTAGATTTGAATAAAATGGAAATTCTTGCTAAGGAGGATTCTTATCATTTGGACAATTATAAGAATCGCACCGTAAAAGAGTGGGATTTTTCTACAGGTCTGGAAGATTCGGAAGACTTACAGACGTATGTTTTATACTATGAAGGAACGGACAAGTATTATTTGTCCATGACTGAGGATTATATGCAAACAATACGCCGGACAATGCCTCATAAGGTAAAGGCGGATTGATTATAGAAAACAAATTATCACAAACGGAGGACGGAAAAATGGGTCAGATTGTTGGAGAAGGCATTACATTTGATGACGTGCTTTTAATTCCCGGCTATTCACAGGTAATTCCTAATCAGGTGGATTTGTCAACTTGGTTAACTAAGAAAATTAAGTTAAACATTCCTATGATGAGTGCAGGTATGGATACCGTAACAGAACATCGTATGGCTATCGCTATGGCAAGACAGGGCGGTATTGGTATTATTCATAAGAATATGTCTATTGAAGCGCAGGCTGAAGAAGTAGACAAGGTAAAAAGATCTGAGAACGGAGTTATTACCAATCCGTTCAGTCTTACTGCTGAGCATACATTGGCAGATGCAGATGCATTAATGGGCAAGTTCAGAATTTCAGGTGTGCCTATCACAGAAGGCAAGAAGTTGGTTGGTATTATTACAAACCGTGACTTGAAGTTCGAAACAGATATGACTAAAAAAATCAAAGAGTCTATGACCAGTGAAAACCTTGTAACCGCAAGAGAAGGTATCACATTGGAAGAAGCAAAGCAGATTCTTGCAAGAGAACGTAAAGAAAAGCTTCCCATCGTAGATGAAAATTATAACTTGGTCGGACTCATTACCATTAAAGATATTGAAAAAGCAATTAAGTATCCTTTGGCAGCAAAAGATGCGCAGGGCAGACTTCTTTGCGGTGCAGGTGTTGGTATTACCGCCAATGTACTTGACCGTGTAAAAGCTCTTGTAGAAGCAAAAGTTGACGTTATCGTTTTAGACTCTGCACACGGACATTCTGAGAATGTTATCCGTTGCGTGAAGATGATTCGTGAAGCATATCCTGATTTGGACATTATCGCAGGTAACGTAGCAACCGGTGAAGCAGCTCGTGCATTGATTGAAGCAGGCGCAAGTGCAATTAAGGTTGGTATCGGACCCGGTTCTATCTGTACAACACGTATCGTAGCAGGTATCGGTGTACCTCAGATTAGTGCAGTTATGGATTGTTACGCAGTAGCAAAAGAATATGGTGTGCCTATCATCGCAGATGGTGGTATTAAGTATTCAGGTGATATTACCAAGGCAATCGCAGCAGGTGCTAACGTATGTATGATGGGTAGCATGTTTGCAGGTTGTGATGAAAGCCCGGGAGAATTCGAATTGTTCCAGGGTAGAAAGTACAAAGTATATCGTGGTATGGGCTCTATTGCAGCAATGGAAAACGGTAGCAAAGACCGTTATTTCCAGGCAGATGCGAAGAAACTTGTTCCTGAAGGTGTAGAAGGTCGTGTGGCATATAAGGGTACTGTAGAAGATACCGTATTCCAGTTGCTTGGCGGACTCCGCTCCGGTATGGGTTACTGTGGAACACCCACAATCGAAGAATTAAAGGAAAAAGGCAAGTTTGTGAAGATTTCAGCTGCTTCTTTGAAAGAAAGTCATCCTCATGACATTCATATTACCAAGGAAGCTCCGAACTATAGTACAGGACAGTAATGCAATGTGTGCCGGATTGGTTGAGGTTTCCTCTTCTGATCCGGCAGCTTAAATCTGAACGAATTTGTTTTAAATACAATATAATATTTGGAGGTTTTACTGATGAGAGCACAGCATGCGACAGAATGCGAGTTGCTGGTCATGAAATGCATCTGGATGAATCCTGATAAGGAATTGTCCATGCCTGCAATTAATGAACTGGTAAACAAGACCTATGACAAAGATTGGGCTCCGCAGACAGTTTCTACATTTTTGAAGAGACTGCGTAACCGAGGATTTTTAGAGGCTGAACGTCGCGGACGTTCTTTTGTGTATCATAGCTTAATTGATGCAGAAGATTACAAGACCGCAACTGTTATGGACTGCTGTGAATTCTGGTGCAACGGTGATGCAGCAAAGATGCTTGAAATTGTAAAAAACGACAGAGGTCTCTCTTCTGAAGAGGTCAGGAAAATCAAGGAACTTTTATAAGTTTGTTTTTCCACACAAAAAAGAGGTTCGTCCACGGGTAGAGGACGGACCTCTTTTTTGTATATATTTTTGCTTGTAATGAAAAAATAAAGTGGTATAATTTATTTGAGCGAGAGAATTTATGACAGTAACTGTCATAGTCTAAAATCATTAATTTACAATTGAACAAGGAATTTATCCTTGCAGAGCATTAATTCACAAGGATAAGTTACTATCATGCGACCTTTCCTTGTAATTATATAAAAATTAAGAGGAAAGGAGGCAACCTTTATGTTGGGAGGGACTGTTATGGAAAAGTATTCATCTGTAAATAACGAAGCTTTGTATGATACTTCGTTGTTGCGCGCTTTGGACAAAGGTATTGATGATATGGAAAATGGAAGAACTGTTCCGCACGACAAAGCAATGGATATTGTTCGTCAAAGGTTAAAGGAGCATGTACGAAATTCAGGAAACGCTTGAAGCAATGAACGATTTAACTAATCTTGCTATATATATTTATGGTGAGTTTAGTGATGAACAATCCGCGGAAATGATTATTGATGCTTATTCAGACCAGCTGGAAATATTAGAGATTTTTCCAAATGCATATAATGGGACGGGCTTTATGTATCGTAATTATCTTATACGAAAATGTCCTTGCGGAAAGACTAATATTTTTTATGTGGTCAACGAGAAACGTAAGCAGGTTGTAATATTACGAATATTACATAGCTTACAAGATTGGGTTCATCAATTAAGAAGAAACAAAAGATATCATTATTTGAAATAAATAATTTAAACAAGGTGCGTTTTTACGTACCTTGTTTTGAATATTATTAAAAAGAGATTGTAAAATTTAATTACGAGGAATAAAGTAGTAAATAAGAAAACGATAAAATCAGTGAGGTAAAAGAATGAAAGTTTTATTGGTATGCGGAAGCCCCCACAAAGAAGGATGCACACACACTGCATTGGCAGAAGTGGCAAAGACTTTACAGGAAGAAGGAATTGAAACCAAAGAAGTATGGATTGGAAATAAGCCGGTAGGCGGCTGTACGGCCTGCGGTGCCTGCTCAAAGCTTGGCAAATGTATGTATGATGATGTGGTAAACGAAGTGTTGACAGAAATCGATACATATGACGGTTTTATTTTTGGTACGCCGGTATATTATGCATCTCCTAACGGAAGTATGTTGGGATTTATGGACCGACTTTTTTATGCGGGTTCGGCAAAAATGGCTTACAAGCCTGCGGCAGCGGTGGCGTCTGCAAGACGCGGCGGTACTACGGCGACTTTTGATGCTATGAATAAGTATTTTACCATTAATAATATGCCTGTGGTATCTTCAAGATACTGGAATATGGTGCATGGTGCCAACAATAAGGGCGAGGATGTGTTACAGGATGCAGAGGGCTTGCAGACCATGCGTTATTTAGGCCGTAACATGGCTTGGATGTTAAAATGTATCGAAGCAGGTAAAAAGGCCGGTATTGAGCCGCCTAAGCCTGAAGAAACGAAGATTTTTACAAATTTTATCCGATAAAAGTGATAAAGGGATGTGAAATGTTGACCGGACGGTCAAAGGATTGTCGTGTAAAAGTGTGATAGAGGGACTGATTATGGAAGAAGTCAAAGATACAAAGAAAGAAGATTTAGAAGATAAATTTGAAAAATCCTATGAAGATGATTTGAATTTTTATTCCGAAGATAATCCGTCGATGGCAGCTTTTTTATTTAAGTATGTTGCAGTTATACTGGCTTTGATAGTGATTGTCGTTCTATTGGTGATGGTGCTTCGCAAACCGGATCGCGAAGAAAAGCCGGAACCTGAATCAAACGTACATGAACTTGCGATTAAGCAATTGGGTGCACCCGGTGAAGAAGTAGTACGTCACGAGGAATATTTGAAAGAACTTGCCCTGCAGGAGCAGGCACGCTTGGAGGCGGAAGCACAGGCACAGAAAGAAGCGGAAGAAAATCCGGACTACGGAATGAATTTTACGGAAGTGGAAGAAGTGGTAACTGCCAAGGATGTGACGAATCTGAGGGATATTCCCAGTCAGGGCGAGGACAGTAATGTAATGGCAACTTTGCAGAACGGTGAGACAGCCACCAGAATCGGTATCAGCAACACCGGCTGGTCAAAACTGGAGTATGACGGTGAAATTTACTATGCGGTATCCAGTCTTTTAACCACGGATTTGACAGTGAAACCCGCGGAACCGGAAGTTGAGCCGGATGACGGCATACAAACCGTATTTACGGCATGTAACGACAGGGTTTCGCCGAAGATTGAAGTGAATTTAAGATTGCTTCCGAGTGTAACAAACCCGGATGCTACCGTGGTAGTGACCTTGCAGTATGGTGAGGTGGTAACACGTACCGGAATTAACACGGATCTTGGCTGGTCCAGGGTAGAATATAACGGGCAGACATTATACTGTATCAGCAGTTATGTTTATGTGATAGAAGAATAATCAATATAAGTTAAAAAATAACCATTTTAAATTCTTTAAGAAGAAAATAAAATGGTTATTTTTCATGTAATGAGCACCTATCATTTATTTTTGTATGGAAGTATAAAAATATATTGACAAAATAAAAAATGCTGTTATAGTAATAATAGAACAAACAAAACAAATAAAACAGAAGGCATCAGAATATGTAACGAAATATAATTGCACTTCGTGCATGAAGATAAAAGGAGGAGTATGTTATGGATGGTTCTAAATTCACACAGAAGTCTTTGGAAGCTTTGGAAACCTGTCAGAAGCTTGCAGACGAGTACGGCAATCAGGAAATTGTGCAAGAGCATCTTTTGTATGCCCTTCTCACAATCGAGGACAGCCTTATTTTAAAACTAATTGAAAGAATGGATATCAATAAGGAGCATTTTTGTAACCGTATTTTAAATATGATTGAGAAGCGTCCCAAGGTATCCGGCGGACAGCCTTATGTGGGCAATGATTTGCGTAAAGCTTTGGGAAAGGCTGAGGATGTGGCGAAACAGATGGGAGATGCTTTTATCTCGGTGGAACATCTTTTTCTTGCCATACTGGAAGTACCCTCTGCGGATATGAAAGCTGTTTGGAAAGAGTACGGTATCAGCAAGGAACGTTTTTTACAGGCCTTGGCAACCGTGCGCGGAAATAAAAGAGTAGAGGGCGATAATCCGGAAGCAACCTATGATACCTTAAGTAAGTACGGACAGGATTTGGTTGAGAAAGCGAGAAACCAGAAATTAGACCCTGTTATCGGAAGGGACAATGAAATACGAAACGTCATCCGTATTTTATCACGTAAAACCAAGAATAACCCTGTGTTAATCGGTGAGCCGGGTGTTGGTAAAACTGCGGTTGTAGAAGGTCTTGCACAGCGTATTGTACGCGGAGATGTGCCCTTGGGGCTTAAGGATAAAAAAATTTTTGCACTGGATATGGGAGCCTTGGTGGCAGGAGCCAAATACCGCGGTGAATTTGAAGAACGTCTGAAAGCCGTGTTGGATGAGGTGCGTCAGTCCGAGGGCGAAATCATTCTTTTTATCGATGAATTGCACACCATTGTGGGTGCCGGTAAAACCGACGGTGCATTGGATGCAGGTAATATGTTAAAACCCATGCTTGCCAGAGGTGAATTGCATTGTATCGGTGCTACCACTTTGGATGAGTACCGTAAGTATATTGAGAAGGATGCGGCGCTGGAACGTCGTTTCCAGCCGGTATTGGTGGATGAGCCTACCGTAGAGGATACCATTTCGATTCTTCGAGGAATCAAAGAACGCTACGAAGTATTCCATGGTGTAAAAATTATGGACAATGCCTTAGTAAGTGCAGCCACATTGTCACATCGCTATATTACGGACCGCTTTCTGCCGGATAAAGCCATTGACCTGGTGGATGAGGCATGCGCACTCATTAAAACAGAGCTGGATTCCATGCCGACCGAACTGGATGAATTACAGCGTAAAATCATGCAGATGGAGATTGAAGAAGCGGCCTTAAAGAAGGAAGATGACCGCTTAAGCCGTGAGCGTCTGGAAGTGCTTCAGAAGGAGCTGGCGGAAGATAAGGCAGAATTTGCAAACCGTAAGGCGCAGTGGGAGAATGAAAAGACTTCCGTTGACCGCTTAAGCAGTATGCGAGAAGAAATCGAAGAAGTGAACAGTCAGATTCAGGTGGCACAGCGCGAGGGTAATCTGGAGAAGGCTGCCGAATTAAGCTACGGCAAGCTTCCGGAATTAAAGAAAGCCTTGGAATCAGAAGAAGAGAAATTACGTAAAGGCGGATTGCAGTTATTACATGAAAGCGTATCGGAAGAAGAAATTGCAAGAATTATTTCCAGATGGACCGGTATTCCGGTTGCAAAGCTGACGGAGTCAGAGCGTAATAAAACCTTGCATTTGGAAGAAGAACTGCATAAAAGAGTGGTTGGGCAGGAGGAAGGCGTTGCAATGGTTACGGAAGCGATTATCCGTTCCAAAGCAGGCATCAAGGATCCTACCAAGCCCATTGGTTCTTTCCTGTTCTTAGGGCCTACCGGCGTGGGTAAGACAGAGCTTGCAAAGACTTTGGCAGCATCCCTTTTTGATGATGAAAGTAATATGGTTCGTATTGATATGAGCGAATATATGGAGAAACATTCCGTATCCAGACTTATCGGAGCACCTCCGGGATATGTCGGATACGACGAGGGCGGACAGTTGACTGAGGCAGTCAGAAGAAAACCTTATGCAGTTGTACTGTTTGACGAGGTAGAAAAGGCACATCCGGATGTCTATAACGTGCTTTTACAGGTGTTGGATGACGGACGTATCACGGACTCTCAGGGAAGAACCATAGATTTTAAAAATACGATTTTGATTATGACCTCTAATATCGGTGCAGACGACCTTTTGGAGAGTATGGAGGAAAACGGCGATATCAGTGAAGAGGCACTGGAACGTGTACAGGCGAAGCTTCGCATGAACTTCCGTCCGGAGTTTTTGAACAGACTTGACGAAATTGTCATGTTTAAACCGTTGACCAAAGACAATATTGCCGGAATTGTGGATTTAATCATTGCTGACTTAAACAAGCGAATTTCTGACAAGGAAATCAGTATTGCGGTAACAGATGAAGCCAAAACATATATTGTTGAAAATGGTTATGACCCGACGTACGGTGCAAGACCTTTGAAGCGATATGTGCAGAAGAATGTAGAAACCCTGCTTGCCCGTAAAATTCTTGCCGGTGAGGTACAGATGGGTGATGTGGTTACCATTGATGTGACGGGAGAAGGCCTGACAGCAAGGGTGAAGAACGAGGCATAATGTACTTTAACTGGCTTGCGGATATAGAATTGAAAACCATAATTGCGGTTGATTTCCGCGGACAGATATTTTATAATTTAGCATAAGGGCGGTGGAGAGAAGCTCCATCGCCTTTTTGGGTGTTCGAAGGGAAGTTGAGATATGATACAAGAACACAATAGAGGTAAGAGAAGGAGAATGGCATGATACCCAAGGATCCTGTAATGTTATTAAGTTTTTTGAATTTAAAACTTCGTGATTTTTATAAAAGTGATGAAGAAATGTATGATGATTTAGACCTTGACCGCAAGGAGACGGAAGAAAAACTTGCGGGTATCGGTTATTTTTATGATAAGGAGCGGAATCAATTTGTCTGAGAATATATCAGTGAATTTTGCAAGTGGCGGTTGTGTGGATTGCAGTAACTGCGGGCTTTGTGGAAAAAGTAAAAAAGAAGCAAGTGTTGTAACGGACAGTATAAATGCGCCAAAGGCAGCTGAAAACGTGATGCAGTCGTTGGAAGGGATGTCCGATGTACAGGGCGGTGTATTACAGCAGGAAGAAATCCCTACCCTGGTTGCAGTGGATTTGGGAACAACCACAATCGGTATGTATTTAATCAATGCTCTGACCGGTGAGCAAATGGGGGTATTGGTTTCCTTAAATCCCCAGCAGTTGCACGGGGCGGATGTGATATCCAGAATTTCCAATGCCAATGCCGGCAAAAAAGATGAGTTGCAGGCGCTTATTTTGGAAGCTATTGAAACCGGTGTGAAGAAGTTAATAAAAGAGCGTACGCCGAAGTTGATTGTGATTTCAGGAAATACCGTTATGGGTCATCTTCTGATGGGTTATGATGTGGAAGCGCTTGGCGTGTATCCTTTTAAGGCAGAGAAGCTGGAACAGGCAGAAACCATGGTATGCGGCATTAAGACTATTTTAATGCCGGGGATTTCGGCTTTTATCGGTGGAGATATTGTATCGGGTTTATATACCCTTGGATTTAAAGAAAAGAAAGAGATTGCCATGCTGATTGACCTTGGCACCAATGCGGAAATGGTAATCGGTAATTGTGATAAAATGTTAGCGCTTTCTGCGGCAGCAGGACCGGCGTTTGACCAGAAGGTATACGGAAGCCAGTTGATTAAGGCGGTAGCACAGATTCTGCGCGAGGAAAAAGCAGACCGTACAGGATGCCTTGCGGACGAATTTTTTGAACTGGGTTGCATTGCAGGGCGAACTCTTGTAAAACAGGAGGAAATCCGTGAATTGCAGAAAGCGAAGGCTGCAGTGGCGGCCGGTATTACCTTATTGGCAAGAGAATATGGCGTAAGCTTTACACAAATTGATAAGGTATATATTGCAGGTGGTTTGGGATTTTATCTGGATTTGGACGCGGCTGTGGAGATTGGTTTGTTCCCGAAGGAATTTGCCGGTAAAATGGAAGCGGTAGGTAATACATCGTTGGAAGGCGCATATCGGTATGCCATGGCATTGCAACAGGGTGAATCTGAAGAGTTACAGATGAATTCAGCAACTAAACCCGAACGCGAATTAAAGGAATTACTTTCCAAGGTACAGGAGTTAAATCTTGCGGAATTGGAAGGATTTGAAGAAACCTATATCAATGCCATGAATTTTTAAGTCGGAATTACAGCAACGGCGGATGGAACAGTCTTTTATGTAGACAGTAAAGGATAGATTGGGAAGGAATACCAAAATGGATTTGTTTTCATATATGCGCGAAAATAAAATGAAGCAGGAATCACCCTTGGCGGCAAGAATGCGTCCTAAAACACTGGATGAGGTAGTGGGACAGCAGCATATTATCGGCAAGGATAAGTTGTTGTACCGTGCGATTCAGGCGGATAAACTGCAGTCGGTTATTTTTTACGGACCGCCGGGAACCGGCAAAACAACACTTGCCAAAGTGATTGCTAATACTACCAGTTCGGAATTTACCCAGATTAATGCAACCATTTCCGGTAAAAAGGATATGGAAGAGGTAGTGGAAAAAGCGAAAAACACCTTGGGCATGTATGGTAAAAAGACAATTCTGTTTGTAGACGAGATTCACCGATTTAATAAAGCACAGCAGGATTTCCTTTTGCCTTATGTAGAGGATGGAACGGTAATTCTGATTGGTGCTACTACAGAGAATCCCTATTTTGAGGTGAACGGGGCGCTGATTTCACGCTCTGCGATTTTTGAACTGAAACCTCTTGAAAAAGAAGATATTAAAAAATTAATAGAACGTGCGGTGTATGATAATGATTGTGGCATGGGTTCTTATGATGCGGTAATTGATGAGGAAGCGTGTGAGTTTCTTGCAGACATGTCGGGCGGAGATGCCAGACATGCTTTAAACGCCATTGAACTGGGCATTATGACCACGCCGCGAGGTGAGGACGGAAAGATACATATTACCCTTGAAGTAGCAGGAGAATGTATTCAAAAGAAGCTTTTACGATATGATAAAAGCGGTAATAATCACTACGACACCATCTCTGCTTTTATCAAGAGTATGAGAGGCTCGGATCCGGATGCGGCAGTGTATTATTTAGCGAAGATGTTGTCTGCGGGCGAAAGCGTTACTTTTATTGCAAGAAGAATTATGATATGTGCGTCTGAGGATGTGGGAAATGCAGACGCCAACGCTATTCAGGTGGCGGTTAGTGCGTCTTTGGCGGTGGAACGTATCGGCATGCCGGAGGCACAGATTATTCTGGCACAGGCGGCAGCGTATGTGGCATGTGCACCTAAAAGTAATGCGGCTGTGAATGCGATTGGTGATGCAATGAGTGTGGTGGAACAGACGGGAGATTTGCCGGTACCGCCTCATTTGATGGATGCCCATTATAAGGGGGCCGCAAAACTCGGACACGGTCTGGATTATAAATATGCTCACAATTATCCGAACCATTATGTGGAACAGCAGTATCTTCCTTATGAATTAACAGGAACGAAGTTCTATGTTCCTTCGGATCAGGGGTATGAAAAGAAAATCAATGAGCATATGAAAAGGATTCGTGAAGAAGAGCGGAAACGTTTGGAGCAGAATAAAGAATAATGTAAAAAAATAAAAAAGAGTCAAATAAAAAACGGAGCAGTTTAAAAAAGCTGCTCCGTTAAATATTGGTAAATCTGTTGATTTTTATCCTGCCACTTGGTACAGATGGAAGATGCGATTTCTTCCGTGGGTACGGTAAGCTTAATACTGACAAGTTCGGTGTTGCGGTCTTTGGCCCACAAATGTGCCTCGTATTCGCCGTTTGATGCGCGGTAATAATCGGCAAGTACCGATACTTCATTGCGAAGTTCCATTTCGTTATCGCGGAAGTAATTGATTACATCTTCTTTGATGGCGTCGCTGATGCGGTTTTCAAAGTAGGTTAAGGTATTCATTCCTTCTTCCGTGATGGAGAACAACGTACGATTACGTACCGTTTTGGCAGCAATGAGATTATTGTCTTTCAAGTCCGAGAAAACCTGCTGCAGGGTAAGGAAGTTGGTATAATCTTTTTCTAATATAAAATCTCCGATTTGGGAGCCTGTTAAAGGAAAGCTTACCTTGTTAAGCATATATAAAACAATTAATTTGTACAGTGTTATCGGATCCTGAAGCATAACGCTACCTCTTTTCTTTTGACGTTGCACTTTATCTTACATCAAAGATAGGGAAACTGCAAGAGTGCCAAAAGATTCTTAATTTACTTGTAATTGCAAAATTAAAAATTCTACACCGCTTGTGCATTTAAACGTATCAGTTACAACCAGGGTCGTTCCGGGATGTTTTTCATTAAAATAATCATTTAAATAATCATAAGAGGTTTGTTCAGTATTCATAAAAACAAAAAATACATTACTTCCTTCCAAAGTGGCTTGTTCGTAGGAAGTATAATCGTATTGTTGCAAAACCGAGTCTGTCCACGGACTGTTTGCCACCCATCCGCCTAATAAAATAAAGTTATTATATGATGTCGGAGTTTCTTCAAAAATATCTTCGGTAAAGTATGAGAAACTATGCGTATCCAAAAGATATAGGTTCTCATTATTTTCAGCAAAGTATGAGCGTATCTCCTGATATGCACCTGAATGGGATAGCATTGCTTTGTTATGGTCAATGATAATGCGGGTGTTTGGTATTCCCCATTTTATAGTTGCACATAGAGAACTGATTATAAGTGCTGAACAAAGTGCATATTGTAGTATTTTTTTCTTTCGAGAATTGATACACCACAGTTTGTTGCTAAATATAATTGCAAGAAGCATCAATAGTTCTACGATGTAGATACCTTGTGTAACTCTCGGTAAAGAACGTCCGATATATGCCAAATAGATCCATATAATGGAACGACCGCCGAAAATTGCCACTACATCCCAAAGTAACTTCTTTTTTTCAGAGATAAGAATAAAAATAACAGTAAAAAAGTATACCAGGTAGACGATTAAGTTTAATGGTCTATCTGCATAGGAATGAATATGTCTTTCCCATAAACTTGCACACATGTCTTTGATATTTATGGAAGACGCAGGCATTATCTTTTCTAATGCTTGCAAGGAGTTTACATTAATATTTTCATCTAAAAGTAATTGATAATATGAAGTGGCTGAAATGTAGGATTGATAGCTGATTCCTAATTCTTCATAAGTTTCGCCAAATTGGTCATAGCTGGGGAAACCGGCATAATCAACTATATTCTCTCGAGTAGTATTATATTTTTTAAAATCATTCCAATCTTGTGACGAGTAAGCGATTTGTTCAATTCCAAAGGATGCTATTACGATGATTAATAACAAAATGCCATAGGAAAATAGAGGCTTAAATAATTTTCGGTTTTTTAAATATTTTGCAAGGATAAAGAAGAAAAACATCGGTAAAAACATAATGCATGCTTTATTTCTGATTTCCAATGCTAAAAAAAACGTAATTAAGCTGGGGATAGTATTTTTTAAGTATGTTTTTGTGTCTTCCGTTTCTTTGGCAAGATAAAAAAAGGCTAAGGAAGCAGCACAAACAATTGCAGTGATGGTGGTATATTGTATATTTATCAAATGAATAGATAAAAAAGATAAAGTAATCCCAACACATAAAACAGAGCATATGATTCGGAACAGTTTTTTCTCAATATATTGTGAGAAAAAGTATAGGGGTAAGATGATACTGAGATATCCATATGAAAATAGCAAAATGCCATACCATGGTATGGTTGGTAAAAATTTATAAAACATACTTAAAAGTACACCGGTAAAATATCCGATGTGTAGCAAATGTGTTTCCGGTGTACCGGTAAGTTCGCCGGAAGCAATTTGTTTCAGAAAAAAATCATCATTATTATAAAATGTAAAAGGAATGTCCAGCGCAATATATATTGCAATTGGAATCAATATAAATAATAAAATATCAAAACTAAATTTTTTTGAAGTACTCATACGTGTCTCCGTTTCTGTATTACAAATTATGAATTTATTTTATAAATATATATGTTGTAGTAACTTTCGGGAGTGTCAATGGCCTGTTCGTTTAATAGGGTCAAATTGATATTTTCAGCGTTTGCAATATAAGCAGCCGATAGAATATAATCACAATCCAACTCTTTTAGTGCATTTGTATCTATTTCTAAATTAATATAATAAGCAGTCCCCTTTTCAATGTTGAAGTAGCCCTGGCTTTCATACGCATGAAGATAGCAACGATTTCCCCAATCATCGTAATATGATTTGAGCCAATCGGATTTTTCCAGTTCCGATGCAATTACGGAACGAAAGGCAATTTTATATTCTAAAGGATAGTTATTTGAATAACCGTCGACACAATAAAAACCATGATATAAAGCCGCACAAGGGTCAATACCAAGGCTGGCAACTTTATATTCATCTATTTGCAGATTTTCTTCTTCAAAAATATAGTATTCAACTTGCTCCATTATATCCAATGCATAATAATCTTTCCAACTTATGTTTTCATAAGTTGAGATTAGAAGTTCTTGGGCACAGGGTTTCAACAAAGAGAATTTTAAAATAATAAAACTTAGTAAAAATATTGATAAGGTGGCAAAAATATATTGAAGCCATCGGAGATATACTTTTTGCGAGTACAAAAATGTTAAACTAAGTGCAAGCGCAATATACCATAAAACAGGAGTGGTCCAAACAAAACGGGATATTTGGAGTGCGCCCAACGCGTCTAAGTTTCTGCGTAATTCTACAACAGGAGCGATGTCCCATACAGCTGAAATTGCATATAAGACCAAAATTATTAAAAGATCAATGATTAGCCATTTCCTTATAGAGATTCCCTGCTTATTTAATTGTTTATTGGAAAAGAAAGATAATATAATCGTTCCAATAATAATAAATATTATGAAATTATGGCAATCGGGAACATGGGAACTGTCGTATCTTAAATATTCCCAAAATTTCATAATAAAAGGTGTACTGTTTAATGTATAATCACTTTTATGCGAAATAAAGCTATCGCTAAGACCTAAAACCTGTAGGATTAAAGTGGCATTTTCTGATAAATAGACGGCAAGTAACAAAAGCGTTCCAAAGATAAAATGCTTATGTGGTTTTGTTGTCTTTTTAATAATGATAATACCTGAAATAATCAATCCAAAGGTAAGCCACGCAAAACCTATTAATGCCAAAGAAGACATTCCGGCATATAAAAGGACGTATAAGTATGAAAAAATATGTTTTTGATTTTTATATAAATTCCAAAAACTAAGTAATAGAAGTGGTGCACCGTAATGAGCCAGTCCGTATACCGGTAAAAATGGTAAAAAGGTGTACAATATTGCGACTGTTAAAGCAATATAATGATTCCGGGAGATGTTTTTTGATAAAAAGAACATTCCGCAGTACGCAATCATTTGAACGCTAAATTGCAAGATTAAATATGCGACAAATGGAGTGAAGAAATAAAAAAGTAAAACAGCAAAAGGCGCAGGCGGTGTTAAAGCGGTTTTGGGTGCCCCATTTAAAAATTCGGGAATGTAATTAATGTCTGAAAATAGATATTTTGCCTGATATATGTATGCTATAATTTCACCATCCAGTTGATCGTGATAAGGAATAATAGAATTTGTTCCCAGTAATATGGTGGGTATCCATGATATGATAATACAGACAAGTCCTAAGCAGAATACATGCCATGTTTTAATTTTTGAGAAAAAATCACGCATAAATGAAATCCTTTTTTGCTTATATTTTAGCACAAAAAAAAGTGTTTTCAATAATCATATAGAGAAAAAGACAGAAAAGTAAAAAAGTCTTTTATTTTTTCGAAATGTGTTGTATAATAAAGTCGCTAGTCAGATTGACATATCTTTTTTTACTAAAATCCCCAGATAGAAATGATAAGGTACAGAAGAGAAATAAATAATTAATATTCTGAAAATAACGTTACACACAATAAGTAGGTTTATACGTTAGAAAAATTCAGAGGTACATAATAAAGTTGTTTTCATGGAGAAACAGCAGAGAATAGGAGGATTTCCAAATGAGAGAGAAATACGAATCTCTGGGACTTGCCGTTTTGCGTGATTTAGCCAAAAGCATTGGCGTAAAAGGTGTGTCCACAATGAAAAAAGATCAGCTGGTTGATGTTCTGGTTGCAAAAGAAACAGAGCAGACAGCGGCTAAAACAGAAGAGAAAAGTGTACAGACTGCAAAAGAGACAAATAAAGATAGCATAAAAACTGACAGCAAACCGGAAACGGGAGACAAGTTAGAACCGGATATGGCAGAACTTGACAGCGGAATTACTACCAGCGGTATTTTGGAGGTTATGCCGGACGGATTTGGTTTTATCCGTTGCGAAAACTTCTTGCCCGGTGAAAACGATGTCTATGTGGCACCAAGCCAGATTCGTCGCTTCGGTTTGAAGACCGGTGATATTATTGAGGGTAATACCAGAATTAAAACGCAGAATGAGAAGTTTGCGGCCCTTTTATACATCAAAAAGATTAATAATTATACACCGGATGTTGCACAGAAACGCGGTAATTTCGAGGATATGACCCCGATTTTTCCTGATGAAAAGATTAAATTGGATATTCCCGGGGCACCTGTGTCTATGCGTATTATGGATTTGATCAGCCCGGTAGGTAAGGGACAGCGTGGTATGATTGTGTCTCCTCCGAAGGCAGGTAAAACCACATTGCTGAAATCCGTGGCGAAATGTGTGAAATATTCCAACCCGGATATGCATATGATTATTCTTTTGATTGATGAACGTCCGGAAGAAGTTACTGATATCAGGGAAGCCATTGAAGGAGAAAATGTAGAAGTTATTTACTCAACCTTTGATGAGACACCGGAACATCACAAGAGAGTAGCCGAAATGGTAATCGAGCGTGCAAAACGTCTTGTGGAACATAAACAGGATGTTATTATTCTTTTAGACAGTATTACACGACTTACAAGAGCTTACAACCAGGTAATCCCGCCCAGCGGAAGAACCTTATCCGGTGGTTTGGACCCGGCAGCTTTACATATGCCCAAGCGTTTCTTTGGTGCGGCGAGAAATATGCGAGAAGGCGGTAGTCTTACAATCCTTGCCACTGCACTGGTAGAGACCGGAAGTAAGATGGATGATGTTGTATATGAAGAATTTAAAGGAACCGGTAACATGGAAATGGTTCTGGACCGCAAGCTTTCCGAAAAGCGTGTGTTCCCGGCTATTGATATTCCGAAGTCCGGTACCAGACGAGAAGACCTGCTTTTAAATCCCGAAGAACTGGAAGCAATCAACTCTATGCGTAAAGCATTCAACGGAATGAAGCCCGAGGATGCGGTAGATAAGGTAATTGATTTATTCTCTAAGACCCGAAACAATCGAGAATTTGTGGAAATGATGAAAAAAATCCATTGGATGTAAAAAATACTTGCATTCCCAATAAACGCATGTTATAATGAACAAGCTGTTTGTTAGAAAAAGCAAAAAAGGTTATTTTTTAATATAGAGAGGTGAGAATAATGAGAGAAGGAATTCATCCTGAATACTATCAGGCAACCGTAACCTGTAACTGTGGCAACACATTTGTAACCGGATCTACAAAGAAGGATATCCACGTAGAAGTATGTTCTAAGTGCCATTCTTTCTACACAGGCCAGCAGAAAGCTGCACAGGCTCGTGGACGTATCGATAAGTTCAACAAGAAGTACGGTGTGGAAAGCTAATAAGCGACATGATGGGTTGAGGTATCTAGGTATCTCAACCTTAATTTTTA
>JAZNTK010000005.1:0-17050 GCA_045591685.1 Lachnospiraceae bacterium
GGCAATTGACCTTGGTGTATCTAAGATCAACGTTAATACAGAATGCCAGTTAGCATTCGCTGATGCTACACGTAAGTACATCGAAGCTGGTAAGGACTTAGAAGGTAAGGGATTTGACCCTCGTAAGTTACTTGCTCCCGGTGCAGAAGCAATTAAGGCTACTGTTAAGGAAAAGATGGAATTATTCGGTTCTGTAGGCAAGGCTTAAGAAATAAAGAATATGACATTATAAAAGAAAGATGCCCGGTGACGATATGTCATCGGGCATTCATTTTTTAAAAGTTATTGTATTGCTCTGAATAAACAAAATAATTACTCTAATTAACAGTGATTCGGTTCGGGATAGTCCACGCCAAAAGTATCTACAGTCACACTCTTCATTACCTGAGGAGTTAAGGGCTTGTCTGAATAATCGGTATCCACTTCTGCGATTTTATCTACTACTTCCATACCTTCGATGATTTTACCGAAAGCCGCATAAGAGCCATCCAAATGGGGAGCATCTTTATGCATTAAGAAGAACTGGCTTCCTGCAGAATTAGGGAACATGGAACGAGCCATGGAAAGTACGCCGGGAGTATGCTTTAAATTGTTTTCAAAACCGTTCTGTGAGAACTCACCTTTAATATGATAGCCGGGGCCTCCAGTACCTGTGCCCTGAGGACATCCGCCCTGAATCATGAACCCATAGATGACTCTGTGGAAAGTAAGTCCGTCATAGAAGTTCTTGTTAATTAAAGAGATAAAATTGTTAACGGATTCCGGAGCGATTTCAGGATAAAGCTCTGCTTTCATTACGGAACCGTCTTCCATAGTAATTGTTACAATAGGATTCTGTGCCATTTTATATATTTCCTTTCTGAAACATGTTATAATAAACAACGCAGGCAGTACGCGTATAAGCGTAAGCTTGCGAGCATTTATTATTCTACCACAATCTTCGGAGGGTTAAAAGTGATAAAATCCCAAAATCTCCAAAAAGTTATGTTAGATTTCACATATGTTTCCAGCACGGAGGCTATTGCATCCTGTATAAAAGAAACCGGAGAGCAGAACGTAGTCTTTTATACGGAAGAATGCAATGCGGAAGGTGTATTGTATCTTACCGATGATGCCCAAAAAGCAAAGCATGCAAGGGAAAAGGGATATGCTGTTTTAATTTATCTGCATAATCTCAACACAGAGGTTGATTTTAAGGGGTTTCAATATTTTATTGAAGGCTTTGAGGATGCAGATAATGTCTATTATGAAAGGGTTTATCGCAGGGAAAAGAATCTTCCCTGGATTATCGGTGAGACTAATCGCTTGATAGTCCGAGAGATGACACAGGATGATACGGAAGCCTTATATAAGCTTTATGAAGATAAGTCTGTAACAGCATTCATGGAGGACCTCCCCGAAAACAAAGAAGAAGAAAAGGTTTATATACAAGAATATATCGATAAAATGTACGGTGTGTTCGGATTTGGCATGTGGCTGATTGAATTAAAAGATACGGCGCAGGTGATAGGCCGTATCGGTTTTCAAAACAGTGAGGAAACAGAGGAAGTTGAGCTTGGATTTATGATGATGCCGGCTTATCAGAAGCAGGGATTGGCTTATGAAGCAGGCGTTGCAGCACTGCAATATATGGCAGAGGAGTTTCCGGATATTCATATCATGGCTAAGTGTCATCCGGACAATGCAGCTGCCATTGCACTGTGCGGGAAGTTAGGGGTGGAAGTCCGTTTTTCATTATGCTATAATTTTTGTTAAAAGGTGAGATTTGTCTTTTTATACGGACAGAAGGTATTTTAATTGGGAATGAATGGATTGGAAACGGAGGATTAAAATGGTATTTAAGTGTAAAATGTGCGATGCGTCTTTGAATATTCAAGAGGGGGATAAGATTACCACCTGTGAGTACTGCGGTACTACCCAGACAGTACCCCAGTTTAGCGACGAACGCATTGCAAATTTATATAATCGCGCGGACCACTATCGTAAAAATAACGAATTTGATAAAGCATTGGCCCTTTACGAAGAAATTTTAAATGACTGTCCTACAGATGCGGAAGCATACTGGTCCATTATTCTTTGCCAGTATGGTATTGAATATGTGGAAGAAGACGGCAAGAGAATTCCCACGGTAAACCGTACTCAGGTTACCTCTATTTTTGATGACCAGAATTACAAGGCTGCCATGAAGTATGCAACCCCTGAGCAGAGTGTGGTTTATCAGGATGAGGCAAGGGCGATTAATGAAATACAGAAGGGAATTTTGGAAATTTCCAACACGGAAGAACCCTATGATATTTTTATCTGTTATAAGGAAACCGATGAACGCGGCAGAAGAACTATGGACAGCGTGTTGGCAACGGATATTTATGATAAGCTGACAGAGGCAGGATATAAGGTATTCTTTGCAAGAATTACCTTGGATGATAAGTTTGGTGTGGCTTACGAGCCTTACATATTTGCGGCGTTGCAGTCCTCTAAAATTATGATTGCCATTGGTACCAAGCCTGAGTATTTCAATGCGGTTTGGGTACGAAATGAGTGGAGCCGTTATCTTGGTATGATTAAAAAAGGTGCCAAGAAAACATTGATTCCTGCATACAAAGATATGGATCCCTATACAATGCCCGAGGAATTTGCACATCTTCAGGCTGTGGATATGGGACAGCTTGGCTTCCATCAGGACCTTTTACATGGTATCCGTAAAATCTTAGGAACTGCCCGTCCCGCAACTGAAAATGTAAAGAGTACCAATCTGTCGGGAATTATCGAACGTGCATATTTATTTTTGGAAGGCAGGGATTGGGATCTTGCGGACGATTGTCTGGAAACCGTTTTAAATAATGACCCCAGAAATGCGGAAGCCTATATTGCCAAGCTGATGATTACCTTAAAAATCAGTCACAGAGACAGACTTTCTGAGGCAAATTATATCTTTGAAAATGATGCGGATTATCAGAGAGTATTGCGCTTTGGTAACGAAGAGCAGATTGCATTGGTAAAAAATGCGCTGGAAGCCGTAAAGACAAATGAGTTTGACCAGAAATACAAAGAAACGATTTATACAAGCGAAAACACCATTTATCCGGCAATTTTATTGGAGTGCGCAAGATTCTTTGAAGGACTGGGTGATTATAAGGATTCCGCAAGATTGGCAGTGGAATGTCGTGAAAGAGCCAAAAAAGCAGAAGAGAGACAGAAGGAAGACACCTATAATTTTTATGTGGGGTTATCGAACGATGATAACATAGACAAGGTTAAGGTTGCCCTGAAATATTTTGAAGCCAATCCGGATTTTAAGGAATCTGCCAAAATGGCGGAGAAGTGTCGCCGTTTAATTAACAGTGATGAATTGTATGAAAGTGAAATTATAGTCAAAGAAGCTGAGCGTGAAGCAGACAAGGGCGACTTAGGTGATGTGGTAGAAGCAGTAGGAGAGATTGCATCGTTTTTCTTTCTAGATAAGCATTAAATGAGGTATTTCAAATGGTTTTTAAGTGTAAAATGTGTGATGCCACACTGAATATTCAGGCGGGTGAAAATGTAACGGTTTGTGAATATTGCGGTTCCAAGCAGTCCCTGCCCCGTTTTAGTGATGAAAGAATCATGAATTTATACAGCCGTGCAGATCATTATCGTAAAAATAATGAGTTTGACAAGGCACAGGCTCTTTATGAGCAGATTTTGGAAGAAAACGCAACGGACCCTGAAGTTTATTGGTCCGTGATTCTGTGCAAATACGGTATTGAATATGTGGAAGAAGAGGGAAGCAACAAGCGTATTCCTACAGTAAACCGTACGCAGACCACCTCTGTTTTGAATGATCTCAATTACCGTAAGGCGTTAGAGAATGCCTCACCGGAGCAGAAGACAATTTATGAAGAAGAGGCTAAAACCATCGACAGAATCCAGAAGAATATTCTGGCAATCTCCGAGAAAGAGGAGCCTTTTGACATTTTTATCTGCTATAAGGAAAGTGACGAGCATGGAAGAAGAACCCTTGACAGCGTTCTTGCCATGGACCTTTATGAGAAGCTTACGGATGAAGGATATAAAGTCTTTTATGCAAGGGTTACTTTGGATGATAAATTCGGTGAAGCGTACGAGCCTTATATTTATGCGGCACTGCAGTCTTCTCAGATTATGATTGTGGTAGGTACCAAACCTGAGCATTTTAATGCTGTCTGGGTGAAAAACGAGTGGAGTCGCTATCTTGCCATGATTAAAGGTGGCAGTAAAAAGACGTTAATCCCCGCATATAAGGATATGGATCCTTATGATATGCCTGTGGAATTTTCGCATTTACAGGCTTTGAACATGGCAGAGCTTGGTTTTCATCAGGATTTGATTCATGGTATCCGCAAGATTTTTATCAAGGAAGAGAAAATAGATATTAAGCCGGTTACAGGCAACGTGCAGGCGTTGGTTGACCGAGGATTTCTTTTGCTGGAGGACGGTGATTGGAACCATGCCGGAGAATGTTTACAGAAGGCTTTGGATGATTCCCCCAGGAATGCGGAAGCGTTTCTTGGTATGTTAATGGTAGAATTAAAAATTAAATACAAGGAAGATTTGTCGCAAAGTGAAGTACTGTTTGATGAAAACAAAAATTATCGAATGGTTTTACGATACGGCGACGAAGAATTGCGTAATTTTGTCATTCGTGCAAATAACAACGTAAAAGAAAACGCAGGTAACAAAATATACGAAGAAACCCTTCGAAAACTTGAAAATGCCATTATGCCCGATGTTATCATGGAGTGTGCAAAGGTATTTGAAGGTCTTGGAGACTTCAGGGATTCGGCACAGCTGGTTGAACGGTGCAAGGAGAAAGCAGCTGCGGCAGAAGAGCGCCAGAAGGAAGATATGTTCCGCTTTTATTGTGAAATGATGGATTCCGATGACCCGGACAAGTGGCGACAGGCGTTAAATTATTTTGAGGTCAATCCAAAATATAAGAATTGTAAAGATAAGGCATCTGAGTTGCGGAAAAGATTGGAAAAGAAGCAGATGGACGAGGATTATATGTTAGAGAAATCTTCACGTGCTTCTGCTTTATCAACAGCAGCCGTAGAAGCGGCAGAGTTTCTGACAGAGCCGGATTATGAGAGGGAGGCCCGCAGAAGAAAGCAACAGGTGAATCCCCTCGTTTATGTGATTATAATTGGTTTTTGTATACTCATCTTTCTGCTTGAACAATGGTTTGGAATTTTTTAATAAGGGCAGCCAATTGTAAAAGAGGATAATCATGGAATTTAAGTGTAAAATGTGTGGCGGTGTTCTGGATAATTCCGCAAATACTAAAATTGTAACCTGTGAATATTGTGGCACCAAGCAGACGGTGCCTTGTCCTGACAGTGAAAGAATTGCGGACCTTTATGCGAGGGCGGATGAGTATCGAAGAAAGCTGGAATTTGATAAAGCCATGGTGCTTTACGAAGAAATTCTCAATGAAAACCCTGAGGATGCAGAAGCGTATTGGCTGGTGCTTTTATGTGAATACGGAATTGAATATGTGGAGGATATGGCGGAAGATAAGCGCATTCCTACCATTAACCGTATGCAGTATACGGCAGTTTTTGATAATGAAAATTATAAGGCTGCCTTGAAATATGCCGATGAGGAGCAGGCGGCCGTATATCGGACGGAAGCAGAGATTATTAACGATATTCAGAAGGGAATTCTGGAAATCTCGAAGAAGGAAGAGCCTTTTGATATTTTTATCTGTTATAAAGAAGGGGACGGGCAAGGCCGAAGAACCTTGGACAGCGTTCTTGCCACGGATATTTATGAGCTTTTAACAAAAGAGGGATATAAGGTATTTTTCTCACGCATTACCTTGGATGATAAGTTTGGTATGGCTTATGAACCTTATATTTTTGCGGCATTGCAGTCTTCTAAGATTATGATTGCCGTAGGTACCAAGAAGGAAAACTATGAGTCAGTTTGGGTACGAAATGAGTGGAGTCGTTATCTTTCCCTTATCAAAAGCGGAGCCAAAAAGGTTCTGATTCCGGCATACAAGGGAATGAATCCTTATGAGTTGCCGGAGGAATTTGCCCACCTGCAGGCGATTAACCTGGGTGAATTGGGTTATCAGCAGGACTTACTTGCCGGTATTCGTAAGATTATTTCGGGAAATCGCGCAAAAGCAGATATACACAGGGAAGAAGATGTAGCTGCGTTATTCGCACATTTTTACTTTAATATGGAGCAGAAAAACTGGGAGCCTGCATTGCAGACAGCCGAAAAGATTCTGAAGGTACAGTCGCATAATCTTCAGGCAAAACTCGGAGCTTTGCTTGCGGCTATGCATATTTTTACCGCGGAAGACATGAAGGTGTGGGATATTACCGCGAAAAAAGATTTTCTGGCGGAGATGAAATCAGGCGACAGGGAATATATGGAGAGTCTTTATGCAAGACTTCAGAAGGCATTGCCTAAAAATGCTGACAAGACTTATTATGAACTGGTGAAGCGTTTTCATTCGATGTCAACACCTGAGGAATGTGATCTTTGTCTGGAAGAATTAAAGAAATTTAAAAATTATAAAAATGCGGCGGATTATGCGAAGCAGTGTAAGGAAAAGCGAGACAGACTTGCGGAATCCCTTAAGAAAGAGCTGTATCTGGCGAGTTGCGATTTGGCAGAATCCGATGATTATAACAATGTAAAAGAAGCCATGGAGTTTTTTAAATCCGTACCCGGTTATCTGGATGCGGACAATAAGGTAAAAAAGTGCAGCGAGTGGCTGAACGAATATCCCATAAGGGAGGCTGCAAGGAAAAAAGCAGAGAAAAAGAGGAAAATTAAAATATTTTGTCTCTGTATTGCTACAGTAATTGTGATACATTTATTAGGTATTCTTTTTATATGGCTTATGGTTGAGTTTAGTTAAAAAAGGAGAAGTGCAATGGCATTTACGCATTTGCATGTGCATACGGAATTTAGTCTCCTGGACGGTTCCAATAAGATAAAAGAATATGTCAAACGGGTAAAAGAGCTGGGGATGACCAGTGCGGCCATTACCGACCATGGCGTAATGTACGGCTGTATCGACTTTTATAAAGAGGCGAAGGCGCAGGGCATTAAGCCGATTATGGGGTGCGAGGTGTATGTGGCACCCAATTCCCGTTTCGATAAGGAGTTAACAGGTGGTGAGGACAGATATTACCATCTTGTTTTGCTTGCCGAAAATGATTTAGGCTATCGGAACCTGATGAAAATTGTATCTAAGGGTTTTACGGAAGGATATTATTATAAGCCCCGTGTGGATATGGAAGTGCTTCGTGAATATCACGAGGGTATTATTGCATTGTCGGCCTGTCTTGCAGGTGAAGTACAAAGATACATTATGAAGGGGCTTTATGAAGAGGCGAAGAAACAGGCACTCAAGTATCTGGACTGCTTTGGTGAGGGCAATTATTTTCTGGAGCTTCAGGACCACGGCATGGCAGAACAGGCTACCGTAAATACGGCTCTTATGAAGATGAGCAGGGAATTGAATATTCCTCTGGTTGCCACCAACGACGTACATTACACTTATGAAGACGATGTGGAGGCTCATGACCTTCTTTTATGTATTCAGACCGGTAAAAAAGTTACCGACGAGGACCGTATGCGTTATGATGGCGGTCAGTATTACGTGAAGTCCGAGGAAGAAATGCGGGCTTTGTTCCCTTATGCACAGGAAGCCATTGATAATACGGCCAAGATTGCCGAGCGTTGTAACGTGGAAATCCGTTTCCATGAGACCAAGTTACCGCATTATGAAGTGCCGGAAGGTTATACATCCGTATCTTACCTTCATAAGCTTTGTGAGGACGGTTTTGCGAAGCATTACCCCGATGATGACGGTACGTTAATGGCACGTATGAAGTACGAACTTAAAGTCATCGAGCAGATGGGTTATGTGGATTATTTCCTGATTGTGTGGGATTTTATTAATTATGCCAAGGCAAATGACATTATGGTAGGTCCCGGGCGAGGCAGTGCGGCAGGAAGTATTGTATCCTATTGTCTGCATATTACCAATATTGACCCCATACATTATCAGTTGCTGTTTGAGCGTTTCTTAAATCCGGAACGTATCTCCATGCCCGATATCGATATTGATTTCTGCGTGGAAAGACGTCAGGAAGTCATAGATTACGTTGGTAAAAAATATGGTGCCGAGAAGGTGGTTCAGATTGTTACCTTCGGTACCATGGCGGCACGTAATGCCATTCGCGATGTAGCCCGCGTTATGGACTTACCTTATGCCCTGGCGGATACCATCGCCAAGATGATTCCCCAGGAACTTAATATTACGATTAAAAAGGCTTTGGAGATGAATCCGGAGCTTCGCGAAAAATATGAAAATGACTTGCAGATTCAGCATCTTATTGATATGAGTATGCGCTTGGAAGGTCTTCCGCGAAATACGTCCATGCATGCGGCAGGTGTTTTAATCTGTCCGCAGGCAGCTGATGATTTCGTACCTTTAAGCCGTGGTGGTGACGGTGCCATTACAACCCAGTACACCATGACAACCCTGGAAGAGCTGGGACTTCTTAAGATGGACTTCTTAGGACTTCGTAATCTTACGGTCATTCAGAATGCCACACGTACGATTGAACGTACCAAAGGTGTTCATCTTGTGATGGAAGAAATCGATTATAATGATAAAAAGGTTTTGGACTATATCGGTACCGGTAAATGTGACGGTGTGTTCCAGTTGGAAAGCGGCGGTATGAAGAGTTTCATGAAAGAGCTTAAGCCTCAAAGTCTGGAAGATATTATTGCGGGTATTTCTTTGTATCGTCCCGGCCCCATGGATTTTATACCCCAGTATATCGGCGGTAAAAATAATCCGGAAGCGATTACCTATCTGTGTCCGGAATTAGAGCATATTTTGGCCCCTACATACGGTTGTATCGTATACCAGGAGCAGGTTATGCAGATTGTACGTGACTTGGGCGGTTATACCCTGGGCCGAAGCGACGAAGTACGCCGTGCCATGAGTAAGAAGAAGACCGCGGTTATGGAGAAAGAGCGTGAATATTTCGTATACGGTAATGCGGAATTAAACATTCCCGGTTGTGTGGGCAACGGTATCAGTGCCGAAGTGGGCAATCAGATTTATGATAAAATGATTGACTTCGCCAAGTATGCGTTTAATAAGTCCCATGCGGCAGCCTATGCGGTGGTTTCTTACCAGACGGCATATTTAAAATACTACTATCCCGTGGAATATATGGCTGCCTTGATTACCTCCGTTATCAGCAATGCAGGTAAGGTTTCCGAATATATTCAGGTGGCTAAGGAAATGGGCATTGAAATTCTTCCTCCCGATATCAATGAAGGTGAAGTGGGATTCTCGGTTTCCGGCAATGCCATCCGCTATGCTCTAACTGCAATTAAAAATGTGGGACGTCCCGTGATTGAGGCCATTGTGGAAGAACGTAACGCAAGAGGTCCTTTTACAAATATTAATGATTTTGTGGTACGTCTGGCAGATAAGGACGTAAATAAGAGAGCGGTAGAGAATTTCATAAAGGCCGGTGCTTTTGACAGTCTGGGCGGCACCAGAAAGCAGTTTTTAAGCATTTATGTGTCGGCAATGGACCGTGTCCATAAGGATAAAAAGAATAGTATGGCAGGTCAGATGACTCTGTTTGACCTGGCCGGCGAGGAAGAAAAGGAGAGCTTTGAAATTGCACTTCCCAATGTGGGAGAATTCAGCAAGGACTTAAAGCTTACCTTCGAGAAAGAGGTGTTGGGTGTTTATATCAGCGGACATCCTTTGGATTCTTACCAGTCGCTTTTGAAAAAGTACGCTACCAATGCCACAACCGATTTTTACCGTCAGGAAGCGGAAGAAGGGCGGAAAGACGGACAGGCAGCTGTTGCGGATGATACTTTTATCAAGGTGAATGAAAATGAACGCGTTACGGTGGGCGGTATGATTACTGAGAAACGTGTGAAATACACCAAAACCAATCAAATGATGGCGTATGTTATTTTGGAAGATTTGGTAGGTTCCATCGAAGTTATTTTATTCCCGAAGGCTTTTGAGAAGTATTCCGCAAAGCTTACGGAGGATGCCAAGGTATTTTTATCCGGACGCGTACAGATTGAAGATGAAAAAGATGCGAAGTTAATTTGTGATACGGTGGAAAGCTTTTCCGATAAGCCCCGCAAGTTGTGGATAAAGTTCAGGGATAAAGAGCAGTGTGATGCCTTACAGGATGAAATTGTGAGAATGCTGGAAGGTTCTGACGGTAAGGATGAAGTAGTCTTTTATCTGGCAGCAGAGAAACAGATGAAGTCCTTAGGGCGTAACCGCAGCGTTTCGGCAGAAGGAATCCTTTTAGACCAATTAAAAGAAAAATTGGGTGATGACAGCATTGTTGTACAATAAAATCGTAGTTCTTTGTCATAAAAAGATTGAAAACAACAAAGAATTAGATTATGATATTGTGGACGAAGGGTGCATTCGGATAAAAGATGTGCCCGCTCAGTATACATTGTAACAGGAGGCAGATATGTCTGATACAATCAAAACCATCGGAGTTTTAACCAGTGGCGGTGATGCGCCCGGTATGAATGCGGCAATTCGTGCGGTCGTTCGTAAAGCAATTCAGAACGGCGTTGCTGTAAAAGGTATTAAGAGAGGTTATCAGGGACTTCTTGCAGAAGAAATTATAGATATGAATAAATCATCGGTTTCCGATACTATTCAGAAGGGCGGTACTATCTTAGGTACTGCACGTTGTTCTGAATTCGTAACCGAAGAAGGTCAGAAGATGGGTGCCGAAATTTGTCGTAAGCACGGCATTGACGGTATCGTGGTAATCGGCGGTGACGGATCTTACCGCGGTGCACTTGCACTTTCTAAGCAGGGCATTAATACCGTAGGTATCCCCGGAACTATTGACCTTGATATCGCATGTACCGATTACACCATCGGTTTTGACACTGCAATTAACACTGCAATGCAGGCAATTGATAAGGTACGTGATACCTCATCTTCACATGAACGTTGCAGTATTATTGAAGTTATGGGTCGTAACGCAGGTTATATCGCGCTTTGGTGCGGTGTTGCCAACGGTGCGGAGGATATTTTAATTCCCGAAAAATACGACTATAACGAGCAGAATATTATCAATAACATTATCCAGAACCGTAAAAAAGGTAAAAAGCATCACATTATCATCAATGCGGAAGGTATCGGCCACTCTACTTCTATGGCAAGACGTATTGAAGCAGCTACCGGTATTGAAACCCGTGCAACCATTTTAGGTTACATGCAGCGTGGTGGTTCGCCTACCTGTAAGGACAGATTTTATGCGTCCATTATGGGTGCTTATGCGGCAGACATTCTCTGCGAAGGTAAGACAAACCGCGTTGTTGGTTACAAGAACGGTGAGTTTACGGACTTTGATATTGATGAAGCACTTGCGATGACCAAGGACATTCCGGAATATGAGTTCATGGTAAGCAGACAGTTATCACAGTAAATTTTAAGGCGGAGTGCTTTGCATTTCGCCTTTTATACATTTTAGGAGAGTAAAGATGATTACATCAGCATCCAACGGTAAAATTAAATGGGTATGTACCTTGCGTGAGAAGGCGAAGCTTCGTAAAAAGGAGCAGAAGTTCATTGCAGAAGGGTGTAAAATGTTTTTGGAAGCCCCGGAAGACAGGCTCTGTGAGGTCTATGTGTCCGAAAGCTTCTTAAAAAAAGACGGTGATTTAGAGACTGCTTGTAAGGAGCGGCTGAAGAAAATGCCTTACGAAGTGGTTTCCGACGATGTCTATAAAAAGATGTCCGATACGGTAACACCCCAAGGGATTTTAAGCGTGATTGCCATAAAAGAAGCGAAGCTTGAGGATTTGTTAAAAGCGGCAGATAAGCCTTTGTTTGTATTATTGGAGAATCTTCAGGACCCGGGAAATCTCGGTACAATCTTGCGAACTGCGGAAGGAGCAGGCGTAACCGGCATTATAATGAGCAAGGATTGCGTAGATATTTATAATCCTAAGGTAATTCGTTCCACTATGGGTTCGGTATACCGCGTACCCCACTTTTATACGGAAGATTTGCACGGAATCATGGATGAATTAAAGGAAAAGGGCGTAACCGTGTATGCGGCGGCTTTGGATTCCAGTGAAATTTATGATACATATTCATATATAGAAGGAAGTGCATTTTTAATCGGTAACGAGGGAAACGGGCTTCGTCCGGAGACGATTGCCAAAGCGGGCAAATGCTGCTATCTTCCCATGGAAGGTCAGGTAGAGTCCCTGAATGCGTCAGTGGCGGCATCCGTGCTTATGTATGAAGCATACAGACAACGTCGAAACAATGGCTAAAAGGAAGATTTTTATCGAAAAAAGGAAAACAGTTGTCAAATTTTAATAAAAATAGAATTGACAGTGACTATAAAAAGAGAAGATAATGGATACATACTTTTATGAGTAACGTTTTTGACAATAAGAGTAGTGTAAATGATAAAAACGATAGAGAGGTATTGATATGAAAATTGGTTTTATCGGACTTGGTAACATGGCAAGAGCCATCATTGGCGGAATTATTTCCAAAGCAGGTGTGGAGCCTAAAGATATTTACGGTGCGGATATTTCCACTGCAGCGGTAGATGAGGCGGCACTTACTTATTTAATAAATACGGGAACCAGTAATTCCGATGTGGCTGAGGAAGCGGACATTTTATTTCTTGCGGTAAAACCTCAGTTTATGGATGAGGCATTACGTACTTTTAAGGATGACGTGCGTAAGGACTGTATCGTGGTATCCATTGCGCCCGGTAAAACGTTGGAATATTTTGAAGAAAACCTCGGACGTAAGGTGAAAGTAGTCAGATGTATGCCCAATACCCCGGCTTTGGTGGGAGAAGGTTGTACCGGTTGCTGTAAAAATGAATACGTAACCGATGAGGATATGGCAAAAGTAATGAAGCTTCTTAAGAGCTTCGGACGTGCCGTTGAAGTGCCTGAAAACCAGATGGATGCGGTTGTTGGTGTCAGCGGAAGTGCTCCTGCATATGTATTTATGTTTATTGAAGCAATGGCGGATGCGGCTGTGGCAGCAGGTATGCCCAGAAATAAGGCATACGAATTTGCGTCACAGGCAGTGATGGGAAGTGCCAAGATGGTTTTGGAAACCGGCAAACATCCCGGTGAGTTAAAAGATATGGTATGCTCTCCCGGAGGAACCACGATTCAGGCGGTTAAAGTTCTGGAAGAAAAGAATTTCCGCGGTGCAATTATGGATGCGGTTGAGGCATGTATTGAGAAGTCTAAAAGCCTGTAATTTTCAGGTATAAATGTTACAAAAATATTAAAGTTATGTATACTTGCCTTAATTTAACAAAGTAAATTTTAAGAAAAAACTGATAAAATATTGTACAAAGAAAGCGCGTTTTTAGGCATAAAAACGTGCTTTTTTCATAAAATGTTATAGAAAATTTGACAAGAAAGCTATTCTTTGCTAATATGAGTAAACGTAACAAAGTTGTAACATTTGTGGAAAATTATGGAGGAAGATAATGAATACCAACGTACGAATGCGTGGTTTGTGTTTATTCCTTGCCTTAATACTTGTCGTTTTAGGCGGAGACTGGATGACATTAACCGTGCTGGCATCTGATACAAATCGTACCTTTGATTTGAGTGCAGGTGCATCTGTAGTCGTAGAGGCAGACATTCTTTCGGAAGATGAGTCCTTTCAGGACAGAGTAGAAGAAGTACAAGAGGAAGTTGAGGAGCGCAACAAATTTGTCATGGCAAATGTTGATAAATCCGTAAACGTCCGAGCAGAAGCTGACAGTGAATCAGAAAAAGTAGGTTTACTTTATGAAGACTGCGGCGGAACTATTTTAGAACGTGGAGACGGTTGGACCAAAATTCAGTCCGGAGAACTTGTTGGATGGGTAAGCAATGATTACCTGTTATTCGGGGATGAAGCTTGGGCATATGCACAGGAAGTAGGAACGACTATCGCAACCGTTGAGACGGAAGCATTGAGAGTTCGTAAAGAGCCCACACAGGATGCAGGTGTATACGGCCTGTTAGAAATCGGAAGTGAGTACGAAGTAGTAGAAGAGCTGGAAGGCTGGGTTGCTATTGAGTACGGAAAATACACAGGATATATTTCCAGTGAGTTTGTAAGCACCGAATTCTTCATTGAAGAAGGCGAAACCATGGAGCAGATTCGTGAACGCGAATATTTATTGGCGTTGGAGAAAGCTCAGCTTACAACTAACTTGGGTGCGATTCCCGGTTCGGAAGAAGAAGTAATGCTTCTTGCCGCATTGATTCAGTGCGAAGCCGGAAATCAGAGTTATGAAGGTATGGTTGCAGTAGGTGCTGTAGTATGTAACCGCGTCAGAAGCTCGAGATTCCCCAATACCATTGCAGAAGTTATTTTTGCACCGGGACAGTTCACACCGGCCGGAAACGGTAAAGTGGCAGAAAGACTGGCAGCAGGAGTAAACGAACAGTGTATTCAGGCAGCAAGAGCGGCGTTGGCAGGTGAAACCACCGTAGGTGATGCACTTTACTTCAGACGTGCCGGAAACAAAACAGGTTACATTTTAGGTGACCACGTATTTTATTAATAAAAAACGAAGGATAAAAGTTCTTTTTCTTAAGCAGACTATGCATAAGGGAAAGAACTTTTTTGATGGATTACAAGGTGTCGTACCAACTCTTTTACTTGCGTCTTAAAATACTTTGTTGTATTATGGAAGTAATTTTCAAAGGAGGTGCAGAATATGTCATTTGTTATGGCCGTTTTGTGGCTTGTTGTGATGATCGTCCTTGTGATTGTTGAAGTAGTGACATTAGGTCTTGTTTGCATCTGGTTTGCAATCGGTGCGTTGTTTGCGGCGGTTGTGGCAGTGTTTGGCGGGCCCTGGTGGTTGCAGCTTATTGCTTTTGTGGCAGTATCTGCCGTTACTTTAATTTTTACCAAACCGATTGCCAAGAAATATTTTACGGATAAAATCCAGAAAACCAATTCAGAGGATTTGGTCGGCAAGAAGGTTATGATAACGGAAGAGGTAAACAATACTCTTGCAACCGGAGTGGCAGTTGCTTCGGGACTTGAGTGGACCGCCCGTTCCAAGGAAGACGCTATTACCTTTGAAAAGGGTGAATTTGCTTTGGTGCATGCAATTGAAGGTGTAAAGCTTATTCTGGTAAAATGTCCGCAGGAACACAACGCGGACGAAAAAGAAATTTTTCAATATAAGTAAAGTGAGGGTAAAAGGATGAATGGAATGTTTTTGGCCGGTGAAGGCTTAGGCGCATTATTATGCGTACTTGTGGTACTTTTGTTTATTTTGGTGATGGTAGCGCTTTCTTGTTTCAAGATTGTTCCCCAGGCACAGGCTTATGTAGTGGAACGTTTGGGTGCTTATCAGGGAACCTGGTCTGTAGGTTTTCACTTTAAGCTTCCTGTTGTGGACAGAGTTGCAAAGAGAGTTATTTTAAAAGAGCAGGTTGTGGATTTCCCTCCTCAGCCCGTTATCACAAGAGATAACGTAACCATGCGTATTGATACCGTAGTATTTTATCAGATTACAGATCCGAAGTTGTTTGTGTACGGTGTGGAAAATCCCCTTATGGCGATTGAAAACTTAACCGCAACAACTTTGCGTAACATCATCGGTGAAATGGAACTTGACCAGACACTTACTTCCCGTGAAATTATCAACACCAAGATGCGTGCATCTTTGGACGTTGCTACAGATCCTTGGGGAATTAAGGTTAACCGTGTGGAATTAAAGAACATTATGCCTCCCGCTGCGATTCAGGATGCAATGGAGAAGCAGATGAAGGCAGAGCGTGAGCGTCGAGAAGCCGTAACTAAGGCAGAAGGTGAGAAGAAAGCTTCCATTCTTGAAGCAGAAGGTAAGAAAGCAGCGGCTATCCTTGAAGCAGAGGCTGAAAAGGAATCAGCAATTCTTCGTGCGGAAGCTGAAAAAGAGAAGAAGATTAAGGAAGCAGAAGGTCAGGCAGAAGCAATCCTTAAGGTACAGCAGGCAACTGCAGAAGGTATCCGTATGATTCGTGAAGCCGGTGCAGATGAAGCAGTGCTTAAGTTAAAGAGCTTAGAAGCATTCGGAGCAGCAGCTAACGGCAATGCAACCAAGATTATCATTCCTTCTGAAATGCAGGGCCTGGTGGGTTTGGCAACCGGCCTGGTAGAAGGAGTAAAGAAGGATGGCTAAGAAGGAAAAGCGTTTTGAGGAAGTCTATTCCCAGGGCATGGGTACGGTGAAAATCTATATGGATAAACAGACAGGTGTAAACTATCTGTATGTGCAAAATGGCTACGGCGGCGGCATGACGCCCCTGCTGAACGCTGACGGTACCCCGGTGGTCACGCCTGTACAACGCTTTACAAACGAATAATCAAATAGCGGCAGTCTATTTTTAGTCTGCCGCTATTTCTATTTTTGAATGCAGGGGAGGGTCTTGACCCTCCCTAAAAAATACCAAAAATAGCTATTCATGTTGACAAAATTATTACAATAAGTTACAATATAATTACAAAAAAGGAATATAAAGGAGGAAACCATGAAAAACAGAAAGCAGAGAATGATCGCCTTTATTGTAGCTTTGTCAACACTCATTATGCTATGGGTTCCGACACCTGAAAAGGTATATGCAGAAAATGATGCAGACCAGATTCAAACGGAAATTGACCGGTTGGAAGAAGAAAAAGCCAGGATTGATCAGCAGATCGGCGGCTTAAAGGCACAATACAATGCAAATATGAGCGAGATTGAGCGGATTGTGGAAGAAAAAAATGTGCTCGATCAACAGATATCACTGCTGTATGATAAGATGGATAATATCAACGAGCAAATCTATGTTTTCAGCAAGATGATTGCAGAAAAGCAGATTGCGCTGGAGGATGCCCAGGCGCGGCTGGACACGCTGATGCTGCAGCATAAAGAGCGGATCCGGGCCATGGAGGAAAACGGCAGGCTGACCTACTGGGAAGTGATTTTCCTGGCCAACAGCTTTTCAGCCTTCCTGG
>JAZNTK010000006.1:0-7654 GCA_045591685.1 Lachnospiraceae bacterium
TGATTTGCCATAAAAAAAGTCGCCTCCTTTTCGCACTTTATAAAATCTAAGTACGACAAGCGGTGACTGTACACTCTCCCGTGTGTGTCCTAATCGTTTACGCAACCCCAGAATTGCTTCCGAACCGTATCCGTTAAAACTCTCACGTCGTTTCTACCTGTTTGTAGACATGTTGTTTTGTACAGTGACTTGTCGCCAGTATCTTGACTTGACATTCGCTCCATGTAAAAACCTATCCGTTTTGCGGGATAGCAACCTTACATTTCATCGCTATCATGCCACAGCAATGCCTAGTATACAATAACTTTTGGCAATGTGCAAGAGTTTTTTTCAAAAATTTTATTAGATTTTCACAAAAATATTTTTACACCTTTTATATAGAAGAAACACACTCAATATCATGTGGTACAACATCAATTTATCCACAAGGATAGCGAAATGTGTGCACATTCTATCAAATGAAAAGAGGATGTATACGTTTCCGTACACATCCCTCTATAGTATTTTGGTTTTTTATAATCCAAGCATTAACATCATTTCCCCAAGAATAGGTAATGTATATAATGAAGTAGATAAAAACATACTCAGAACCGTCATAACAAGATTGAAGCATACAAGAGCAATGATAATGGAAGAGCAAATGATACCGGTAAGCCAGAAGCCTTTCTTCTGCTCTTTCTTTTTTGCAATAATACCCATAACCAAACCTGCAATGCCCAATGCAAGCACTAGGAATAAAATAATCATTTTGAAGAATATGCAACAATATGTTAATACGTATATTACATCTGCTGCAATACCGCATATCATAGCCGCAAGAGCAAGCCCATTGCTTTCCGTGTTAATTCCTTCTTCGTCATAGGAAGCGTAATTATAGCTATTTTCTACCGCATTATAATCATATGCAGTATTTTCAGCCACCACTTCTGCCACAGGTTCAACTACTGCCTCTACCGCAGGCTCTGCAACCGCTTCATTTACATTTGCATCGAACATATTATTTCCGTCCATTTAAAATCCTCCTATTGTATTACATTAATTACAAACATATCTTACCATAACATTGTATTTTTGCAAAGAAAAAAGCAAAGCGCCTTCACTTTGCTTTTATTCCTTATTAATCACATGCTATTTCTTAGTAATATCCATACATTATTTCATTGTAAATCTCAGTAGCAAGTGCAGCAACTCCGCCACCTGTTACCAAAGCAACAACAAGTGTGATAAGACCAAGTACAACACCAACGATACCACAAATCAAACCAGCTTTAGCCATACCGGTCTTAGGGCATTTCTTAATACCAAGAATACCACAGATAATTGCAACGATGCCGGGGATTGCGCCCAAACCTGAGCATAAGCAGCAAACGATTGATAAAATACCGCAAATCAAAGCTACGATTGCAAGTGCATTGCTACCCTGTGCAGCTTCAACAGGTGCTTCGTATGTACCTTCTGCAGCGTATGTATATTCTGCAACCTGAGGTTCTACATTGTTCATGTTATCCATGTTCATGTTATTTCCGTCCATTTTTTCTACTCCTCCTAAAAATGAAAAATTTATAAACTACATGACAATACTAACATATTCAAAGTAATTTGTAAATAAATTCCTTCTATATAGTTTAAAAAACTACATTGCAAAAAGAATTGCAGTCCTCTCCAAAATATTATAATATGTAAAAGAACATTACAAAACGAACTTGATAGCAACGGAATACATAACAAATTCACCCGTTGCCATCAGAACGGAGTATATTATGTGGATTGCAGATAATTGGAAAGATTATGAAGTCCTTGCTACCTCAAACGGCGAGAAGTTAGAGCGCTGGGGCGATTATATTCTGGTGCGTCCCGACCCGCAGGTCATCTGGGATACACCTCACACCCATCCGGGCTGGAAAAAGAAAAACGGTCACTACCACCGCAGCAACAAAGGTGGCGGCGAATGGGAGTTTTTTAACCTACCGGATGAATGGTCCATCGGATACAGAGACTTAACCTTCCACTTAAAACCTTTTAAATTTAAACACACCGGACTCTTTCCGGAGCAGGCCGTAAACTGGGATTGGTTTTCTTCTATTATAAAAGAATCCGATCGTCCGTTAAAAATATTAAACCTTTTTGCATACACAGGCGGAGCCACCTTGGCCGCTGCCAAAGCAGGAGCAAGCGTTACCCATGTAGATGCTTCCAAGGGTATGGTCCAGTGGGCAAAAGAAAATGCCGTTGCTTCCGGTTTAGGCGATGCTCCCATCCGCTGGCTGGTAGATGACTGTGTGAAATTCGTAGAACGTGAAATCCGTCGCGGCAATCATTATGACGGCATTATCATGGACCCGCCCTCTTACGGACGCGGTCCCAAAGGTGAAATCTGGAAGATTGAAGAATCCATTTATCCTTTTATCGAATTGGTTTCACAACTTTTACATGAGGACTCCAAATTCCTTTTAATCAACTCGTATACGACAGGCCTTCAGCCCGCAGTATTATCTTATATGATCAACACCGCCATTGTACCCAAATTCGGCGGAAACGTGGAATCAAATGAAATCGGTCTTCCCGTATCCGGCGACGGACTGGTTTTACCTTGCGGTGCATCAGGACGCTGGACCCGATAAAATTTTATATTTCAAAAACAAAGAGAATTGCACAAAGCAATTCTCTTTTATATTTATTCATATACTTGAAAACAAATAAATCTCTTCTTTTGGCTAATTAAAATATCGTCAGTCCGAATCCCAGATATAAAATATTACGAATGATGCACTGCCCAACCAAAACACCTATACTAATATAAATCAGCCCCACAATAGGAAACTTCTTAAAGCCAAGCTTCTCCGTGTGCATATACAAAAAGGTATTAATCATAAAAGTCACATACACTACTACCATATAAAGCACAAAAGGATTGTAAAGAAAACTCTTCCACAGTTGCCCGTGAACCAAATAGTGGAAGGCTCTGGTTCCGCCGCAACCGGCGCAGTACACATTAAGCAAATCCCGCACCACGCAACCGTTCTCTTTGGAAATGATAGCATCTCCCTTCCACCAGAAAAGGATAGTCGCCGCCACAAAAATCACCAGAGCGATTTTTCCTACAAAATACCATTCTTCAATTATCTGCTCTGGATGTCTCTTCGCTCTTCCAAACATACTCCTGTCCATTTCCTGTCAACTTATTTTTTGATACCTATAAACCGCATCATAATATCTGCCAAACTCGAATACTACATTATAAAATCACTTCCATGCCGACCTTCTGAGGTTTCAATCCGCACTTCTCATAAAACTTCATTGCACCCTCATTACAAGTCCACACATTTAAGGTCACATTATAAAAGTTGTTTTCTTTTGCAAATGCAAGCACATAGTCATACAGTTGCCTGCCTACATGTTGTCCGCGCAATGTTTCATCCACGCACAAATCATCGATGTACAAGGTTTTGACGTCAGTCAAAATATTATTGTTTATGTATTGCTGATATACACAAAATGCATACCCCATCACTTCGTCCTGCTCGTCCAAGGCTACAAAAATCGGTTTGCTGTCATCTTCGATAATTGCCGCCAATTCTTCATCGGTGTATTTTTTTACATCCGCCTTAAATAAATCCGGCCTTCCGTTATGATGTACCATCAACACCTGTTTTAAAAGTTTGTTGATTCCTTCCATATCTTTTATGCGTGCACGCTTGATTATCATGATACTTTCCTCTTTTTCTTTTGATAAAAGCAATTACTCCCCAAACGGCTCCATACTTCTTTGCAAAATGCCGTTCATATGGGCAATGGCCATTCCGTAGTTGGTGACGGGCACACCTCTTTCCCCACAGGTCCGCAAACGGTTTTGCATCATCTGCTCCGTCAAAGTACAGCCACCACAGTGAATTACCAGTGCATACTCTTCTAAATCTTCCGGGAAATCATTTCCGGAACACAGTACAAATTCTACATTCTTCCCGGTAGTTTTACGAATCAGTGCCGGTATCTTCACGCTTCCGATATCACCACACTGTCTGTGGTGGGTACAACCTTCCGCCATGAGAATTTTATCTCCATCCTGTAAGCTATCCAATACTTTGGCCCCGCTCACAAGCGTCTCAAGATTGCCTTTATATCTTGCAAACAATATCGAGAAAGAAGTAAGCCGTACATCTTCCGGCACAATCTTAGACACCTTGCCAAAAGCCTGGGAGTCCGTAATCACAAGGCTCGGCTTCTCGCCAAGTTTCGCCAGCGTTTCTGCAAGCTCCGTATCCTTACAAACTACACTGATTGCACCTGCATCCAAAATATCACGAATAGTCTGTTGCTGAGGAAGAATCAATCTTCCCTTAGGTGCCGACTCATCAATAGGCACTACCAGCACTACAAGGTCACCGGGTGCAATCAAATCACTTACCAGTTTGCGTTCTGAGCGTTGCTCTTCACCGAGTGCAGCTATTTTATCTTTTAAAAGATGAATATTGTAACCGGTCATGGCACTGACATAAATAATATGTGCATCACGGTTATTTCCTACAGCATGATTGCCTGACTTCTCATCTGCAAGCCCCGGCATCTCTTCATTCTCATTGCCCTCTTCCAAATCCACCTTATTTATCGCAATAATATAGGGGATTTTTAACGTCTCCAGACGTTTAATCAAATCCTCTTCTTCAGCCTGCAATCCAAAAGCAACATCAGCTACCACGATTGCAATATTGACCTCTTTGAGAATTGCCTCTGTTTTTTTTACACGAAGCTCGCCAAGGCTTCCTTCATCATCCAGTCCAGGTGTATCAATCATCACCACAGGTCCCAAAGGCAGAAGCTCCATAGCCTTACGCACAGGGTCCGTTGTGGTCCCTGCCACTTCAGACACCACCGCTAAATCCTGCCCGGTTATCGCATTGACAAGACTTGACTTTCCGGCATTGCGTTTACCGAAAAGACCGATATGTATACGTTCCGATGACGGTGTTGCATTTAAACTCATGGCGTGCTCCTTTCTGACTTTCTTGCAACAGATTACTTGGCATAATCTGCCGCTTATGTTTCTTTCGTACTTAAAATCTGAAATCTCTTGAATTTGAATTTTTAATATCTTCAATATGCTCTTTCGCAATTTCCTTCGTGCGCTCGCGGAGAATCTTTTCCAGCTCTTTTTCAATCAGAGCAAAACCTGTTTTCTTCGTTTCTTCCGAAGCATAATCCACCAGATATTCCGTCAGCGTCATCAGCGCATTGGGATGACAACAATTTAAAATCTGTCCGCTTTTACAAAGACTCATAAAACGGTCGCCGGTACGGCCTTCCCTGTAGCAAGCCGTACAAAAGGAAGGAATATGACCGTTGTCCATAAGCCACTTCACAACCTCATCCAAAGAACGCTGGTCGGATACGTCAAACTGCTCCGAATCGTGGGGACGTTCTTCTTCGGTATATCCGCCTACGGAAGTTCTGGAACCGCCGCTAATCTGTGAAATACCAAGACGCAATACACGCTCGCGCACCTTCTCATTCTCACGGGTCGAAATAATCATACCTGTGTAAGGCACAGCCAGACGAATGCAGGCAATGATTTTTTCAAACTTATCATCAGCCAGTGAGTTGTCAAACTCATCCGGATCAATGTCGTCAGCACGTTTCAAGCGGGGAACGCTGATGGTGTGAGGACCCACACCATGCACCGCCTCTAAATGCTCCGCATGCATAATCAGTCCCGCGAACTCGTACTTATAAGTTTCCAAACCAAACAACACGCCAAGGCCTACATCATCAATACCGCCTTCCATAGCACGGTCCATAGCCTCGGTATGATAATCATAGTCGTGCTTGGGTCCCGTAGGATGCAACTTCAAATAGCTTTCCTTGTTGTAGGTTTCCTGGAATAAAATATAGGTTCCGATGCCCGCCTCTTTTAACTTGCGATAATCCTCAACGGAAGTTGCCGCAATATTTACGTTGACGCGACGAATTGCACCGTTCTTGTGATTAATGCTGTAAATGGTTTTGATACATTCCAAAATATATTCAAGGGGGTTATTCACAGGGTCTTCGCCTGCCTCGATAGCAAGGCGCTTATGCCCCATATCCTGCAGTGCAATTACTTCCGCCTTCACTTCTTCCTGAGTAAGCTTCTTTCGGGTAATATGTTTATTCTTAAAATGATACGGGCAGTACACGCAACCGTTCACACAGTAATTCGAAAGATAAAGAGGCGCAAACATAACGATACGGTTCCCGTAAAAAGCCAACTTAATCTCTTCTGCGATTTTATAAATTTCTTCAATTTTTTCCGGTATTTCACAGGCAAGCAAAACCGACGCCTCACGATGTGTAAGTCCTTTACACACAAGACCGTTACCATCCTTTTTCGGACGGGCCTTCTCAAGGATTTTATCAATCAAGGCAACATTATTTTTATTCGCCTCCGCATACGCGATTGTCTCTAGAATCTCCCCATCATTTATAAACTCTTCCGCCTTTAATGACTTCGGATTATAAACTGCCATTTGTATTTCCTCGTCTTTCATTTGTTTATTTTATATCTCCCCGGTCCGTCACCACGCGATAACCAATCGCCTCCATACGCGCCTTAAGCTCTTCCACGTTCTTTGCAGCCTCACTTCCGCCGTAAGCCTTTTTATCATACAGCTCATACTTCTGCTTTGCATGAATCGGTGAAAGGTTTGGCATCACTACGTTTGCCCCTGCAAGAATCCCCTTCTCACAACCTTTCTCATCTAAGGTTGCCAGCGCCGTGGTCGCAGGTAAAAGTATATTCGGTCTAATTAATCGGATGATGGATAAAAGATAACAGGTCAATCTAACATCCCCTGATTCAGCTTCCGCAAACTGCGTTGCATGATGCGGGATAAAAGGACCTATGCCGCACATCGCCGGCTGAAACTCTTCAATCCATTTTAAATCCTTGGCAATGGTCTCCGTTGTCTGTCCGAGACTTCCCACCATAAACCCGCAACCGGTTTGGAAACCAATCTCTTTCAAATCTCTCAATGCCTGTAATCTGTTTACCAGCGTTAATTCTGTCGGATGCAGGCTTGCATAATGTTCTTCATCTGCGGTCTCATGTCTCAACAAATAACGGTCTGCGCCCGCCTCGAACAAACGCCCAAAGCTTTCTTTTCCACGCTCGCCAAGCGAAAGCGTCACAGCGCAATCAGGATATGTGGCTTTTATTTCTTTTATCAAATCACACAAGAACTCATCCGTATAAAAGGCATCTTCTCCGCCCTGCATTACAAAGGTGCGAAAGCCCAAGGCATAGCCTTCCTTGCAACAGGATAAAATCTCTTCCCTGCTCAAACGATAACGTTCGCAGGACTTATTACTTCTACGGATACCGCAATAAAAGCAGTCATTCTTACAGTAGTTACTGATTTCAATCAATCCTCGGATAAAAACTTCTTTGCCGTAAACTTCTTCACAAACCGCCCGCGCACGCTTAGCAAGAAGTTCAGCCATCTCTGCATCGTATCCGTCAATCAACTCAGCATATTCTCCAAGCGTAAGGCTATGATTTACATTTAATTTATCTATCAAAGAAATCATTTGTTCATTCATTCTATGAACTCCGTTTCGATTATCTAACACACAGATTCTTTATCAAAACATAAATTTTGAAATAATCCGTTCTTATTTTATC
>JAZNTK010000007.1:0-4071 GCA_045591685.1 Lachnospiraceae bacterium
GACATACAGCCTTTGACCACGAAACTGTCTTTAAATTTCGCAAAGAACTTCGCCACGATCAGAATAATGATAAAAGAAGGCAATACCACACCTGTGGTTGCAATCACTGCCCCCGGCAAACCGCCTACTTCCATACCCACATACGTGGACATATTAATGGCAAAAGGCCCCGGCGTGCTTTCACTGACCGCCATGAAATTCACCAGCTCTTCTTCCGTAAGCCAGCCCTTGGCCGCCACCGCATCCTGTATCAACGGTAACATCGCATAGCCGCCGCCAAAGGTAAAAGCACCGATTCCAAGGAAGATGAAAAACAATTCCAGATAAATCATTTCTTCGCCTCCCTTCTCTTTGCAACAAAAGAAGCTGCCAGGCCAATCAGCGCACAGGCAATCAGCACATAAATTGCCTTAATATTAAGCAACGCCACCATAACAAAGGAAAACGCAAAGATAAAATATGCCACCGGATTCTTCGGACATTTCCGATACATATTAATCATAGCTTTCACAATCAGCGCAAGGACGCCGGCACGAATGCCGAAAAAAGCATATTGCACCGCCTTATAATCCTGAAAACGACTGATAACCGACGATAATAAAACAATAATGAAAAACGAAGGCGTAACCACACCCAAGGTCGCCATAAATGCCCCAAGGAAACCGCCAAACTTATAACCCACAAAGGTCGCCGCATTGATGGCAATGGGCCCCGGAGTGCTTTCCGCTATGGCAATCACTTCCAGGATATCGTCCGCCGTTACCCACTTATGATTGTCCACCACTTCCTTCTGGATCAGCGGTATCATTGCGTAACCGCCGCCGAAGGTAAAAGCACCTATCTTAAAAAACGTCAGAAACAACGTAAAATATTCTTTTGGAGTTCGTCTTATTTTCACATCTGCCTTATCCATTGTAGTTCTTCTCTCCTGCATATGATTTACGCATATTGTTCCGCAAATCCATCCCTATTATAATCTTTTCACACGGGATTGTCACTTTATTATCATATTTCTTCCTCAAATACATTTCAAAAAACACCGACAGTTTCCTGCCGGTGTTCATAATTTCTCGTGATACACTTTTCAGTTTTAACATCTTAACGATGTTGTCTTCTGCCTAAAATTTCTGCATAACAGACTCTACGCAACCTGCACTTCTTCCCTTGCCTTCGCAGCTTTTTCCTTCTTCTCCAACTTAATCAGCCAGATATAAGCAATGATGCCAAACACCAGAGACGGTCCCATCATAACCACAAACTGCACCGTACTTTCCGTCCAGAAACCGGTTAAACTCTCACCGTTTATAAACATAGCAGAAATTGCCAATGCACCATTATTCACCGCATGCATAAAAGCAGCCGACCACACGGAATTTGTCTTTTTTACCGCCAAGGTAAGCAGGGCATTCATGGCAATGGTAAATATGGTAAAAATAAGAAATCCAAGCCAGGGTTCTCCCCAATATCCGGTACCGAAATTATGTCCGTAATAATTAACGGGATAATGCCATACACCCCAAATGATACCGCCTACAAGAATAGCAGGACCGATTCCCATCTTCTTCTCCAGACGGGGCATCATAAAACCACGCCAGCCGATTTCTTCTCCAAGACCACCTATAGAAAACATCACTGCATTCACAACGGAATACAAAGGCATTACTGCAATCAGGGATGCATCCATTCCCTGCTCTTGCACAAAAGAGGTCGTATCAAAACACTCCGGATTGAATGCCAAAAATAACCATCCGCCAAGTTCTCTATAAATCCAGGGCAGGAAAATTGCCACAAGCATCCAGAGCCACTTTTTATCTTTGAATTCAATTCCCAATTTCAGAGAATTCTCTCCAACAAAATTTATCTTTTCCTTACAAATCAAGCCGGTAGCAAATACGGCAAATGTAGGGCAAAGCATAGCTGCAGAACAAAGCAACTGCGTGCCCGCATCCTCGTACACATGGCCGCTTCCGTAGTAAGCAAAGGCTGCAATCCAAAGGGGCGCAAATGCAAAGAATAAAAACACAAGCATTACCGTCAAATCTTTCTTTTTATTCATCGATGTCACGCTCCTTTCTTACAAAAATGCCCGCAGTGATTCTGTAAGACAGATAATAAATAACACCTGTCACAATAGGAAATACCGTGGTTAAAATCACCATCAGGCCGGTGTGTTCTTCCACCCATTTCATATTGCTTTCAAAATCCATATTTGCAAGACCTGAAATATCGCCAAACAACAGCCAGATAAAAAATATAATGCAAAGCGTAACGGAAAACCCACTAAAAATCATGTCCCCTTTTTTCTTGCCATACAATATGTACAAGGGAAATGTAACCGCAGCCATAATCAACATTACCGGAATCACAATAGGTCCCATTAATTGAATCGTAGACACCATCATCATCATACCTTCTGTTTTTACCGCCGTTGCTGCAATCATACTTAAGAAAACGCCCCAGGATAAAACAAGATAGTTTGCCACCAGATAATAGATATATTTAGACAACAGGTATTCCTTTTTATCTACAGGCATGGTAAGCAGGTAATCACGGCAATTTTTACCGGAATCCGCCTGGAATAATTGAGACATCAGTACCAGTAAATATACGCATCCGCCCATAAACACCATGGGGGTCCACAAACCCAACAGAACTTCCATACCAATGTTCACATTACTCCAAACAGCAAATACACAAATAAACAAAGTAAGAAGTCCAAATCCGCCTATTGTGGCAAGGCCGTTTGTTGCTACATAATCTTTATATAATAATGATCTCATCGCACACCTCGCCCCTTTCTTTTTACAATCAACACGGATACGAAGAAACATACCACAGTCATAAGTAAAGCCACCGGAATCAACCATACCAGACAATTCTCGAAAAGGATTTTTACTTTGTCCATAAATGCGTTCATGATAGCATCCATCTGGTCTCCGTAACGCTTGCTTAATGTTATAATCGCAATTGCAAATATCGCATATGCCCCTAAAAAAACACCAATGAAAATATACTCAACAGTCTTTTTTTTCCACATAAAATAGGCACAACATGCCACTCCCAGACCGGCAGCCAGTGCACAAGTCAACACAGTTCCCGCGTAAATCATTTCACCCAATGTAAACACCTTAACCACCGGTGAAAGCAGTAAAGCAATCAATATGGACGATACATAACCTGTCAGAAGGAAGCCGTAAGCAGTACTAAATCTTGCCAACACAATTTCCACAGGTTTTACCGGCATGGTGCGAAGCACATCATTAAAATTTGCCTTTTCATCCATATGAAAGGTCATAATGCCGTCACAGCCCACTCCCAAAGGAAGTAAAATAGCCAAAAAAGTAGCGCCTCCAAGCATTATTTTATGTGCCGCGAGATCATCTTCCGATACCGTCGCATCATCGCCCATAATCACATCCAGCCTCATATTTCCGTATTCACTGCTAAGAGAAATCAGAATTCCGATTACCAAGGCAGCAACCAAAGTCAACACATAGGTCATTACACGCGTACGCAGGCAGTAGATATCTTTTAAAATCAATCCTTTCATAAGATACCTCCTTCTACGCTTCTTTACTTTCGTTGTTTGCGCGGTTTACATAATGTATCATAATTTCTTCCAAAGTACACTGCTCCATGGTAAGTTTTTCGTATTTTCTTGCGCAAGCCTTTTTATCATGTACCAAAACATCCACACCGAAGGCAGACTGTCTTACGGATACAATGTCTTCTTTTGCGATTGTTTCCGCATCTTTTTTACTGCATTTGATCATTGCGTGATTTTCAAGGATTACATCCTTTTCACCGCTTAATACAATGCGGCCCTTGTCGATAAATACAACCATATCCGCGATACGCTCAATATCGCCTGTGATATGAGAAGATAAAAGAATTGTATGGTCCTCTTCCATAACAAACTCCTGGAAAATCTCAAGGATTTCGTTACGAACGATAGGATCCAAACCGCTGGTAGGCTCATCCATAATCAAAAGCTTCGCACCATGGGACATTGCTACCGCAATCTGCAATTTCATACGCATACCACGGGAGAACTTACCGCATTTTTTCTTC
>JAZNTK010000008.1:0-39620 GCA_045591685.1 Lachnospiraceae bacterium
TTGGCCTCCGACTTAGTCTCATAGGGTTCGAAATATGTTACCTCAGGGTCAGTCAAAATTTCCGCTAAATCTTCCCAATCCTCGGGTTTGAATTTCCTTACTGTCAAACGTTCCGTTGTAAATAATACAGACATTTTTTTCTCCTTTTGCACGTACTTTTTCCTATTTTTATCCGCGCTTCACTTCCCTGATATTCATTCCTACCAGCTTACCGTAACAATCCGTGTACAACTTTTTATACTCCTCAAAAGTCAACGCACAGTCATAACCCATACTTACCAACTCCACGCCAAACACTTTGGCAACAATACCAACTTCACGCATCCCATTCCTCTCATAAAAGGCTTTACGCCCGATGCGCTGTTCCATATTCTTGGCTTTGATATATATGCTCTCAATTTCCAAAAAGAAACGATAGTCTTTGTACTGCTCCTGTAACCATTTTAAACAACTGCTGCCGTACCCTTTTCCTCTGGCATCTTCTGCCACTGCAAAATAGTCAAGCATTACCAAATCATGGCTGTTCATAGTAATTGCAAAGCCTTTGAATTCATTTTCTTCTTCAATCAGCCACACATCCGCCTTGTTCTTTTTATAAGTAGAACGAATCAGACTCAAGGGCTTTCGCTCCATAAGCGGAAAGGCTTTTTTATATAGTTTTGAAATATTGCGCCAGTCGGCGTCTGTTTTTACCTTTCTATATTTAATCAATTTGTTACATCCTTTATCTAAAATATTACACAAGGGTAGTTACCGAGCTATCCTTCCATCATCTCAATGGTCACACGATTCCATTGATATTTTTCTAAATCAACTCTTCCATCCGTAAATTCCACACCCTCATTTTGTAATAATTCAATCTGTCGATTCTCGCCACCAAAAACAAAAGCCTTGGAAACCTCACCCAAACGGTTTACAACGCGATGACAGGGAATTGTTGTCGGGTCCGGATTTGAATGCAGGGCATATCCTACCACGCGGGACCATCTTTTATTTCCGGCAAGGTGCGCAACTTGTCCGTAAGTCGCAACCTTCCCCTTTGGAATTTGTTTTACAACATCATAGATTAATTCGAACGTGGATTTATTCACTTTAGGTCCTTTCCCGAAAATCGGAACTCCTGTCCATTTCCTGTCTGCACAATCAATTCATCCTTGTCCCAATGTTTAAATTCCACTTCTTCCAAATCGTCATTCTCATAATTCGGATCTATCAGTTTGTGGCAAGTAAGCATCCTTTTGGGTTCTGCCAACGGCTGTTTGAAATCAATTACCACCACATCTACAGGTGCTGCCCAGAAACAACCATTTGCGGCTATCATATCGGTCTCATTATTGTAATAAAAATCCGTCATAATAAAAGATTCACCGATTTGTTGCATCGGCTCATTCTCTGATACCTGTCCGTACGGAACATAATGCAGTGATTTTAAATCACTTAAACGCAATACAGAATACCCATATAGACATTCTTTATAAATAAAATATTTCTCTCCGTCCGAATGCATAAAAACATCAGAAAAGTTCAGAAAGTCATGAGTGTCATATACGGTCCAGTCATATATTTCTTTTCCTTGTGCATCAAAAAGATACTGCTTATACGCATACAATTCATATCCCTTTTGGGGCATGATATAAGTTACGCTTTTAATACGATATCCGAATGCTATCTCTTTTTCTTCCTCTTCACTGATATTCGCTTCCCGAAAACATTCTGAATAATACTCTTTATACTTCTCAAATGCCTCTGTATCATATGCATTCTCTAAATTTAACTTATACATAAACGTCTTACCTATCCCCTTTTACAAATACCTGGTACTCATCCTGTGTAATCTTTTTCATAATTTCCGTAGGATATCCCATACACTCAAATCCTTTTTTATAGGCCTTGTCGATATCTTTCGACTCTATGATTTTAATGTAGGGTCCGTCGCCTTCACAAAAATAGTTCTCAATTAAGGTACATTTCATTCCTTCATACGTAACAATCATAATACTCTCCTCGCCGCATACCCTATCTCATCCTTCTCAATCCGAATGATAAAAGGAAATTTATTATACTGAATACACATCCAAAAATCCGCCGTCGGAAAAACCTCTTTCTGTGCTTCATCAAAAAAATGCTTGCCACCTGTAAACTGCAATTCTTCCGTACGCGCTTTCATATCCTGCAACTCATTTCCTTCCAGAATACTTTTGATATACTCTGCGCAAAGTTCATCTTCCAAGGCCTGCGTCACGCCATTGTTGCCCATACAAACCAGGGACACCACCTCGGGATTTTTACTTTGGATATACTTCGCAACGGCCCTTGCATTTACAAGACTCCCTGTGATAATCTCACTTGCACCCGTAGCATTCACAATCCCCTGGGTTCCTGCGCTTGTAGTGTGAATAATGGTTTTACCTTCCACTTTCTCCCTGCTTACGGAAGAAGGGGAATTTCCATAGTCAAAACCTTCACACATTTTACCGCGACGCTCGCCGATTAAAAGACTGTTATCCAAGGTTTCTTTTAAACGGAAGGCCTCTTCAATGGTGCTCACGGGACGGATTTCTTTCACGCCCATATCGTATAAATAACACTCTAACGAGAAGGCGCGAAACACGTCAATAATAACGGTTAGCCCCTCCGCTTGTTTAGCACCTTCTATGTAATGCAAAATATTGATTCTGCTCATAATTACAGCACTTCCTTATACTTAATATATAACCTAATCATTTATAACGTAATCACATACATCCTTGCAGGCTTTCCTTCTGCCTCAAACTCCCGCTCCGGCACGCCACCGTTTTTTACGATGGTTTTCACGGACGCAATATTATCTTGAAAAGTTGCCATGTGTAACTCTGTCATTCCGGCCTGCTTTGCCACATCTTTTAACTGGCGAAGCATCTCGGTTGCGTAACCTTTGCGACGCTCTGTAGGGCGGACACTGTAACCGCTGTTTCCGAAGTCCTGAAGGAAATCGTTTAAGGTATGGCGCAAATCAATAATGCCCACGATGCGACCGCCTTCATTCACCGCAAAAAACGTATCCGTCACCACCCAAGCCGGATTTACCGTCTCGGGCGATGTATTATTGCTTACAGATACCAGCCACTCCTCGTAGGAATCCATTTGATCCAGAAGTTCGCTACCGTTGATTTCCTTATCACCATATTCAAAATGTTCTTTTTTATAATCCAGCGCCGCCTCTTTCATCCCGGCTGTAGGACGCACTAATTTGATAAACATTTTATTTCTCTTCTCCCAATAAATATCCAAATATATGCATTCCAAGTTTCAGCACATTATGTCTGAGCAGGTTATTTCTCACTGTAACATAATCATCGTTGATTACTTTCTCCACCATCGCTTCGGTTACTTCCCTATCCAGTTCTACGGGGTCTTTCTGTTCCAAAGACTCATAGCGCTTTGCCATGTTCTCATCAATCGCACCGTCGTTTGCAACTACCACATCTACCTTGCGCTTGCCCAGATACTGATTAATCAGACGAATATGGTCGGACACCTTGAAATCCTCCGTCTCTCCGGGCTGGGTCACCATATTACACACGTACATAATTTTACCCTTGCTTCGGTCAATCGCTTCCACGATTTCTTCGCAAATCAGATTCGGGATAATACTTGTAAAAAGACTGCCCATACTAAGCACAATCAAATCTGCCTCTTCCAAAGCCCGAACCGCCTCTTTGGTGGGCACAGGCTCTTCCTTATAAAAGACACGTTTTACAGCATTTTTATTTTCCGTGATATTATGCTCACCTTCCACTACGCTGCCGTCTGCCATCTCACCCATCAGGACAACATTATCTTCCGTTAATGGCACAACCTTACCTTTTAAGTTAAAAACTTTGCTCAACGCCTCAATACCATCCGACAAATTACCGGTAATTTCAGAAGATGCCGTCAAAAGAAGATTGCCTACGGTATGACCGTCCAAATCGCTGGTGGTATGAAAACGATAATTAAAAAGTTCCATAACCAAGGGCTCCGTCTCCGACAACGCAACCAAAACTCTTCTGATATCTCCAACCGCCGGAATGCTGAATTCTTCACGCAATACACCTGTACTTCTTCCGTCATCACACACAGACACAATCGCCGTCAAATCCACCGGAAATTCTTTTAAACCACGAAGCAGGGTTGAAGAACCGGTGCCGCCGCCTAAAACCACAACTTTTCTCTTCATATTCTAATCCTCAAAAAAACCTTTCTTCACCGGCGCAATTGCGATGATTTTATTGCATTTCTTACAATGATAACCTTCCCAATCTTGTAAATAATCCGCTTTTAGACTTTTCAGATTTTCATCGCACGGTTCGAATTTCATCGTTGCCGGTTTATGTAAAAAAATACTACCCATTTCATATACGATTACACTTCCCGGTATCATCTCACTTTTACAAATCAGACATTCCATTATTTCCTTTGCATGTTACATCTCATAATGATTGCAATCATACGCTCCTTTCTGTACATTCAATACAATATCTCTATGCTTTTCATATTATCACATCCTATTTCTCCCGAAAAGAAAATATTATTGCCGCATATATTTTTCTTTTTATCAAATACTATAAAAACAAACAAATTACGAAATTGTTTTTATTTAATTTTTTCATTTTCAAGCGACAATTTTACATTATTTTTTTACGGAGGTTTCTATGAACAAAGACAGAAAAGAATTAGGCGCAGAGCTCGCCTACGCTGCATTAGATGATGTACCCACACCCAAGGCAGACGCCAAGGAAATCATCGGCCTTGTAAAATCAAGTGGCCGTATCACCGGTTACCGCTTATCGGACGGCGCCACCGTATCCAAAGAAGAAGGCGTTGCTATGGCCAAAGCCGGCGATATCAAAGGTGTCGGTGTTGCTCACCGTAAGGATACCGAGTATCTGAAATCCTTACCTGATGGCACGGAAGACAACAACCTTGGAAACTTACCTTCGGTAAGCGGTTAACCATGCATTTTATACCGCTATTTTTTATCAGGATAATTAGGTGACGATGAAACCACACTTTTGTCCATCCATAGACGAGAATGGCAAATTTTGCTCAATCTATAATATCGTTCGCGGCAAAGAAACAATCTATTCGTTTAAAAGGCTTTTGTACTCGTCGGCACTTAGATTGCGTTCTTTACAATCTTATGTGCCGTTACGTAGGACAACAGAGCGAAAGTGTCCTGCAAAACGATAGATTGTATTCTGCGCCGCGATTACTATACATATGCAAAATTTCGCCATTCTCTTTATATCATAAAAAGGGGTGCCAATCGGCACCCCTAATTCTTAGTTTTCTTCATCCTTCGCCATATACTCCTTATACGCATTCAGGATAGTTTCCTGAATGTACTCACGAGTTTCCGGTTTGATCGGATGAGCAATGTCGCGGAATTCATTTTCCGCCGTTTTTCTGCTGGGCATTGCAATGAATAACCCTTTGTCGCCTTCGATAATTTTGATATCATGAACCACAAATTCCTGATCCAAAGTAATGGATGCGACTGCTTTCATTTTTCCGTCATTCGGAATTTTCCGTACGCGAACATCTGTAATGGTCACGATAACCCCTCCTTCCCCCAAAGGACAATGGCTGTTCCTAAACACAAAACTATCAGTTACTATACGTCGTATCTTTCGTTCTTCTCTATCAGGACTTTGATTTCACCCTCACCTACATAGTAAGAATTTGCACGAATGGTATCGCGGCTTTCTACGATGCAGTTTTCAATGTGAGTATTATCTCCGATATAAACATCATTTAAAATGATGGAATTCTTAATGGTACAGTTATTACCCACAAATACCTTCTTAAAGATAATGGAGTTTTCAACCTTACCGTTGATGATACTGCCGCTGGATACAAGGCTGTTCTTAACATCAGAACCAACATTATACTTAGCGGGAGCCAAATCATCTACCTTAGAATATACTGCCGGGTATTCACGGAAGAAGTAGTTTCTTACGTCTGTCTTTAAGAAGTCCATATTGGTCTCATAATAATCTTCTACAGACGCGATGTTCTTCCAGTAATCCTTCATCTTATATCCAAAGATTCTCTTCATTCCCTTATAACGGATTAAGATATCCGCTACGAGATCATATCTGTTCTCTTCTGCTGACTTCTCGATTAATTCAATCAAAAGTCTTCTTCTGATAACATAGATACCGCAGGAAACCGTATTAGTCTTAGCAACTACGGGCTTCTCTTCAAATTCTTCAATGCGGCTTTCTTCGTTCATCTTAACAACACCGTATCTGTCTACGTTCATACCTTCGGGCATGTCTTTGCAAACTACAGTGATGTCAGCTTTTTTATCAATATGATATTCCAAAACCTTATTATAATCCATCTTATATACACAGTCACCGGAAGCGATTACTACGTAAGGCTCATGGCTGTTCTTTAAGAAATCAAGATTCTGGTAAATTGCATCTGCAGTACCGCGGTACCAGTTGCTGTTATCTGCGGTTACTACGGGAGTAAATACATATAAGCCACCCTGTTTACGACCGAAGTCCCACCACTTGGAAGAACTTAAGTGCTCATTTAAACTGCGGGCATTATACTGTGTCAAAACTGCCACACGCTGAATGTGAGAGTTTGACATATTACTCAATGCGAAGTCAATACTTCTGTAACTGCCTGCTACGGGCATAGCGGAAATTGCTCTCTTCTGAGACAATTCACGCATTCTGTGGTTGTGGCCGCCGGCCAAAATAATACCAATCGCTCTCATTATTCGTCACCTGCCTTAATCAAAGTTTTTCCGCTGCCAAGGTACATCTCGGGATAATCTGCTACTGTAGTATTACCTGATACTACTGAGTTCTTACCTACTGATACACCGTTAGGCACCACTGTCTTTTCACCAATGGTTACAAGGCCGTGATTATAAATGTGAGGCGCTGTATCATTATCGATTTCTTCGCCAACACCTAATTTTACATCGTTACCGATAACAACGTTTTCTGCAATAATACCCTTATAGATTTCACAATTCTTTCCGATGGTGGTATCGTTCATGATAATGGAATCGCGAACCACCGTACCTTCTTCAATGGTTACCCCACAACCAATGATGGAATTGTAAACCTTACCGCAAATAACGGAACCTTCTCCGATCAGACACTTCTCTACCACACTGTCAGATGACATGTACTGAGGCGGTAATTTATCACTCTTTGTATAAATCTTCCAATAATCTTCATACAGGTTGAATACAGGAACGATATCAATGAGTTCCATATTTGCTTCCCAGTACGAATGTAATGTTCCGACATCTTTCCAGTATCCGTTGTATTCATATGCATATAAAGGAGCTCCCTTTTCATGACAATAGGGAATAATATGCTTACCAAAGTCAAGGTTGGGCTGGTCAGCCTTTGCAAGAAGAGCTTCCTTCAAAGTCTTCCAGTTAAAGATGTAAATACCCATGGAAGCAAGGTTACTTCTGGGATTTGCAGGCTTTTCTTCGAAGTCTACAATCTTACGATTCTCGTCTGTAATAACGATACCGAATCTCTTTGCTTCTTCCAAAGGTACAGGCATAGCTGCCAATGTAACTTCAGCACCGTTCTGCTTATGGAAATCAAGCATAACTTCATAATCCATTTTATAAATATGGTCGCCGGATAAAATCAGAACATAGTCCGGATTAAAGCTGTCCATATAATCAATATTCTGATAAATAGCATTTGCGGTACCTGTGTACCATTCGCTGTTGGTACTCTTCTCATAAGGAGGTAATACGGTTACACCGCCGATGTTACGATCCAAATCCCAAGGAATACCGATACCGATATGTGTATTCAGACGAAGCGGCTGATACTGTGTTAAAACACCTACCGTGTCAACGCCTGAATTGATGCAGTTACTCAAAGGAAAATCGATAATACGATATTTTCCGCCAAAAGCCACTGCGGGTTTTGCTACTTTTGCTGTCAGAATACCGAGACGGCTTCCCTGACCACCTGCAAGTAACATTGCAATCATTTCTTTCTTGATCATGTCTTCACCCCTTAGTTGTATTTGTGTCATATTGCACTGATTTTTTATAAAGGAAGAAATCCCCAATTTGTTTTTCCACCTTAACTTACTTCATCGCGTACACATACATTATAACATGCAAAAAAATAAAAGTGAACCTTTTGCACGAAATAATTCGCTGTTTTTACGGTTTTTTCTGTGTAATTTTAATAAAATTGACGGAAATCGTATACACTTTTTGGTAATTTTGTCAATTTATGTCTTTTTCTGCCATATTTCCGTTTTCTACTTTTCACAAAAAGCACTAAAACGCTCTTGGTTTTTCATTACAGAAAGTGTATTATAAAAATAATAACATTAATTTGAAGAGGAAAATCTTATGTATGAAATAGATTTTAATACTCCTATACATGTACATTTTATCGGCATTGGCGGAATCAGCATGAGCGGCTTGGCGCAGGTACTTTTGTCCAGAGGATTTGTCGTATCCGGTTCTGACAATCTCAAATCCAAACTCACGGATGAACTACAGGCGGCAGGTGCCGAAATTTTTATCGGACAACGCGCTTCCAACATCTCTGAAAACATCGATTTGGTAGTATACACCGCGGCGATTCACGAAGACAATCCGGAATTTGCCCGTTGCGTGGAATTATCCCTGCCCATGCTTACCAGAGCACAGTTTCTCGGACAATTGATGCGTAATTACAACAATGCCATCGCAGTTAGCGGAACCCATGGTAAAACAACAACCTCTTCCATGGCTTCGGAAATACTTATGGCGGCAGATTTGGATCCAACCCTGTCCATCGGCGGCATCTTAAAAAGCATTAACGGAAATATCCGCGTAGGAGGCTCGGACGTATTTTTAACAGAAGCCTGCGAATATACCAACAGCTTTTTAAATTTCTTCCCTAAGATTGGTATTATCTTAAATGTGGAAGAAGATCATATGGACTTTTTTAAAGATATTCATGAAATACGTGAATCTTTCCACAAATTTGCAAAACTTATCCCCACAGATGGAGTTTTATTGATTAATTACGACATTGAAGGACGTGAAATCATCACATCCGATTTGAATTGTCCGGTAAAAACCTTCGGTTTTACTTCCGAATGTGACTACTATGCTTCCGATTTGGAAATCGATGACCACGGAAATTATCATTTCAATTTTCACACTCCCGCAGGTGTCGCACAGGAAATTATGCTGGAAGTTGTCGGAAAGCATAACGTATGCAATGCACTTGCAGCTTTGGCCATGGCAGACTTTTTAAATATTCCTTTGAACATAGCCGCAAGAGGACTCCAATCCTTTACAGGTACCGACAGACGTTTTGAATTCAAAGGCAGTTTGGGCGGAGTCAATATTATTGATGATTATGCTCACCACCCTACGGAGATTGCAGCCACTTTAGATGCAGCATCCAAGTACCCGCATCAGCACTTATGGTGTGTATTCCAACCTCATACATATACCAGGACCAAGGCTTTCCTGCAGGACTTTGCCAAGGCTTTATCCAATGCTGAACACGTAGTACTTGCTGATATTTACGCCGCAAGAGAAACAAACACTTTGGGCATAAGTTCCAAAGATTTGCAAAAAGAAATCATCAAATTGGGCGGTGATTGCAAATATTTCCCCTCATTTGATGAAATTGAAAATTTTTTATTAGAAAATTGTATCCCCGGCGACCTGTTGATAACTATGGGGGCCGGAGATGTAGTAAAAATCGGGGAAAACCTCCTCGGCAATTAACTTATCCACATTATCCACAGATTTTTGGAAGATTTTTCTTCCACAGGGTCTGTGGATATTTTGTGTTTACATAATATTTTTTACTTGCGCGGTTTTTTGCGATATTTTTAGTTTTTTGCAAATTATGTGTACCTGTTTTTTACTTTTATCCACATTATCCACAAAACCCGCAACCCCAGTAAAATCAAGGCTTTCAGGCAATTTTGCCTATTTCTTTTTTAAAAACTCTGTGTTATAATCACTCTTGCTTTGAAAATTATATTTTGGACAACGGACTTTTCCTGCCCAAAGTTTGAGGGGATTATATATGAATCGGATTATGCTTTATCAGGATGATGCATGCGGTATGACCGGTGTATCAAATGTGTTCATCGATTCTTTTATGAAGGATGCTAATGACGCACAGCTTAAAATATATTTATATTTGATCAGAATGTTTTCGGCCAATCTGCCGGTAAGCATTTCGGACATGGCTGACAAGTTTAACCATACCGAGAAAGAAGTCATTCGTTCTCTGCAGTATTGGGAACGCCTGCAACTTTTATCCATTGACTACGATGAAGGAAAGAATATAACCGGAATACGTTTACAGACTCCTGTTACCGACAGAAGCAACGAACCCGTATCCAAGCCTTTGGCTCCCATCGTTTCCATGGTGCCTGCTTCTGCCGAAAAGATTTCACCTGCCACAAGAATTGCACCCGAGAAACCTTCTTATTCCGCAGATCAATTGCGTACATATAAGGATAAAGAAGAAATCGGAGAAATGCTTTGTATCGCAGAACAGTATTTAGGCAAAACCTTAAGTCCGGCCGACTTAAAGAGTATCCTCTATATCCATTTGGAATTAGGTTATTCCATGGATATGTTAGATGCACTTTTGGAATATTGTCTGGAACGCGGCAAAAAAGAAATGCGCTATATCGAGAAAACTGCCATCGGATGGTATGAACAGGGAATCAATACCGTAAAACAAGCCAAGGCCGGAGTCAGCAAGTATGATAAAACCATCTACTCCGTTATGAAAGCATTAGGAAAGAACGGTATCCCTACCGCCAAAGAAGTAGACTATATCAATAAATGGACCGGAAGTTACGGTTTCTCTATGGACATTATTTTTGAATGTTGTGAGCGTACCGTAATGGCCGTTGACAGCCATCGTTTTGAATATGCAGACCGTATTCTTACCAATTGGAAAGAGCAGAATGTATATTCACTTCGTGAAATCAAGGAATTGGATAAATCCTTCCGAAACAAAGTAAAAGGAAATGCCACTTCAGTTTCCGGCAAATCCGGTCAGAATAAATTTAACCAATTCCCGCAACACGATTATGACTTTGCAGCCTTAGAACGTGAACTTCTAAGTAACTAAAGGAGAACTACCGTGGCACTGACAAATGCACAATATGATACCATAATACAAGGCTACAACCGGCGACGTCTGGATGCCCGCAAATTATTGGAAGAACGTACGCGTGAAGTTTATGATAAGCTTCCCGAATACAAAAATCTGGACGAATTAACCGCTACACTTTCCGTCCAGCAGGGAAAGAAGAATATTTTAGGCGAAAGCAATGCTTTGGATGAACTGAAGGATATTCTGGAAGATTTGAATCGTCAGAAAAAGCTTCTCTTAACAGGAGCCGGTTATTCGGTAAACTATTTAGATCCCGTATATACCTGTTCTTACTGTAAAGATACCGGTTTTATTGATGGTGAAAAATGTCACTGCTTTAAGCAGGCAATGTTGAATATGTTATATGAACAATCCAACATCCGTGAAGTTCTTCTAAATGAGTCTTTCGATGATGTTTCTTATGCATATCAACAGGGCGAGGATTTGACAAGACTACAAAATGCTGTAGAAAAATCAAGAAATTTTACAGAAAACTTTGATTTGGACTATCAAAACCTTTTATTTTATGGTACAGTAGGAACCGGCAAAAGTTTTTTATCCAACTGTATTGCCAATGCTTTAATCAAAAAGGGGCACTCAGTGATATACTTTAGTGCCGGAGATTTATTCGCCAAGCTCTCAGAATTCGCCTTTCGTAAGAATGGCAAAGAATCCGGTACGAATCCCTATGAAGATATCTACAATTGCGACCTTTTGGTGCTTGATGATTTAGGAACCGAGCTCACAAACAGTTTTGTGGTTTCACAGCTTTTTACCTGCTTAAATGAGCGTCATCTGCGCCGCAAATCAACTGTAATATCAACCAATCTTCCTTTAGAAGATTTACGCGACAGGTATTCGGACAGAATTTTTTCCCGAATTGTCAGCAACTATGATATTTGCAAACTATCCGGTCAGGATGTAAGAATATATCAAAAAAGAATGACAAACAGAAAGTGAGGATTTCCCCATGTCTGAAAAAAGACAAGAAGTACGTAATCTGGAAACCATTCCCGTAGGTTCCCTCGGATTGATTCCTTTAGAAAGTTGCCGTGAACTTGGCGAGAAAGTTGACCAGTATCTGGTAAAATGGAGAACCGAAAGAGAAAGCGAACACAAAGACAGTCTCGCCTTTGCAGGTTACCAGAGAGACACCTATATTCTTGATACTAAGGTTCCCCGTTTTGGTTCCGGCGAAGCGAAAGGCGTTATCAACGAATCCGTACGTGGTGATGATTTATATCTTATGGTAGATGTTTGTAACCACAGTCTGACCTATTCACTCTGCGGCAACAAAAACCGAATGTCTCCCGATGATCACTATCAGGATTTAAAGAGAATCATTGCAGCTGTAGGCGGTAAAGCAAGAAGAATTACCGTAATTATGCCTTTCCTCTATGAAAGCAGACAGCACAAGAGAACTTCTCGTGAATCTCTTGACTGCGCTCTTGCACTTCAGGAATTGGTTAATATGGGCGTTGACAACATTATTACTTTCGATGCACACGACCCGAGAGTACAGAATGCAATTCCCCTTCACGGATTCGAAACTGTTCAGCCTACTTATCAGTTTATCAAGGGCCTTATTAATAACATTCCCGACATCAAGCTGGACGCTGAACATATGATGACTATCAGCCCTGACGAAGGCGGTATGTCACGTGCAATCTATATGTCTAACGTACTTGGACTTGACATGGGTATGTTTTACAAGAGACGTGATTACACACGCGTTGTTGACGGCAGAAACCCCATCGTTGCACATGAGTACCTTGGTAGCAGTGTAGAAGGCAAAGATGTAATCATCCTTGATGATATGATTTCTTCCGGCGAAAGCGTAATTGAAGTTGCAACTGCATTAAAAGCCCGCAAAGCAAACAGAATCTTTATTGCTACTACATTCGGCCTCTTCACAAATGGGTTGGAGAAATTTGATAAAGCTTACGAAGACGGTCTCATTCACAGAGTCCTTACTACCAACTTAGTATATCAGACTCCCGAACTTTTACAGAGAGAATGGTATATCAACTGTGACATGAGTAAGTACATTGCTTACATCATTGATACTTTAAATCACGACAGTTCCATCAGTGATTTATTAAATCCCAGCGAAAGAATTCAGAATCTTTTAAAAGAACATCAGAAATAATTATTTATAAAATGTTTGCCCCTGTCCTATATATAAGGACAGGGGTTTTATATATACTACATATCTTTCCTTTATTTTTTATAGTATTCGTAGCATTTTATTTGCTTTTCATGTTTTTACCTTGCTATTTTTATAACAAAGTGCTATCTTTATAAATGTGAACATTTTGTTAAATTTTTATTTCGGAATTTATTGTACTTGTCATCATAAGAAAGGACATATTATGAAAAACAATAAAGGTTTTTCCCTTCTTGAATTGCTTATCGTAATCGCTATTATGGCAATTGCTGTAGGATTAATGGCACCTCAGCTGTTAAAGTATATTGAAAAAACAAATGTATCATCAGATATTCAGTTAGCCGATACCATTCGTACCGGAGTAACCACTTCCATCGTAGATGCTGAGGTACGTGCTGATGATGCCAGTCAGCCATTCCTTACATTAATGGAATCAGATACCGGAATGAATATCAATGATAACACACAGTTTTTGAATTCAGATTGTGTATTAAAAACCAGTTTGGAAGAATCTTTCGGTTTTCCCATTGATGAAATCATGGTAAAAATTCGTTCAGCACATGGTATAGATTGCGATTGTAATGTTAAAACCAATAACAATATTGTGATTGTTACTTTTACCTGTACCGACATTACCGGAATGAAGGATGCATCTAACTCCACACCTGAAAATGATATTACAGTAGATTAATAAGTTATCCAATGACTCATTCGTAAAAACTGCGGATGAGTCATTCATTTGCTACATAATACATGTAGTAAAATACATACGGTCAGTTCGAAACCATCCTGACCTTAAACAAAACTAAGGAGATTTTAACAAATGAAAAACAAGAAAGTTCTTTTTCTTACTCAGGCAGCAATGATTGCTGCTCTTTATGTAATTCTTACCGAATTATCTAACGTCTTTGGGCTGGCATCATTTGCCATACAAGTCCGTTTTTCAGAAGCACTTACTATTTTACCCTTTTTCACCCCTGCAGCCATACCCGGACTTTTAGGTGGTTGTATCATTAGTAACTTATTGGTGAGCGCCAACATTTTTGATATTATATTCGGCAGTCTGGCAACCCTGATTGGTGCAATCACGACCTATTTCATCGGCCGCCTTGCCGGAAAGAAGTCAAAAATAGCGGCATGGTTTGCACCCATACCGCCGATATTATCAAATACTTTTATCATTCCTTTTATTTTAAAATATGCCTATGGCTTAGAACCTTTATGGCTATTTTTCCTTACTGTTTTTATCGGTGAATTCATCTCCTGCGGGATATTAGGAATGCCGCTACTGATTCTGTTAAAAAAATATGCACGCCACATTTTTTATAATAATAATTAATATCATCTCTAAATCAAATCAGTCATAACAAAAAGTTATGACCGATTCGTTTTTACATATTTAAAATTATCACTTATTCCTCATATCCGTTTGGATTGTTGGACTGCCAACGCCATGAATCTTCACACATTTTACGAATATCGCGTTCTGCCTTCCAATGCAGTTCTTTTGCCGCCTTTTCCGGACTTGCATAACACTCTGCAATGTCTCCGGGACGGCGGTCTTTTATTTCATAAGGAATCTTTACTCCGGATGCCTCTTCAAAATTCTTCACGACATCCAACACACTGTAGCCGGTACCGGTTCCCAAATTGTATACACACAAACCGGGATTCTGAGCAATCTTTTCAATTGCACGAACATGTCCCAACGCCAAATCCACAACATGAATATAGTCACGCACTCCTGTACCATCCGGTGTATCATAATCATCACCAAACACACCCAGACAATTCAATTTACCAACAGCCACCTGCGTAATATAAGGCATCAAATTATTGGGAATGCCATTCGGATTTTCACCTATGGTTCCACTCTCATGCGCTCCGATAGGATTGAAATATCTTAAAAGAATCACATTCCATGCCGGATCTGCTTTTTGGATATCCATCAATACCTGTTCCAGCATAGACTTCGTATGGCCATACGGATTGGTAATATCACCCTTGGGGCACTCCTCTGTAATAGGCACAAAAGCAGGACTTCCGTACACGGTTGCCGAAGAAGAAAATACAATATTTTTCACGTTATATTCTTCCATAACTTTTAACAGACACAACGTACCTGCAATGTTATTCTGATAATACTTCCAAGGCTCTCTTACAGACTCCCCAACCGCTTTTAATCCGGCAAAGTGGATGCAGGAATCAATATCTTCTTTCTCAAAAACATTGCGAAGACCTGCTTCATCCAAAATATCAACCTCATAAAAGGGAACTTTTTTTCCGGTAATCTTTTCAACACGATATAATGACTCTCTGCTGGAATTACTAAGATTATCTATTACAACCACATCAAAGCCCGCGTTCTGTAATTCTACCACGGTATGACTACCAATATATCCGGCGCCCCCGGTTACTAATATTGCCATTACTTTCCTCCTGTGTGTTTACCACAATACGTCAGGATATACTCCCGCATCTTTTAATTTCTGGATGGAATCCATAACATAAGGTTTATCTTCCTTATATGTTACGCCAAACCATTTATCTTTGGATGAAAGCACCTGAACGGTAGCTTTATCCTCTTTTAAAAGTCCATCCACTTCGATGGGCAGATAACATTCTGCTTTTAAAGGATTCTTCGCTACCTGATTAGCAAAGAACTCTTCTAATGCCTTGCCAAGTTCCGGAATAATACTGGGAGTAAATCCCCACATATTCATGGATACCGGAGACTCTACCGAAATAGGTGTATATGTTGCACCATCATCCTCTGTATATGCCGCTCCCTCAGCCGTTTTCACAATCTTGGTTCTTTCAGTGATAGACACAAGATATCCTTCTTCATTGGTTACACAACACCCTCTCGCCACTGACCCGTTCTCTGTCAGGGTATTACCAAGCTGATAACCCACCATGGCATAACGATACTTTTCATCATCCTCATGTGTCGTCAGAAAATCATATAATACCTGAAAAGCTTCTACTCCATAATAGTCATCTGCATTAATAACCGCAAACGGTCCGGTTACGGCTTCTCTACAGCTAAAAATTGCATGCGCGGTTCCCCAGGGCTTCACTCTTTCTTCCGGAATTACAAAACCGTCCGGTACATCGTTAATATCCTGAAATACATATTCCACTTCCATGTGACGGCTTACTGCATCACCGATACATTCCTTAAATAAAGCTTCATTTTCTTTCTTAATGATAAAAACAGCCTTTTTGAATCCGGCTCTTTTTGCGTCATAAATAGAAAAATCCAAAATCTTATTTCCCGCAGCATCCACAGGATCAATCTGCTTTAATCCTCCGTAACGACTGCCCATTCCCGCAGCCATAATAACCAATACAGGCTCCTTCATGATATTCCCTCCTTACACTTCAAATAACAAATCACCATATGTAGGTATCGGCCATACTTCTTTATCTGTAAGCATTTCCAACGCATCTGCCGGTGCACGTAATGCATCCATAGCAGTTTTGACATGGTCTCTGTAATAAAATGCACAAACTTTGTGTTCCTTAATTCCCTGCGCCACTTTTAATTCTTCCTCTAACGCAGTAAGTGCTGACTGCATCTTCTCAAGTTCCTCTGTCACCCTGGAAAGAAGACCTCTTTGTACCGTAGCACTCACACCTGCTTCTTCTGCGAGAAGAACAGACTTTGAAAGCATCTGTGCATAACGGATTTCTGCAGGAATAATCTGCTTGGATGACATCTCAATCATACACTTAGCCTCAATATTGATTGTTTTAGAATAGGTCTCATATAAAACATCTTTACGTGACTCGAGTTCAGCCCGCGTAAAAATATTAAACTTTTCAAATAATGCAAACGATTTATCGGTAGTCAGCGTTTCAACCGCATCCAACATCGTAGGAAGATTCGGCAAACCTCTTCTTTCTGCCTCCTTAATCCACTCCGGAGCATAGCCGTTACCATTAAAAATAATTCTTTGATGCGCTGTCATATATTCCTTAATCAAATCATGCACAGCTAAATCAAAGTCTTCCGCACCCTCTAAGCGGTCAGCCGCTTCGCAAAATGCTTCTGCCACAATGGTATTTAAAATAGTATTCGGGTCGCCAATAGAATCAGCAGAACCCACCATACGAAACTCAAACTTATTACCCGTAAAAGCAAACGGCGATGTACGATTTCGGTCTGTTGCATCTTTTAAAAGGTCAGGCAATGTGGAAACACCGGTTTCCAAAACGCCACCTTCTACCAAATGAGTAGCCTCACCGGTTTCCACCAGCTGCTTTACTACATCTTCAAGCTGCTCACCAAGGAATATGGATATAATTGCAGGCGGAGCTTCATCCGCGCCCAATCTGTGATCATTTCCTACATCCGATGCACTCTGTCTTAAAAGATCTGCATGGGTATCTACTGCCTTCATAATACATGCAAGCACCAAAAGGAATTGAATATTTTCATTCGGCGTATCACCGGGATCCAAAAGATTCATTCCGGTATCCGTAGTCAACGACCAGTTGTTATGCTTACCGGAACCATTCACTCCTTGGAAGGGTTTCTCATGTAAAAGACAGGTAAGACCATGACGTCCTGCAACCTTTTTCAAGGTTTCCATGACAATCTGATTATGGTCTACGGCCACATTGGAAGTCTCATAAATCGGTGCTAATTCATGCTGTGCAGGAGCTACCTCATTATGCTGTGTTTTTGCTGTTACACCAAGCTTCCACAACTCAACATTTAAATCTTTCATATATGCACCGATACGCTCACGAATGATTCCGTAGTAGTGATCATCCATCTCCTGTCCTTTTGGTGCAGGTGCACCAAAGAGGGTACGGCCGGCATATATTAAATCTTCTCTCTTTAAATAATTCTGACGATCAATCAGGAAGTATTCCTGCTCCGCACCAACAGAAGGAATCACCTTCTTTGCTTCATAATTTCCAAACAATCTGACAATACGCATTGCCTGCTGTCCCACAATTTCCATGGAACGAAGCAAGGGTGTCTTTTTATCCAAAGCTTCGCCTTTATAAGAACAGAATGCGGTAGGAATACAAAGAATTTTACCGGTAGCATCCTCCTTAATAAAAGCAGGAGAAGTAATGTCCCATGTTGTATACCCGCGTGCTTCAAAAGTAGCACGAAGACCACCGGAAGGGAATGAAGAAGCATCCGGTTCACCCTTAATTAACTCTTTTCCTTTAAATTCAAGCAACATCTTACCGTTTTTATCAGGATGGGTAATAAAAGAGTCATGCTTCTCTGCCGTAAATCCGGTCAAAGGCTGGAACCAGTGTGTATAATGGGTCGCTCCCTTTTCCACTGCCCAGTCTTTCATTGCTTTCGCAACCACATTTGCAGTCTTTCCGGAAAGCTCACCACCATTATCCATTACATGAATAACTTCATCATAAGCTTCGGCAGGAACCCATTTCTTCATGGTATCCAACGTAAAGACATTCTGCGCAAATATCTCTTCAATGTTAATAATGTCAGTCATATATATTCTCCATTCGGATTCTTTTGCAGTATATTCTTACATTAAAATACACTGTTTTTATCATTTTTACAAGCAAAACTATGCTTTCTTAACACGAAGCAGGTCATACTTCTCACAAGCTTCACTCAATTGCAAAAACAATACCTGCTGAGGGTGGGGTGCACTTTCTACTGCGCCTCCCTTATCATCGTACATAGCTTCCACCTTGGTTGTTATGTTTCTTCCGTCAGGCTTCATAATTTCTATGGTATCACCCACGCAGAATTTGTTCTTCTGCTCAATACGCACCTTGCCATCTGCTGTAATTTCTTCCGCAATCCCAAGATAAATATAATCATTCACATACGTATTGCTATCATAAATCTGAGTTTCTTCGGTAGGCTTTCCAAAGTAAAAACCGGTAGTAAACTGCCGATACGTACATTTGGATATTTCCTGACGATACCAGCCCATATTCTTTCTGTACTCTTCTTCGGACGAAAAGAAATCATCAATTGCCTTTCGATAAGTTCTCGCCACCGCTGCCACATACAAGGCGGTTTTCATTCGGCCTTCAATCTTTAAAGAATCTATTCCTGCATCAACAATCTCAGGAATGTATTCAATCATACACAGGTCTTTAGAGTTGAAAATATATGTTCCGCGCTCATTTTCATAGACCGGCATATATTCTCCGGGGCGGGTTTCCTCCACCACCGCATACTTCCAGCGACAAGGATGTGTGCAAGCTCCCTGATTGGCATCTCTCCCGGTAAAATAGTTGGATAAAAGGCATCTTCCCGAATAAGAAATGCACATAGCTCCGTGAATAAAACTTTCGATTTCCATTTCTTCAGGAATTCGTTCACGAATCTCCCTTATCTCTGCCAATGATAATTCTCTGGCGCTTACCACACGTTTTGCGCCCTGCTGCCACCAGAACAGATATGTCTGATAATTGGTATTATTAGCCTGAGTTGAAATATGAATCTCTACTTCCGGCCATACCTCTTTGGCAATGGTAAACATTCCGGGATCCGAAATAATCAATGCATCCGGTTGTTCCGGCTTCATATTTTTTAATTCTTCAAAATATGCCCGTGCCCCATCTAAGTCTTCATTGTGCGCAAGAATATTGGCTGTCACATATACTTTTACACCTCTCTCATGGGCAAACGCAATGCCTTCTGCCATGTCCTCCATAGAAAAATTCTTAGCTTTCGCACGTAACCCAAAAGCCTCTCCTCCAATATATACCGCATCTGCGCCAAATACCACTGCAGTTTTTAATACTTCAAGACTGCTTGCCGGAATTAAAAGTTCCGGCTTCCTATCTCTACTCATCTATTGCCTCCGTTGTGATCTGTTTTTATGCTTATGGTCACACCATCGCCTACCGGCAAAATTACCGTTTCAAGGCTCGGATTATTTTTCAATTCATACAGATAATCTCTCATTCTGGAATGAATGGTACGATTTCTTCTGGTAACCGCATAGCGCGATTCCATCAAATCACCATCCTGCAACACATTATCCGATACCAGCAGCCCATCCGCTGACAGTAATCGCAATAAATCCGGCAGAAAATTTAAATACTGCCCCTTCGCCGCATCCATAAAAATAAAATCAAAAGTACCTTCCAGTTCTTTTAGAATTTCCGTAGCATCTCCCTCTAAAAGAGTAATTCGATGTTCTTTCCCTGCTCTTTTAAAATTAGCGTGAGCAATCGGAATTCGCTTCTCGTAATTCTCAATGGTGGTAATCTTACAATCTTCTGTGGTAGCTTCTGCCATTAATAAAGCAGAAAAACCAACTGCAGTCCCAACCTCCAAGATATTGCAAGGTCTTTTCAAACGCAATAAGAAACGAAGGAGGTTTTGCATATCCTTACGGATAATCGGTACATAATCCCTCTTCGCTTCCTGCTCTAACTCATCTAAAAATTCTGAGTTCCCTTTATCGAAAGAGTTGATAAAGGTGAACAATCTTTCATCAATAATCACACTGTTACCTTCTTCTACTCTTCTGTTTCTTCCCCGTTGGCGGCCATAATCGCCATCATCTCATACGGTGTCATTCCGGTAGATAATTCGTAAACGCCCGGCTGTAAATCTCCCCTGTATTCCGAAAACATCTCTTGGAAATAAAACAGCCTTGCATCTCGAATCAATCCTTTTTCTTCCAGAATATCGCCGATTTCCGCAACCGTTTTACCTTCCACAATGGACACGGATATCATTCTTCCCTCTCCTAACTCCATAGGCTCCTCGGCAAAAATCCGATATCCGAAATCATATGCTTTTATACCCAGATTATAAATCAATAAAACAACAGCAAGAGCAAGGGCTATTTTTAATATTCCCTTTACTACTCCCCAAATCATTTTTTTGTTCATTTCTAATCTCCTAATACGTCCCTTTATTACTCAAACTGCATTGCTTCCACAATACGCATATTAGCATCCTGAAGCATACGGCAAAAAGCCAACTCTGCATCCAAAAAAGCCGTTACTCTGGAGTCTTTTTTCCATTCGCGGTAATCACGTTCAAACGCATCCACCCTGTCAAAGAGTTCCTCCGGATTGGTCATCATCTGGAACTCATATCGTCTCTTGCGATATTCGCGTAACTGCTGCCACAGTGCTTCATCTGCTTTTACAATTTCCTTTATTTCGCAGTAATTACGATATTCTTCTGACTTCTGCATTGCAGCAATATATTTATCTGTAGCCTTTTCCAAATCGGACTTCTGCATACGTACACCTTTCTTTTTACACTTCCATCAGTATAGGAAGAATCATGGGGCGCCTCTTTGTTGTTTTCCAGAAGAATTCATTTAAAGAATCTCGAAGGTTACCTTTTATTTTGCCCCAATCGGTAACACCTTTCTCCTGCATCTTCTCCATTGCTTCAAAGGCAATGGCCGTAGCTTCTTCCATCAAATCTTCATTATCTTTCGTATAAGTAAAACCACGGGAAATAATATCCGGACCCGATACCAAAGTATTGGTATAGCTGTCCATCACTGCAACCACAATGACAATACCATCTTCCGCCAGTTTCTGTCGGTCACGCAACACTACGTTTCCTACATCTCCAACACCTAATCCGTCTACCAGAATAGCTCCTACCGGAACCTCTCCCACTATTTCAGCCGAGTCTTCACCCAAAGCCAAAACATCGCCGGATTTCATAATAAAAATATTCTCTTTATCCATACCAAGCTGTTCAGCCAGCTTTGCATGTGCTTTCAGATGCTTATATTCACCATGCACCGGAATCGCATACTTAGGTTGTGTCAACGTGTAAATCAACTTAATTTCTTCCTGGCAGGCATGTCCGGACACATGTGCATCCTGAAAAATAACATCCGCACCTTTCTGAAACAATTCATTGATTACCTTTGTCACTGCTTTTTCATTTCCGGGAATGGGACTGGATGAAAAGATTACAGTATCGTTACATCCAATCTTAACCTTACGATGCTGTCCCATAGCCATACGGCTTAATGCCGCCATGCTCTCTCCCTGGCTTCCGGTAGTAATAATAACCGTCTGCTCCTCAGGATAATCTTTTAACATTTCGATATCAATCAAAGTATTTTCGGGAACACTTAATCTTCCAAGATTGGTAGCTGTTTCAATAATATTAACCATACTGCGGCCTTCCACCACAACCTTACGTCCAAACCGGTCTGCTGCATTGATAATCTGCTGCACACGGTCAACGTTGGAAGCAAAAGTTGCCACAATAATCCTGGTGTTTTTATGCTCCGTAAAAATCGTATCAAAGGTTTTACTTAAGCTTCGCTCTGACTGTGTAAAACCGGGACGCTCTGCATTGGTAGAATCACACATCAATGCCAAAACGCCTTGGGTTCCAAGCTCTGCAAAACGCTGCAAATCAATGGCATCTCCAAATACCGGTGTATAATCCACCTTAAAATCGCCCGTATGAACAATCACGCCCGCCGGAGAATAAATCGCCAACGCTGCCGCATCCACAATACTATGATTGGTTTTGATAAATTCAACCTTAAAATTACCGATGCGTACCACATCACCAAACTGTACGGTCTGTCTTTTTACCACATCCAATAATTCATGTTCTTTTAATTTGTGCTCGATCACCCCCATCGTTAAGGTGGTAGCAAACACGGGAATATTCAATTGTTTTAATATATAAGGCAATGCCCCGATATGATCCTCATGTCCATGGGTAATCATAAATGCCTTTACCTTATCTTTGTTATCCAGCAAATACGTTATATCCGGAATTACCAAATCAATTCCCAACATGTCATCTGCCGGAAAACTCAAGCCGCAATCCACCACAATAATGGTGTCATCGTACTCAAACGCAGTAATATTCATACCGATTTGTTCAAGCCCTCCCAAAGGGATTACCTTCACCTTACCGGCTAAACCTGCACTGTTCTTGTCTATATTCAATTTCTTTTCCTCCAAATTCGCGCAATCTACTCCTTGGTAAACTCCACGTCATCCAATAAATTTTCAAAAATCTGGGCTATGGCATTTAATTCCTTATCTTCGGAAACAATGTCATATACTGCCTCTTCATCCTCAGACCCGGAAATATCTTTCAAAATCAGGGCATCTCCGTCCCCTTCTTCCTCATCGGTTACAAGAATGTAATTCACTCCTGCTACTGTAGTCTGTTCTAATACATAAAACTCAACAGGTTCTTCCCCCGCTGCCTGAAATAAAATCTTTTCCATATTGTATCCTTTCAGCACCACTGTCTGCCTTCTTACTTCCGTTCTCCGGCATAGTCCAAATATCCTTGTAAAATAAACGCAGCTGCAATCTTATCCACGTATTTCTTACGGTCCTCTCTACGAATCCCCGCCTCCATCATAACCGCATCAGCCTCAACGGTTGTCAGTCTTTCATCCCAAAGCTCTACTTCCAAGCCGGTTCTTCTCTCAAGCATTTCTTTGAATGCCAACGTTTTTTCTACTCTCTCACCTAATGTATCATTCATGTTCTTCGGATAACCAAGAACAATTTTTTTGACATCGTATTCTTCAATCAGCATTTCGATTCTCGCCAAAGTCTGACGTAACTTATCTTCCCTTTCACGTCTGACAATTTCCAAACCGGTAGCAATCAGTCCCGTAGGATCACTAACTGCCACACCAACGGTTTTGGAACCGAAATCCAATCCCATAATGCGCATATATTGCCCTCCGTTATTCCCACTTGTTGGCTTTAATGTACTCTATAAACATCTCTTCTACAAGTTCATCGCGTTCGATTTTCATAATCAAACTGCGGGCATTCTTGTGGCTGGTAATATATGTAGGATCGCCGGACATAATATAACCCACAATCTGATTCACCGGATTGTAGCCTTTTTCCTGCAGTGCATCGTAAACCTTTGCCAGTACATTTTTTACTCTGTCCTTAGACTCCTGTTCAACTTCAAAAAACTGTGTATTCTCTGATTGCATATTTTCACACCCTTTATTGTAATGTATCTTTTCTTCGTATCTGCCCTATGTATACAGTCTGTTTTATTATACTCTAAATATGTTCAAAACTCAAGCTATGAGCTGTGGCTTATCCCTATTATTAACAAATTTTATGCTTTCATACAGGCGCCGGCCGTATTTTCTCCCAATAAAATATCTTCCTGCAGAAATTCTTTTATAAAAGCATCCGCAAACATATTCTTTTCATACCCGTTTACGGGCAATGCTACTTTCACATACTCCTCTGTATGTCCAAGCCAATATATCTTTCCGTTAATCTTCTTTTCTTCCTCTAATAAAACCTTTACCGTTTTCCCGATAAAAGTCTCACGGAATGTCTTAGACTGTTTCTTTTCCAACTCCAGAAGTATATTGCTTCGGACAGTCTTTACTTCCTCCGGCACCTGCGAAGGCATGGCATCCGCCTTGGTTCCCTTTCTTCTGGAATATTTAAATATGTGCATTTCAAAGAAATTTACCTGTTCCAAAAAAGCCTTGGTTTTGGCAAACTCTTCATCCGTTTCCCCCGGAAAACCTACAATAACATCCGTGGTAATAGCGCACCCCGGAAAATACCGGCGCAACAGTTCAGTCTTCTCAAAATATTCTGCCGATGTATATCTGCGATTCATTCGCTTAAGCGTCTCATCGCATCCGCTTTGAAGCGATATATGAAAATGCGGGCATAACTTAGAACACGATGCCAGGATTTCTACAAATTCCTCTGTCAAAATCATCGGTTCAAAAGAGCCGATACGAATTCGCTCCACACCCTCAAGTGCATTAATATCGCAAATCAACTCCGCCAGATATTTTTTCGGATTTTTTTCTTCAAAATCAAGTCCGTAGGAGCTGATATGAATTCCCGTCAAAACAAATTCACGATATCCTTCCTCCACAAGACCCTTAATTTCTTCCAATACACTTTCTTTCTTACGGCTTCTTACATTACCCCTGGTATAAGGAATAATGCAGTAACTGCAGAAGCGGTTACAGCCGTCCTGAATTTTGATATATGCCCTGGCATGCTCCGCCGTATGCTCCATTTTGGCATCTTCAAAATCCACTTTTTTAACATCCACAATAGTTGTATTGTCTAAGGTTTTTCGCAAAAAATTCTTTTCTTCCTCATTCAAATCCTCAGGCAAAGCCTTATCCCACTCCATAAAACGATTCAAAATGTCCGCAATATTCTTTTTTAGATTATTACCTACCAATAAATCAATCGCTTCATCCTGGGCAATGCAAAAAGCATCTGCCTGTACATAACACCCTACCGCCACTACAATTGCTTCCGGGTTCTGTTTGCGGGCACGATGTAACATCTGACGACTTTTTCGATCTGCCATATTGGTTACAGAACATGTATTTATGATATAAATGTCCGATTTTTGTTCAAAATCGACAATTTCAAAACCGTTTTTTTGTAAGTTTTGTTGCATTACTTCCACTTCGTAGGAATTCACTTTGCAACCAAGGTTATGTAATGCTACACTTTTCATGGAAATCTCCTTAATTTTCGGCAACTTTATCAGTTGACTTTTTTTCACAAATCTAATACTATAAAGGCGGAAGCAGGAAATAGATTCATTTCCCTTCCCACTAAAATGCTAACAATTTATTTTTTATTATAGGAGGAAACAAATATGAAGACAGTATCTATTTCTTTAAACTCAATTGATAAGGTGAAATCTTTCGTAAACGATATCACAAAGTTTGATTATGATTTCGACTTAGTTTCCGGCAGATATGTAATCGATGCAAAATCTATCATGGGTATCTTCTCCCTTGACTTATCTAAGCCTATCGATTTAAATATCCACGCTGAAGACGATGCAGACGAAGTATTAAAAGTATTAGCTCCTTACATCGTATAATTGAACAACACCAATTAACATTAAAAAGCACCGTCACGTTGGCGGTGCTTTTTTGTTTTATAAAATATCACTCAAAGCAAAATCGATACTACTTAATCTCGACAATCTCTCTTTCTTCCACCGCTTTTTTCAACATTTCATCAATGCAGTCCGCAAGATTTTCTTCGTGCTTTGCAATCACCTTCACTACAGGCTTTGTTACCGGATGTTCTGCCACCCAAATGGTACAACAGTCTTCATAAGGTAAAATGGAAGTCTCATAGGTATTAATCTTTTCTGCAATATCTACAATGTCCTGCTTATCAAAAGCAATCAACGGGCGATATACCGGAATCGTACACACATCATTGGTACATGCCAGACTTTGCATGGTCTGGGAAGCAACCTGACCAATACTCTCGCCGGTTACCAAACCGATACAATCATTCTCAAGGCCTATTTGTTCTGCAATACGCATCATATAACGACGCATAATGATAGTAAGTTCATCAGGCGGACATTTCTCATAAATTGCCATCTGAATTTCCGTAAAATTAATAACATGCAAACGAATAGGTCCCGTGTATCTGGAAATCAATGTCCCCAAATCCACAACCTTTTGCTTTGCTCTTTCAGATGTATAAGGCGGTGCATGAAAATAAATTGCATCCAGCTTTACGCCACGCTTTGCAATCATATAACCTGCCACCGGTGAATCCAATCCTCCCGATAAAAGAAGCATTGCTTTCCCTGCCGAACCGACAGGCATACCTCCGAGCCCGGGAATTACGATGGAATATACATATATTCTTTCTCTTACTTCTACACGAAGACTTACATCCGGTTTATGAACATCCACCTTCACTTCAGGATAAGCATCTAAAATCGCTTCCCCAATCAGGCAATTCATCTCTATGGAATTCACGGGATAATTTTTACGGGCACGCTTTGCAAATACCTTAAATGTAAAATTTTTATCCTCATAAACTTCATCAATATATTTCACAACCTGTGCTTTTAAATCATCAAAACCATTGTCTTCCAATACCAATACCGGACAAATCGCAATGATGCCAAAAACGCATTTTAATGTATCAATCAATTCGTCATAATCAAAATCCGTAAGTGCTTCTACATAAATTCTGGATAAACTTTTATGAACCTTGAATTCGCCATCACATTTTGCAACTGCACGGCGTACCTGTTCCACCAGAATATCTTCAAATACATAACGGTTTTTTCCTTTTAGGAAAATCTCTCCGTATTTTAATAAAAATGTACGAGTCTCAAACATACTAACCTCTATCTTCCCGCACATTTTATCTACGGGATTTTTTATTGAAACTTAATAAATCTTCGCTTAGTATCATTGTATTGTAACTGGCTGACCGGAATCTCTACGCCCTGCTTTGTCAAAAAACGGTATCTTGCCAAGTCTTTTGCCTGTGTAAGATTTATTATGTAAGAACGATGACATCTTAAAAACATATCCGCAGGAAGTTTCTTTTCCATATCAGAAAACTTCATGTGGACACTGATGGTTTCATCAGCAGTAATAATATCGGTGTCTCGTCCGCGACTTTCCAAATATTCAATTTCCGAAAACGGAATCTTGTAAAAGCGGTCTGCTACCTGAAATTTTAAAACATCAGAAGACTGTGAAATCTGATATGCTTCCTTCAGTCCTTCACGCAACTTCTCTAAATCTATCGGCTTTTGCAAATAGCGCAATGCATTTACACTATATCCATCTAATGCATACTCAGCAGTAGAGGAAATAAAAATAATCGGCAATTTTTCACCAAGACGACGTAATTCCTTTGCCGCCTCAATGCCGTTCATACCAACAGCAAGAATATCACAGAGCAACACATCATACTCTGCTTTCTCATCCGAAAGTGCCGCTGTCATTACTCTCATATCTTCAAAAGTACTGATTTCGTATTCAATTCCCTCTTCTTCCAATATCTGTTCCGTCAGAATTTGATTGATTTGTAATGATGTGGCCTCATCATCACAAATAACTACTCGATACATAGTAATACCCCCATATTCTCGTATCTATCTTTTTAATTATACACGCTTGCATTGAATTTTGCAAGAAAAGTAACCCATCGCCAAATTAAGCCTGATGATCGATTAAAGCCTTGGTTACTAATCGCAATACATCGCCATATTTTTGTGCGAATTCTTCATGGTTTTCTTCAATATATTCTATGTCGCCGTTTTTACCTGCCATTTCCATATCATAAGCAATATCCCCTACTTCCATGGCTCCTATATTACGGCACGCCCCCTTAATCGAGTGCGCAATAACAGAGTAATTTGCTGCATCCTTCTTATTCAAATACTCCTCCAAACCCGCCAAAAGATTGGAAGATGCAAAAGTACTCAACACTCTGATATACGCATTTTTATTTCCGCCGCAATTACGCAAACCGTCTTCGATGGAAATGCCTTTCAGACTGTCTAAAATATCCTTCTTGTCTTCTGCCTCTTTCTTTAACATCGGGTTTGTAAAATAAGAACGGGGCGGTGCAATTTCCTTGCCATCCATGATTCGAACCTGCTTCGCAATCGGAATCCATTTCTCCAAAATATCACTTAACTGTTTCATATGAATCGGCTTGGAAAGATAATCGTTCATTCCGGCTTCTTTTAATTGTTTTTCAACGCCCTTAATGGCATTGGCAGTCAATGCCACAATAGGCAATTCCTGCGCATACTCACTCTGAATGGCACGAATCTTTTGTGTCGCTTCAACACCATCCATAAACGGCATCATATGATCCATAAAAATCATGTCATAGCTTACAAGATTTTCTTCAATACGATTTACAGCCTCCGAACCGCTCTCAACCAACACCGGTTCGAATCCGAACTTCTTCATAAGTTCACTGGCAACCTGCAGGTTAACCTTATTATCATCCACAACCATTACCTTCGCTGCAGGTGCTCGGAAGCTCAACTTAAATTCATCATTGGATGCAAATACCTTTTCGTGATTTGCCTCATAGTTGGAAGGACGTCCGTCTTTTACCTTCTGAGGCAAACGGAAGGAAAATACACTACCTTCATGCAGAGTGCTTTCTACCCAGATGTCTCCACCCATCTGATTCAGCAACTGTTTAGAAATAACCAGACCCAAGCCGGTACCTTCCACGTTACGGTTTTTACGGGTATCAATCTGTCCAAATGCACGGAAAAGCTTTTTCATATTCTCTTCCGAAATACCGATACCGGTATCTTCTACTTCCACTTCAAGACAGCCTTCTTTTTCATCATTCTTCTGCCATATGATGTGCAAACGGATATGTCCTCTATGAGTGAAATTTACTGCATTGTTTAATATATTAATTAAAACCTGTCGAATACGAAGCTGATCGCCGATTAAAATACGCGGAATGCGCGGGTCAATATCTATGATTAATTTAACACTTTTATCACGCATTCTGAATTCAATAATACTTAACACATCATGAATCAGAGAGTTAAAATGATACTCTTCCTCCACAATCTCCATGTTACCGGAATCAATCTTGGAAAAGTCCAGAATCTCGTTAATAATGGACAAAAGACTTTCGGATGACTTCTGAATTGTATCTATGTATTCTTTCTCTTCCTTCTGGAAATTCCTCTGCGACAACAACTGTGCCATACCGCTGATGGCATTCATCGGTGTACGGATTTCATGCGACATATTGGCAAGGAAGTTAGACTTAGCTTCCAGCGCATCCTGTGCCTCTTTGTTCTTTTCCTCCATCTTAGCCTTGTAGGATTCCACACCCGTAATCAGCATCAATAATGTAATCATACCGAAACAGTAGAACAACAGGTAAATGATATAAATGAATGTGGAGAAAAACAGATTAATATCTTCTGTATGTAAAATTCCTATTGCAATCAATCCCACAAATGAAAAGATAAAATATTCTATAAAAATTCGCTTCTTAACAAACAACGCTACAATCAAAGCTTCTGCCATGTAAATCATAAGAAGCATACCCACGGTTTCCAACTGAACCGAAATAATATAACTGGTCAGTGTCATTGTAACGTAAAAGCAACGCACGATAACATTTTCATTGGAAATAATTCGATATAAAAGTATAGTAAGTAACACCGGCAGAAAACCGATGGAAATAAATAATGCCTGCTCCGCACCAAACTGATTAAACGCATATACTACATGCAAAAGTACGACGCTAAAGAACTCAATAACACTTACAACAATACTTGTCCGAAAAGGTAACATTTTTTCTCCTTATAACGAGAGAGGGTTTAAATCCCCCTCTCGCACCACTACTTATCTTCTGATAAATCGACGCAACATTGGAATTGTTTCTTTTAATGCATTTAATGCACAATCAATCTCTTCTTTGGTGGTAAATACCGAAAAGCTAAAACGCACGGTTGAGCCCAATAACTCTTTTGGTAAGCCAATGGCCTGCAATGTAGCTGACGGAATAGGCTTATGCGAAGAGCAAGCACTTCCTGCCGAAACATAAATTCCTTTTTCCTCCAAAGCATGTAAAAGCACTTCCGCCCTGACGCCTTCTACCGAAACGCTGACAACATGAGGGGCCGCTTTTCTGCCTTGCGCGCCATTTACTTTTACTCCCTCCATTTTATCAAGCTGACTGATAAAATAGTCTCTTAAACAGTACATTTTATTGATATCGCATTCCATATTGGCATATACCAACTCTGCCGCCTTGGCAAGCCCTGCAACCCCAGGCACATTTTCTGTACCGGAACGCATGCCTTTCTGCTGGCCGCCACCTAAAATAATAGGTTTAATTTTTACTTTTTCATTAATATATAAGAAACCTACACCCTTCGGTCCGTGAATCTTATGTCCGCTAACGGAAAGCATATCTATCTTCCACTTCTTGGGATAGATTTCCATTTTGCCGTATCCCTGCACTGCATCTACATGAAACAGCGTGCCGGAATTTTTTCTTTTGATAATCTCACCGGCCTGCTCAATAGGCTGAATGCTTCCTATTTCATTATTTACAGCCATAATGGATACAAGAATGGTATCCTTGCGAATGCTTTTCTCCAAGTCATCCAAACTGATGCAACCGCTTGTATCCGGCTGCAGGTAAGTAATTTCAAAACCTTCTTTTTCAAGGTACTTCATACACTGCCCAACCGCCGGATGTTCCATAGGCGTTGTGATAATATGCTTACCCGCACGGTAATTCGCCATAGCCGTTCCGATAATTGCCATATTATCGGATTCGGTTCCTCCGGAGGTATAAAAAATTTCCTTCTCGTTTACTTTCAGTGTCTTTGCAATCACTTCCGTCGCCTGTTTTATATATTGCTCAGCTTGCACGCCTTTCATATGCATACTGGAAGGATTGCCGTAATCTACAGTCATCATATGAGCAACCACCTGTGCCACTTCATCAAAGCATCTGGTTGTTGCAGAATTATCTAAATAAATCTCCATAACAGTTCCTGCCTTATATATCCATTTCTTTCGGGTAAAACGTTTTTAAAAACATCCATCCGTAGAAAATATTATACTGATTTATTATATGCATTTAGGAAGAAGTGCGTACTTCCAACTCATACATAATCCAGGATAACACAGTAAATCCTGCCGTTTCGGTTCGAAGAATTCTTTTCCCCAAAGAAATCGGTTCCACGCCTGCTGCCGCTGCTGCTTCCACTTCACCTTCCTCAAATCCGCCTTCCGGACCGATAAAAACCGCCACGGATTTTCCCGGTGTAAAAGATGCAAAAACCTCTTTGGTTTTCTCCATATCTTCCGCAAGTTCGTAAGGAATGATTTTGTGTTCCTTTTCAGATGCAGCCTGAATTGCCTCCTTCATCGTCATTACCGGTCTGATTTGAGGCACTACGGCCCTTTTACTCTGCTTCGCCGCCGCTTCTGCAATTGCCTGCCAACGGGCAATCTTGGATGCTTCTTTCTTGGCATCAAGCTTTACCACACATCGTTTCGTTGCCACGGGCACAATTTCATAGACGCCAAGTTCCACAGCCTTCTGAATAATCAGTTCCATTTTATCTGCCTTAGGCAATCCCTGAAAAAGCGTAACTTTTACAGGCAATTCCACACCATCTTCTTTGATAAAAAGAAGCTTACATACCACACTGTCTTCTTCAAAGGCATCAATGGCACAACGATATTCCTTGCCGTCAATTCCATTACCAACGGAGACTTCTTCACCGATGCGCATGCGAAGCACATTCTTAATATGGTTCACATCTTTTCCTGTTATACAAATTTTATTCCCCTGAATTTGTCCGGGTTCTACAAAGAAATGATACATTTCTGCGACTCCTTTACTCCGGCTTCTTTGCAGTCACACTGACCCACTCGCCTTGGCGGGTCACTTCCACAAGTTCAAGACCTGCTTTCTTTACAACATCTACAACAAAGCCTTCCTTCTCGGCAATAATACCTGAAGTAATATAAATGGCACCGGGCTTCATCTGTGCGGTAACAACAGGAGTGAGTACTTCAAGTACATTGTGTAAAATATTTGCCACAACAATGTCATAACACTCATAACCTGCCCAGTCCTGCACTTCCTTTTCGGTAATGATATTTCCGATGATTACTTCAAAGTCCTTCGGGTCAATACCATTGGCTTCCATATTCTCCAACGTCGCATCCAACGCACAAGGATCAAGATCTGTACCCTTAGCATGCTTTGCGCCATACATCAACGCAAGAATTGCAAGGATACCGCTACCGCATCCTACGTCCAAAATATTTGTTTCCGGTGTTACATACTTCTTAATCTGACGAATGCAAAGCTGAGTTGTTTCATGCATACCGGTTCCGAATGCGGTGCCGGGATCAATGTGAAGAATCTTCTTGTCCGCATCCTCGGGCTTCACTTCTTCCCAAGAAGGAATGACCAGCAATTCATCAATATAAAACTGACGGAAGTATTTCTTCCAGTTATTAATCCAGTCCAAATCTTCGGTTTCAGACAAAGTAATCGTTCCTTCGCCGATATCCATAAACATACGAAGACCTTCCAACTCTTCTTCCACAGACGCCACCAACGCATCCATATCCAAATCATCGCTTTCTTCCACGAAGAAATTAAGATAAGCTACACCGTCATCCTCCTCTGTCTGAGGTAAAATATCCACAAACATTTGCTCCTTCTCAAGCGGTGTTAAAGGAATTTTATCTTCAATCTGTGCGCCCTCAAGGCCTACATCAGCCAGGGTACAGATGATAATATCTTCCGCTTCCGTTGTTGTTTTTACCGTAATTTTATGCCACTTCATTTTGTGCCTCCTATGATTAATTATTTAATTCCATCGCCACGTGTATAATACCTTCCTCCAAGAATTCTCCGGAAGTTATTACAAATCCAAACTTTTCATAAAAACCGATGGCATGTTTCTGCGCCTCGATATATATTTTATCGCAAGGCAATTTTTCTCTGATTGCAGGAAGGCCGGCCTCCAACAATATTCTGCCAACACCTTTACCGTGCTCCAGTGTCAACACCCTGCCGATTTTTACAACGGACTTGTCTTCGCTTTTATAAAAGGCACGCAGATAGGCAATTACTTTGTTGCCCTCCTGTATAAAACAGTGCACACTTTTATAATCAATATCATCCATATCCTGATAATTGATATTCTGCTCCATGATAAAAATCTCAGCCCGGGCTTTTAGAATTTCATATAGCTCGGTGGTAGTTAATTCGTCGAATTTTTTTATGATAACCTTCATTTAAGATACCTCATTATAATAAAACAAACAATTCTACTCCCTATCCTCCAAGTCCTGCTTCAACGCATCCAGATAAGGTACCAGCACACCACTGTGCTTCGGAAGCACATATGCCGGATTTAATTCCTCATGACGAAAACTTTTTCTCCCTCCGTTCTGCGCCCTGTCCCAAAAGAGTTTCAGATACTCGAAGGGAAGATAATACAACTCGTCAATAGACGTATAATAAATCAAGAAAAATGCAATACCGCCCTGCTTTTCAAACTCCTCCATAAACTGCACCTGGTGAGCATGGATATTCTGCAAAGAAAAAGTTAGATTTGCGCTTTCTTTCGCATCAAAACACACCGGTATCCCCTGCACCGCACCGATATAGTCCACGGTACTTTTTTGGTCGAAGTACGCAAGCGTAATGTGTCTGCTCTTCTGGTCAATCTGCACCGGTGTAATCGGTGTAGGCACCTTCTGAATCAGGGCCAGACCGGCTTCACGATATTTTTCATTTGTACGGTTAATCATGTCTTCCAACGTAGAACCACGAAGACCTCTCGAGGACCAGGTTGCCATGCTTCTCTCCTGTTCTATGCTCACTGTCCTTTTATTTTATAACAAAAGCAAGCATACTCATACAGAATAAATTATACACCACCATTTCGACTCATACAAGCCTGATAAAAATGTTTTATCCGTGGAAGGACTTTTATAATATATGTTCTGTATGGTAATAATTGAAATCTTAACTTTACTATGTTAAACTACATACTAGAGAATATTTTTCTCGTGAAATTTACACTTTTTATAAGTAAATTTCACACAGGGGAGGATAGGCACATGTCAAAAAATGACAAGCTGTTATTTGTCGCAGGTTTTGTCGCGACACTGGGTGTAGGTATCTTTGTTATACCCAAGTTACAGAAAAAATGTTCCAACAAATTGTACAAGTCATATAACCGTAAAGTCCTTCGCGACAAGTACGGAATTACCATTGACAAAAAATAACGGGGGATTATGCTATGGAAGTTAGTCTTGATAAAATTGCGCAGGATTGTATCTCTGCCATAAGCGAACGAATTAAGAATCTGAATACATTAAATATTATTGTAGCCGGCAAAACAGGAGTTGGTAAAAGTACCCTGATTAACAGTATGTTTCGTGACAATCTGGCGGAGACCGGTATCGGCAAGCCTGTCACACAGCACATGCGTAAAATCAGCAAAAAAGGTATTCCTTTAAATATCTATGACACCAAAGGGTTTGAACTTGGAAAAGACGCACAGAAGGAAGTAAAAAAAGAAATTCTTGATACCATTAAATCCGGGATGTCAGGAACCGATGTGAATAAAGCAATCCACTGCATCTGGTACTGCATCAACACCGCTTCCAATCGTGTAGAACCCGAAGAAATAGAATGGTTACGTGACCTCGCAAAAGAAAATTCCGTTACGGAAGTTCCTGTTATCATTGTCTTGACGCAAGCATTTTCCAAGCCGAACGCAGAGCAGATGAAGAACCTGATTCAGGACGAAAACCTTGATATTGTTCAGGTAGTTCCTGTTCTCGCACAGGATTTTGTTTTTGACGAATCCCTTCCGCCTATCAAAGCCTATGGTCTGGATGCCTTGCTCGCCGTAATGACAGAAGTTCTGCCCGAAGAACTGCAGGACACGTTACAGAGTGTTCAAATCGCTTCACTCAAGGCAAAAAAAAAGCGAGCACAGGTCGCCGTAGCAACAGCAACAGCAACAGCATTCGGTGAAGGTTTTGCTCCTATTCCTTTTGCTGACAGCGCACTGTTAATTCCCACACAGGTTGCAATGATTGCAAGTATTACCGCAATTTACGGCTTGGATATCAATAAGAGTATTATCACTGCATTTGTATCTTCAGCCCTTGGCACAGGTGGTGCTACCATTGCCGGCAAAACCATTGCCGCAAACCTTTTAAAACTGGTTCCCGGCGCAGGAACGGTTCTTGGCGGAACCATTTCCGGGGCCACCGCAGGTGTCATTACAACCGCCCTCGGCGAAGCTTATATTATGCTGATGGAAGCTGTTTATAAAGGAGAATTAAAAGCCGCTGAACTCGGCACTGCCGAAGGCAAAAAGAAAATAAAAGAACTCTTCAAGAAAAAAATAAAAGAAACTTCCAAGGATGATGTTCAAAAGAATATCGAGATAGCAAATGAAGCGGAGTTAATTTCAATTGAAGAAGTTGTTGCAGATGAATCTGCTGAAGATGTTTTGGACGATAAAAATACAACAGTCGTTGATGGTGCTGGAAACGAAGACGAACTGATTAGCGAAAATTCGCAAAAAAATTAGCATCTCCTTTGATACAATATGTTAGTCAAACTAAGATTATTATAATAATATAAAAAGATGAGGCAGATATTATTCTGTTCCTAAAGGCCTTTGTGTTCGTCAGTACTTGAATTGCGTCTTTTGCAATTCTATGTACTGCTACGTAACACAACGGAGCGAGAGCGTCCCTGAGAACAAATAATACCTGCCTCATCTGTTACACTATATATTAACCAAAAAGTCCTTTTTTCTTCTTACCCTTTTTATCCTTATCTTTAGGGTCTTTGTCTTTATCGTCTTTTACCTTATCCACTGCATGTAAACTGTCACCTGTTTCCGCATCAAACTGTCTCAACAGTTCTTTCGCTTCGTGAGATAACTTTTCAGGCACAGACACCACCAATGTCACATAATGATCACCACGCACTTCTTTGTTACGAAGCGTAGGCACACCTTTACCGCGTAAACGAACGCGTAAACCGGTCTGGGTTCCGGGTTTTACTTCATATACCACCTTGCCATCTACGGTATCTACAAAAATCTCACCACCCAAGGCAGCTACTGCAAAAGATACAGGAGTTGTAGAATAAATATCGTACTCCTGACGCTGGAAGATAGGGTGTCTTGATACAATGGGTTCTACCAGAATATCTCCGCGGGGACCGCCGTTTACACCGGGTTCGCCCTTACCCTGTAATCTTCTGACAATACCGTTATCAATACCTGCAGGGAAGCTTACCGCATAGCGTTTTCTGATGGTTGTATAACCGGTTCCGCGACAATCTGTACACTTATCTTTTACAACTTTACCGCTACCGTTACATTCACGACAAGTCTGAACGCTACGCATGGTTCCGAAGAATGAATTGGTTGTAACAACTACCTGACCCTTACCCTTACAGTTGGGACATGTCTCCGGACTGGTTCCGGGCTTTGCCCCGCTACCGTGACAGGTCTGGCACTCTTCCTTGGAATCTACTTCGATTTCTTTTTCGGTGCCAAATACCGCTTCTTCAAAAGTTAAGCGCACAGATTTACGAATATCAGCACCTTTCCTCGGACCATTTCCTCTGCCGCTGCTGCTTCGTCTTCCGCCACCGAAGAAATCTCCAAATATGTCTCCGAATATATCCGAGAAATCCGCACCGGAGAAGTCAAAACCACCATATCCGGCACCACCTGCACCCTGATCAAAGGCTGCATGACCGAACTGATCGTACTGTCTTCTTTTATCTGCATCACTTAAAACTGCATATGCTTCCGATGCTTCTTTAAACTTTGCTTCTGCATTGGGATCATCCGGATTCATGTCCGGGTGATACTTTTTGGCAAGAGCACGATATGCTTTTTTGATTGCGGCATCATCAGCCCCTTTTTCAACACCAAGGACTTCATAATAGTCTCTTTTCTGTTCTGCCATAATATTCTCCATTCCCTAAGCAAGCAGGAAACCCTTACGGATTCCCTGCCCCTTTGTAATTATAAAAGTAATTTTTATACTTCTCTGAAGTCTCCGTCGATGATATCGTCAGCAGCTTCTGAAGTAGCACCGCCCATATCAGCGTCAGCACCTGTAAACTGGCTCATATCAGGGCCTGCACCGCCGGCACCCTGCATACTTTCATACATCTTGCTGAAAAGTGACTGTGCCTTTTCCATCATCTTTTCCTGAGCAGCCTTTAATTCAGATACTTCATCTTCTGTCATTTCCTTATCTTTGGTTCTCTCTAAGATGTCTTTTACGTTGTTTAATTCAACTTCCAAGTCAGCCTTGTCAGATTCGGAAATCTTATCGCCTACTTCGTTCAATGCCTTCTCTGTCTGGAATACCATTGAGTCTGCATCGTTTCTTGCATCGATTGCTTCCTTACGTTTCTTATCCTGAGCCTCATATTCAGCAGCTTCTTTTACAGCTCTTTCGATGTCAGCGTCTGACATGTTAGAACCTGCTGTAATGGTAATGTGCTGTTCTTTACCGGTTCCTAAATCCTTAGCAGATACGTTTACGATACCGTTTGCATCGATGTCGAAAGTAACTTCGATCTGAGGCACACCACGTCTTGCAGGGGGGATACCATCAAGACGGAACTGACCGAGAGACTTGTTATCTCTTGCGAACTGTCTTTCACCCTGAACTACGTTGATATCAACTGCTGTCTGGTTGTCAGCTGCGGTAGAGAATACCTGGCTCTTCTTAACAGGGATTGTTGTATTTCTTTCAATTAATCTTGTAGCAACGCCACCCATTGTCTCGATTGCAAGAGAAAGGGGAGTTACGTCAAGAAGAAGGATTTCACCTGCACCTGCATCACCTGCAAGCTTACCACCCTGGATAGATGCACCGAGTGCTACACATTCGTCAGGGTTCAAGGACTTGCTGGGTTCGTGTCCTGTCAACTGTTTTACCTTATCCTGAACTGCAGGAATACGTGTAGAACCACCTACAAGGAGTACCTTACCTAATTCTGAAGGAGTTACACCTGCATCTTCCAATGCACGCTTAACAGGGCCTGCTGTTCTCTCTACCAATTCATGTGTTAATTCATCAAATTTAGCTCTTGTAAGAGTCATTTCGAAGTGCTTAGCGCCTTCGGGAGTTGCTGTAAGGTAAGGAAGGTTGATATCTGTTGTTGTAGCAGATGAGAGTTCCTTCTTAGCCTTTTCTGCAGCTTCTTTAATTCTCTGTAAAGCCATATTGTCCTTAGAAAGATCAATGCCTTCCTGCTTCTTGAATTCAGCAAGGATATAATCTGTAATCTTCTGGTCAAAGTCGTCACCACCAAGTCTGTTATCACCTGCGGTTGCACGTACTTCGATGATACCTTCACCGATTTCGATGATGGAAACGTCGAATGTACCACCACCTAAGTCGTATACCATGATAATCTGTTCTTTTTCGTTATCAAGACCGTATGCCAAAGCAGCAGCTGTAGGCTCGTTGATGATACGCTTAACTTCAAGACCTGCAATCTTACCTGCATCCTTGGTAGCCTGACGCTGAGCATCGTTGAAGTATGCAGGAACAGTGATAACTGCTTCTGTAACCTTTTCACCCAAATAACCTTCAGCGTCTGCTTTTAATTTCTGAAGAATCATAGCAGAAATCTGCTGGGGTGAGTACTTCTTGCCGTCGATGGTTCTGCCGTTGTCAGTACCCATATCACGCTTGATTGATGAAATTGTCTTGTCAGCGTTAGTTACTGCCTGACGCTTTGCAGGCTCACCTACAAGTCTGTCTCCGTTCTTTGTAAAAGCAACAACAGAGGGAGTTGTTCTCATACCTTCCGTATTTGCGATGACGGTGGGCTGACCACCTTCCATTACAGCTACACAGCTGTTTGTTGTACCTAAGTCAATACCAATAATTTTACCCATTTTACATTCCTCCTAATTTATGGCTGTATGCCTTTTACTATAAAAATTGTTTGCTGTATTAACT
>JAZNTK010000009.1:0-15658 GCA_045591685.1 Lachnospiraceae bacterium
AAGCACAAAAATAGCCGCCCTGTCTGGTAAACGAAGCGGCATTTTTGTCAAACTTATTTACTTGGACTAACCGTCTATCGGTAGTACCTTTTTCTGTCTTCATTCTAGCATAATATACTTAGAAGTCAATGTACAAAATGCACAAAAGAATTAGAGATAATAATTCCATAAAAATTCTTATTCAATTCCTGTCACTTCATATCCTTCATCTTCCACGGTTTTCTTTAATACGTCATCTGGCACTTCTGCATTTAAGGTCAAAACCGCAGTTCCTTCTTCGTGACTTACAATCGCCTCATCTACTTCTGCCATTGCTTCCAAAACCTTTTTTACGCGTCCGGAACAATGTCCGCACATCATACCTGTAATCTTCATTGTTTTGTTCATATTATTTACTTCCTTTCCACCTTCATTTTTGCCGTCTGTTTCTTCCAAATTTTCTATCCGACACGTATCTTCCTTGCACCCGGAATGCGGGCTTTCTTCTGACACTAACGCCGGCTTCACTTTCTTATCTCTCTTGGCATTATACACCTTAACCAAATTCAAACGCAAGGCATTCGACACCACACAAAAGCTTGATAAACTCATTGCCGCCGCTCCAAACATCGGATTCAATTCCCAACCAAGCACAGCGATAAAAGCACCTGCAGCCAGGGGTATTCCGATGCAATTATAAAAGAATGCCCAGAATAAATTCTGATGGATATTTCGCAATACTGCACGACTCAAACGAATTGCTGCAGGCACATCCAAAAGACTGCTCTTCATCAGCACCACATCTGCCGCATCTATGGCAACATCCGCACCGGCACCGATTGCAATGCCCATATCCGCCTTTACAAGGGCAGGAGCATCGTTAATTCCGTCCCCTACCATGGCAACCTTACCAAGCTTCATTAATTCGGTTACTGCCGCCTCTTTGCCGTCAGGAAGCACACCTGCAATCACCTGATCTACTCCTGCTTCTTTACCGATGGCATTGGCAGTTTTCTCATTATCGCCTGTAATCATCACAACTCGGATGCCCATATTCTGAAGTTGTGCAATGGCTTCTTTGCTGTCAGGCTTCATTACATCCGCTACCGCAATCATACCAAGAAGTTTATTTCCCCAGGTAAAAAACAACGGCGTTTTCCCCTGCATCGCAAGGGCCTCTGCCTGTGCTTCCATAGCCTTGGAAACTGTAACCTGACCTTTAATATATTTAAGGCTTCCGCCTACCAAATTAGTGCCTTCATATTTTGCTTTTAATCCGTTTCCGGGTAAAATCTCAAAGTCCGAAACTTCCGTTTCTTTTACATCTTTTTCATGTGCATATTCCACAATCGCACCGGCCAAAGGGTGTTCACTTTTAAATTCCAATGCATAAGCCAGTGTTAAAAGTTCTTCTTCCGAAACTTCGCCTTCCGCTACTACGTCAGTCACCTTGGGTGTGCCGGCTGTAATAGTGCCCGTTTTATCCAAGGCAACAATCTGCACCTTACCGGTCTCTTCCAATGAAACCGCAGTTTTAAAAAGAATACCGTTCTTGTCGCCTACGCCGTTTCCTACCATAATTGCCACCGGCGTCGCAAGTCCCAGTGCGCAGGGACAACTGATTACTAATACCGAAATACCACGTGCCAAGGCAAAACCGATACCCTCACCAAGGAACAACCAAATCATGGTTGTAACAACCGCTATTGCAATCACCACCGGGACAAAAACACCGGACACCTTATCTGCCACTTTGGCAATGGGCGCTTTGGTTGCCGCCGCATCACTTACCATCTGTATAATTTGAGAAAGCGTGGTATCCTCGCCTACACGGGTCGCCTCACATCGTAAAAAACCGGAACGGTTGATGGTTGCTGCCGATACCAAATCGCCGGCACTTTTATCCACAGGGATACTCTCACCTGTTAAGGCTGACTCATCAATGGCACTGCTTCCTTCTATGACAACGCCATCCACGGGAATGCTCTCACCGGGACGCACCACGAATATATCACCTTTTAAAACTTCTTCGATTGAAACATTTTTCTCCACACCATCGCGAACCACGGTTGCTGTTTTGGGTGCAAGATTCATCAACGACTTCAACGCATCCGTAGTCTTACCCTTGGATCGGGCCTCTAACATTTTACCTACGGTAATCAGGGTTAAAATCATTGCCGCTGACTCAAAATAGAACTCGTGCATCAACTCGTGGGCACCTTCCATATTGCCGGCACTTACTTCGGCAGTCATAGCAAAAAGTGCATAAGTGCTGTACACAAACGCCGCGCCGGATCCCACGGCCACCAAGGTATCCATATTCGGTGCTTTGTGAATCATCCCTTTCCATCCACTGATAAAAAACTTCTGGTTTATCACTATGACTATTGCGGTCAATAATAACTGCAACAGCCCCAAAGCCAAAGGATTATGGGCAAAAAATGCCGGCACGGGCCATCCCCACATAGAATGTCCCATGGAAAAATACATCAGCACCACAAGAAAGCCCACTGACGCAATCAGACGCTTTTTCATCTTGGGTGTCTCGGTATCTTCTAAGATATCCGCACCATTATTCTTTTTATTTCTTTGAGATGCAGGTGCATCATTTGAAACGCTTGCCTCATATCCTGCATCATTCACCGCTTTGATAATATCGGCTTCGCTTGCACTACCCTCCACGCCCATGGAATTGGTCAGAAGACTGACAGAACAACTCGTAACACCTTCTACCGCAGACACCGCCTTTTCCACTCGGGCACTACAGGCTGCGCAACTCATACCGGTCACTGTATATTTAGTCATAAAAACTCCTTTTTCAGTACGCTTTTATTCTTTAGTTAGCATAAACTAATTCCTGTAAAAAATCAACTTTTACTATTCTTGAAATAAAAAAGCAAAACGGACGACTACCACATCATCCGCTCTGCTTTTATATTTTTTAATTCATTTTAAACCAATAACTCTCGATGCTACACCGTTTTAATACGATTTCATAATCTCAAACTCATCTGCCAAATAGTAGGTATCAAAATCTCCCGGTGCACGCCAATCCTGAATTGAAATTACAATACGATATTCCCCGGTTGGTAATTCACCATATAAATATTCCCACGTAACAGGTAAAACAGTGGTTTCTCCTGCAGATATTTTATAAGCAATCTCTTCCCATGCCACTTCGGCAATAGGCACCAAGTCATACCACGCTCCATCCATCTCACGCTGAATGGTAAACCACGCACCGCTCTGCAATATCTTTCCTACATCACCGGAAGACTGCAAATTCAAACGCAACTGATTATTTATCTCTAAATCACCATTCACATCAGTGTATTTCTCCATGGAAAGTGTCACACCTTCCAATGTATTCACTTCCGCGGTCCAGGGGGTATCTACCACAGCCGGCAAATTCATCCCTGTCATCGCATCTCCATCCCCAGTTAAAGTTCCCGCATCCGGGTAATGCACTCTGAGAATCAATGCCGTATATAAAGGCAAATGCTCATCATACATTTTACCGGTGTCCCACATGGATATCACAATCTGCTGACCGCCTTGCAATGCATCAATGGGATAGACGTCTTCCGGAATCTGCACCACAAAGGCTCCCGGGAAATTATCCGACTCGGAAGTGATGCAAATTTTGTCTGTAGAATCTGCCATAACTTCTTTTATGGTTGCCTGAATAAGCACCGGCTGTTCTTCACCTTCTGCCACAGTACCGCCCACCGCGTAATTATCCGTGGCAAAAATATAAGATGCTTCTCCGTAAAAACCGTTGCCGTTACTGCCTTCATCCCACTCGGCAATTACCTCGTAAATGCGTCTCGGACGCAATTCCAGGAAATAAACATCCTCTAAGGTATATTCTTCTAACACCAACGGCTCCATATCACCCAAATCCAGCAAATCATATTCTTTTACCCTTATACGATCCGGGTCAATTCCCCAGCTCAACATATACGGAGCATAATCAATGCCGTTATAATCGCGCACCTCTATCCATTCATCTTCCTTGCCTTTTACTGCTACCGTAACATATGGACCGGAAGCATTTGCACTCGCCATTTCATTCGGCTTTCCCGTAGAATAATTCCACTCGTAGGTTCCGCTCTCCACATAAGTAAAATTTATGGCGCTGGATAGAGCATCCTGCATAGTCAGTGTAGGTGGTTTTTTTAAGATTTGTACGGAAGTAATGTTTTCCGGTTCCAACTGTTCCTGCAAAAGTGCTTGTTCCTCCTGACATAAAATATCAATCACAGTATCATACAAGTCCTTAGGCACATAATAACAGGTTGCTCCCGTAGTCTGCATGGTGTCGGAAATCATTCCGTAATTCGGTTCACTGTACATTGATAAAACAGTACCATTTTGATAGTCGATGAAAATAACTCCCAATCCTTCCAACTGTTCGCCAGCTTCTACTTCTTTATACCCATCCGTATCCAAAGTAGCCTCCAGAATTTTCTTCAAATCCTCTTCATCCGTAATCACCAAGGGTTCTTCCAGAGTACGTCCGTAATATCCGTCCGAATAGATGATAATTTCATCCACATTCTCCCAGCTCACGCTTCCGTCGTTAATATAGGGTATCTCTTGCTCCTTCGGTTTTGTCATAAAACAAACCGCCACCACTACACACAATATAAGCGACACCAAAATAATCCAAAATGCAGGCTTTTTATAGTTTAAAACATTCACAATACGCTTCTTCACTCCGACCTCACCAAATGCCAGCGGGCAGGCTGAAATCATACGTCCCGGTGTACTGCATTTTAAAAGAGCCTCGGAGTAAGCTTTTTTATGGTTTTCACCCATTTCCTTGATGACTTTCTCATCGCAGGCAAGCTCGATATCACGACATAATAAAATATACGCAACCCACACCAAGGGATTAAACCAATAGAAACTTAAAAGCATAAAAGCGATAGGCTTAATCCAATGGTCCTTCCTCACAATGTGCGCCTTTTCATGTGCAATAACACACTCCATATCCGTAGCATCCATTTGAAACGGCAGATAAATTCGTGGGCTAAAAAATCCAAGTACAAAGGGCGATGTCACTTTCTCGCTCTGATAAATCGCCCACTTCCCACCACGGTAAATTACTGCATCCGCCATACGCTTATTCAATCTCGAATAAGACACCAGACAATACGTCAGCATCGCCGCCAGTCCCACTAACCATACAATGACAAGAATAGTTATAAAAGAGATGTCAGCAGTCTTAGAAATCTCCGTTGCCTGTGCGAGTGTTTCTGACGCATCCGTGCTCTGCAAAGTAGCACCTGCACCTGTACTAAACTCCCACATCTCCGACACAGCTCCGCTATCAGTACCTATTGCCGTACCATAATCGTTTATTTCCGCAATCGTGCTATTGTTCGGGATTAGACTAAACATACTCTCAAACGAAAACGGTATTACCAAACGAATTCCTACCAGTCCCCAAAGAATACCGCGAATCCACTTCGGTGCTTTGGTTAAAACCAATCGCAATACAATAACAGCCACAATTAAATAACTCGCAGTAATACTCATATTCACAATTTCAAGAAAGAAGTTTGCCATACGCTATTCCTCCTCGTAAGAATCAATTAAGCTACGAAGTTCTGCCACTTCGTTGGCAGATAATTTCTTATGCTTGGTAAAAGCTGCAATAAAAGCAGGAAGTGACCCTTCAAAGGTCTTCTCCACCAATTCATCAATTTCCGCCGCCTGAACATCTTCCTTGGATACCAGGGAAGTCACTACCGCATCTTCACTTTTTAACACGCCACGCTCCGCAAGTCTTTTAATCACAGTGTATGTAGTAGCCTTTTTCCAGCCCAACTCCTCCTGACATAACTTCACAAGTTCCGTACTTTTGACAGGCTCATGCTCCCATAAAATCAGACAAAAGCGATATTCACTTTCAAATACTTTCGGTGTCTCCATATTGGTACTTCCTTTCAATCAAAACAGGTCGAATACGTTAAACCTTTTCTTTAGTCTAACGTGTTCGACCTGTTTTGTCAACATCTTTTATCTAAAATATTTTTATCTAAAAAGAAACATCCCGCTTTCGCAGGATGTTTCTTCCATATCACATTTTATTCCTCGTCACTTACCGCTGTCTCATCATACTCCAAAATATCTCCCGGCTGACAATGCAACGCCTCGCAAATCGCTTCCAAAGTAGAGAACCGGATGGCACTGATTTTACCGGTTTTCATCTTCGACAAATTGACATTGGTAACACCAACCATCTCCGACAATTCATTCAAACTGATTTTACGGTCCGCCATCACACGGTCCAGTCGTAATACAATTTTACCCATAATCGCGTCCCCCTTTTATAATGTTTCATCAGATTCCTGCTGTAACATTGCACCATATTGGAAAATATACGCCAATACCAAAACAACAAGCACCATAATAATCATACCGATATCAATGCTGATATTCAAGTTATTTGATACCATAAAATTCGCAGCTGCTTCTGCTGTAGGGTACACAATACACCAGGGAATTAACGAAAATCCAACCTGCTTGATGCGCTTAATTACGCCCTCCGCAAAGGGGGTTTCGCAGGTTTTAAATTCCTTGCAAAGCTTCACAATAAAAGTAATTGTGATAAAATTTGCTGCCATCATAAGTAACATCAATAAGATAAAAATTACAATTTTGGGCGTACTAAAAATATTCGTAGGCTGTGATGCCATTTGAATGTTCACCATATTTTCTTCCTGATTTGCATCAAAACTAATAATGGACAATTCATTTTCCGATACTGAAATTTTATGTGCTTCCGTATCCAATTCAGCCATATCATCTTCCGTAATAGTTTCACCTACGGCGTCCAAATTCACCATCATATCCATACCGACATAATAATCCATGGTAATAAAATCCTTCGGCATTGCCAGCATCAAAATGCCTGCTGCCAATAAAATTACTGCACCCAAAATCACTATGATACGACTGATCTGTGCTATGATTTCACCAATTTTACCAAACTTATTAATCTTTGCTACAACTTCCTGTTTCATTTTAAATCCTCCGTTTTTAATCTTCTTAATAATTGCTATGTTACATATTAGATAAGGGAACATGCCGCGCAGATTCCTGCAAATATATTTGAAATAGTATGGATTATCCAACTCGGAATAATAGAACCTTCGCACTTCTTCTCATTGATATAACCCATTAACCAGGCAACAACACCCGTAAATATAATCACAATCAATGCTTTGACAACTCCTACCACTCCCCAAAACATAACTCCATGTACGAATCCGAATATTAACGCCTGAACAACATTGGCTACACCAAATCCGAATTTATTTTGTATTCTTTTTAATAAAAATCCTCTAAATAAAATTTCTTCCGGTAAAGCAGTATTAAATGTTGCATAGATTACAATTGCCGGAATCGCCGGTAATCCAAGTCCTGCAAATTCAGAAGTTGCAATTTCAACATCTTTTAGCATATATAATGTCAACATTCCCAGGAACATAAACGCAACGGTTATGCTTGCAACAGCAATGAATACGTTCTTATTCCATTTCATCTTTTTTAATCCAATCCACTGCGGAAAGCTTTGCTTTTTTCTTGCAGTAACGAGCCACCAGATAAAAGGTATGATTGCAAATAAAATAATCTGTAATATACTGCTTACAATTTTGCTTAATAATAAATTCATTTTCACCTCCGACTTTAAAGTTACACATTTGCGTAAAAAGTTAAATATTTAACGTTTATCGATAAATCCATAATACCACATTATTTTCGTTTGTCAACAACTTTTTATCGTTTTTCGATAATTTTTTATTTTTAACAATAAAACAGCCCCGAAACATAACCGTTTCGAGGCATTCCCACTCCTTTTATATTCTTAATTTTTACTCCCAAATCACATATTCATCCAATTCTTCTGTGCTTCCGTAAAACACATTCATATCAATATGTTCCTCCGCACCGGAATATCCATTGATAATTGCAGTATCGGTATACTGCCAAAATGTCCATTCCCCTCGCATATCTAAGTTAGGACTAAAATAAACATTACGAATCCATAACGGATAACCGTCAATTTCGCCATCCAGATACTTATAATAAAAAGTATAGGTTGTGTACACCATGGGCTTCACTCCATATTCCTCTTCCAGAATATCAAGCACGGTTTTCAATTCCCGGACAATCACTTCATCCTCCGGGGGATTACTGAATTTATCCCCGTAAAATTCAATATCCACCACCGGAATTAATCTGCCGGACAAATCTCCTACGGTATCAATATATAACTGAGCCTGAGTTTCTGCCGGACTGTCAAAACTGAAAAAATGGTATGCTCCGGACCTTAAATTAGTGGCATCTGCCGCTTCCCAATTTTCATAAAACTTCCGATCTACATGTCCGCTGCCTTCTGTCGCTTTGATAAATGCAAAGTCGATACCCTGCTCTTCTAACACCTGCCAGTCAATCTCACCCTGATAGTGTGAAACATCCACTCCTTGTACTTCATATCCTGACGCCAATTGAGTCGCCAGTTCATCCCTATATACAAAAAACCAAATTGCAATAATTCCAAGCAAAACCACAATCACTGCAACCGGAATCCATCTGCGTTTTAAACTTCTCTTTTTCATCACAATAACTTTCTAATATCTGTATCACTATTTGCCTATGCCATTATCCCTTTTATCCGCTTTTTTGTAAAGTAAAAATTGTCGATGGAATCATTTTCTTTTTGACATAATAAAAAGCCATCTTTCCGATGGCTTTTTCCTAATCCAGTCTCTTTGCCAAATCTTTTTTCGTACCGCCGTTTGCCTTAATCATTTTACGCCAACTGCTCTGGGCAGCAATTTTATAAATAAATCTGGGAAATGCTACCGTAGCATACTTATTCACTTCCCCTTCCTTCTTTACAATGCGGTCAGCAAATTTCTTTATTGCCTTAAATATATTTGCTCTAAGACCTGCTTTGGCAGACATATTACCGCTTACTGCAATGGCTCCGCCTCCGCCGATTCCGAGACTGCCCTTGTACGCACATCCGGCCTTGGCACACCAGTTCTTCAATACGTTCAAAGCAGGCTCTGCCTGATTTCCCTCATAAAAACCGCAATTTGCAATACCGTATACATTCAAATTCTTATTTTTCCAGGTCATCTTCTCAAGTTGCTTTAAGCATGCGATAAGATGTGACGGCAACGAATCCACATACAAAGGAAAAGCTACTACCCATGTATCTGCCTTTTTTAATTTCTCGATAATGTCTGCAGTAATTTTACTTGTACGAAGGCAGATTTCTTCTACATCTACCTTATTGCCTAAGCATTCTTTTAAATCATTTAAAAGTATTCCGCTGGAACTTCCCTTTACTTTAGGACTTGCGTTAATCAATGCAACTGTCATAATTCTAACCCCTTTAACTCATCTTTACTCTTGTAAAAATAAACCCCTTTAAACTCCGCATGGAAATTTTCAGCATTGCCTTCAATAATATCCTTCGCAGTTTTCTTCTCGTCTTCCGTAATATCATCCCCATAAAAATGTGCTGACAACTTAATCGTGTTAGTATATCTGTGCTTGTGATGCATCTCACCATTCTTAATGATAAAATCACCCTGCACATAAGAAATAGCTCTATCCTGTGCCGCCTTAACAAAAGGGCTGACTGTTCCGTAATAACATTCACTTATGATAATCATCTCATCGCACAGCCCCATATCCAAAGAGGTACGTTCATAGCCGTCATGAATGACACACTCGCCGGGAGTCTTCGCCCAGCATCCGAAACATCCGATGCAGTGCTTAATATTTCCCTGAGGATTGATTACCTTATGGTCCCCTTCAATTTTAAAATCAAAATCTTCAATATCCGTAACTATAAGCTTCATATCTACCTCTTTAACGAATCATAGTGATAAATTCACCTTCTTTATTGTAACACAGGTTTGTCAAAATGATTCTTAAAAGAAAATAGTAAATTTATTAAAAAACAATAAAAACTACTACTTCTTTTGTAGTATGAATATCTTCGAGAAAATGTATCTCCAATCTTGAAAAACGGACAAAATATAGTAAAATAAAAATAGAATAAAAACCAAAGAAAGGAAGCAACATTATGTACAAGGGAAATGAAAATGTAATGATTTGTGATCATCCTTTGATCAAGCACAAAATCTCAATGCTCCGCAATAAAAATACCGGAACAAACGAGTTTCGTGCAATTGTGGAAGAAATTGCAATGCTCATCGGCTATGAAGCTTTGAGAGATTTAGAAATTGAAGAAGTGGACATTGAAACACCTTTGGAAGTTGCCAAGTGTCCTGTGATTGCAGGTAAGAAGCAGGCAATCGTTCCTATTTTACGAGCAGGTTTGGGTCTTGTAGGCGGACTTATGAAACTGATGCCTACAGCCAAAGTCGGTCATATCGGTCTTTACCGTGATGAAGAAACCTTTGAACCTCAGGAATACTACTGTAAGCTTCCTTCTGCTATAGACCAGCGTAAGATTTTTGTAGTAGACCCCATGCTTGCAACCGGCGGTTCTGCCATTGCAGCCATTGATTTTATTAAACAACGTGGTGGTAAGGATATTAACTTCCTTTGCGTTATCGCTGCTCCGGAAGGTTTAGAGAAATTAATGCAGGCACACCCTGATGTTAAAATTTATGTCGGCAATTTAGATCGCGGATTAAATGAGAAGGCATACATCGTTCCCGGTCTCGGTGATGCCGGTGACAGAATCTTCGGCACGAAGTAATTTAACAAAAAAGGCGCTATCCTTACGGATAACGCCTTTTATTATTTTATCTATTCAGTCTTCGCAGAACCTGTCTGTCCAACTTCAAAATTCACACCTGTGTCATCAGGTTTCTCTTCATCAAAATTGTAATCCTTACCGGGAAGAATTGCATTCATAAGAATACCTACCAAAGCACCAACTGCAAGACCGGAAAGGCTGATGGTAATGCTTCCGATAGAGAATGCAATCGCACCCGCTGCACTGTAGTTAATACCGATAGCAAGTACCAAAATAAGCGCTGCAATAATAACGTTACGTGTCTTAGCGAAATCAACCTGATTTTCTACAATGTTACGAACACCGACTGCAGAAATCATACCGTAAAGGATTAAGGAAATACCACCAACGGTTGCTGCAGGCATTGCCTGAATTGCTGCTGCAAACTTCGGACAGAAAGAGAAGAAGATTGCAAAACATGCTGCCAATCTTACTACCATAGGGTCATATACTTTAGAAAGATTTAAAACACCTGTATTTTCACCGTAAGTTGTATTTGCGGGAGCACCGAAAAGCGATGCTACAATTGTTGCAAGACCATCACCGAGTAAAGTTCTGTGGAGACCCGGATCCTTAATATAATTTCTTCCTACGGTAGATGAAATCGCTGATACATCACCGATATGTTCTACAATGGTTGCAAGAGCGATGGGCATAATGGTTACCACTGCGGTAATCATAAGGGATACATCAAAGTTATCACCAAACATACCTAAAATCGTCATATCTTTTACAATGGGAAGTCCAATCCAAGCAGCTTCCTTTACGCCTGTAAAATCTACCTGACCTGTGATAATTGCTACAAGATAAGAAGCTACAACACCAATCAAAATAGGAATGATTTTAATCATGCCTTTACCAAAAATATTACAAATAATTACCGTAAGAATTGCTACCAACGCAATCCACCAGTTAGTTGCACAGTTATCAATTGCTGACTGAGAAAGTGTCAAACCAATTGCAATAATAATGGGGCCTGTTACGATAGGCGGGAAGAATTTCATAATTCTCTTTGCAGAGAATAATTTAATTAACAACGCCATTACCAGATAAAGAAGTCCTGCACATGCCACACCAAAGCAGGCATAAGGAATCATCTCTACGTTGCTCTTACCGTCAATCATAGGCGCAATTGCAAAATATCCGCCTAAGAACGCGAAGGAAGAACCTAAGAACGCGGGAACTTTACCCTTAGTTACCAAGTGGAATAAAAGTGTTCCGATACCGGCAAATAAAAGGGTTGTGGAAACATTCAAACCTGTGAGAAGCGGTACTAAAACCGTTGCTCCGAACATGGCAAACATGTGCTGAAGTCCTAAAACAATGACTTTGCCCGTGCCAAGTTCTTTCGCATTGTAAACTGCATCTTGTGTTTTGTTGCTCATTGTAAACCTCCTTGGTGTTTTGATACGATATCTCGTAAGTATAGTTTTTTACTATTCAAAATTATAACGCTTTTTGCATCAATTGAGAATAGGACATGTAAAAATTATTTCACAAATTTTATATCATATGCGTAACGGGAAGCAGATAAATAAAACTGCCCAAAGGTTTCCCTTACAGGCGACAATCCACAAAAATCTTCCACGGAATAATCACCGCCCTCACACAGTACACAATTCCCGGTTTCGTTCAAATGAGTAATCATAAGTGAGCATGCAGGCATAGACAAATTGCATTCCCGTAAGTTCCGCAAATCTTGTGATACCGCCCTGACAAAACCTTCTGCATTTTCGTGTCTTGCATACCTAAGACTTCCCTGCCATGGATTGTCCAAATTTGTTTGGTCCCCTTCCTGTATCCCTAACTTTGCTCTGCTGCATTCATACGGCAAGGGTCCGGCTCCATGTCTCGTGACGTAACTTCTTGTGACATAAACCACCTCGTCCATCATATAATTCCAACGTGCCAAAAATTCACAAGGATTGCTAAGACCTGTTTTGGACGCAGTTACATGCGGACTGTATTCAGCATTATCTGTATCCAACAACAATCCCTGCCCGTTCTCAAAAATAACCCTGTCATAGCTTTGAAGAAATGATGCCACGTCACTTATCGGGTTGATGTACTGCAAATTACTGTATATCTCTTTTACTGCGTTTACAAGCACAGCATCGCTTTGTAAAAGCTCCGCATACTCTTCCGGTAAAATTTGGGACAGCTCTGCTTCTTTTAACTGCTCCGGCAATTCTTCCCGTAACTCCTGTAACCGACGCGGCAAATAACCACTACGAATCTCCTGCAGTCGCTTCACACACTCTTCTTCCGACTGCTCGAATAATTCTTTTATGGTGATGGCGAAACCTGCTTCACTTCGGCACTTTGCCTCATATATACCCATGCCGCAACTTCCGTGCCTGAAGCCTCCTCTGACACTCTCTGCTGCCATATTTAACAACACATCATCTATAATGGTAATTTTCGCATTGATGTCCACATAAACAGAAGGTCTGAAACCTGCAACCTCATAAAAGGCATCCATCTCCTCGCCCAGTTTATAAAGGTCCGGAAAATAAGTATCTGCCCAAAACGTATCTGCATGGTGAAAAGAACCAGAAGACAATTCATGAAAAATAAATCGCTTATCCGGACGGTCTACCGTATGACCGGATTGAGCTCCGCCATTATGGCGTATTACCAGAACTTTACCGGGAACATCCGATAAATAATCCACCGCCAGTCCTTTTCCTTCATCGCCGAAATTTTTACCGATTACCGCGCAAAAATATGGTTTTCTCAAAAGAACAATCCTTTCTTCTTTTTGATGACAAGATCCTTAATTGCATTACGGACGATGGGCTGTACAAGCTCCGGCCACTGTGCAATTACCTTGTCTTCTTCCTCGCCGTTTGTAAGCTGCATCACCGTAATAATCAATTCCGGAAGCACATGTACCGCAGACTTCGGAATACACAAAATTCTGCCCGGCAAACACTTATGTAACTGAGGCGGCTCCTTGGGAAACAGCCCTGTAATATGAATGTGGAACAATTCAAATTTCTCACTTGCCATCTCTGCCAGCTTGGTAGATTTAATGGTGTATGATTTATCATCAAAGATTTTACGGATGTCCACACCGGTAAGGTCCGGGTGACAATCCGAATCACCGATGGTAAACAAAAAGCCTTTTTTACCATGCTTCTCATAAGCATCCGTATACACATGCTTTGCGGCAAAATACCATAAAAGTTCATAATCTTCCGGAAAATCTCCGCCCTTTGACTCAAGCCAGAGTTCCAGCAACTGCTCCGCAATACGGATGTCGGACTCAAACTGGGTTACCTGCAAAGGTGCCTGATCTCCTACGTCTCCGATTGCCGCAAATAGCATCTGCGGATCTTCAATAGGCTTGGTAGAATAGATTTTCATCATGGTTTCATTCAAACCGTTTTTGGCAATTTCCGCAGACAAATAACCCATGGAACCGGTTACGTCCACGCCAATCATAATCGGCGTGGAATTAGGATGGTCTTCCGAATCCCTGGACTCTCTTTTTTCAATAAACTTGGGATTAAATTTCTCCGGCATTTTAGTTGAAACAAAAAGCTGTGACGCCGTAGAGCTTGCCGTAATTTTAGAACTGTTTTTTAATTTACTCCAATCCGAACTGGTATAACTTCCTCTACCCATTTATGAACCCTCCGTATCTGAAATATGTTATCACCTGTTATTTTATATATCATTTGCAACTAATCTTATATCTCAAACTTTGTAAAATGTCTTCCGCCCAATTCCTTTTCAATCACGCGGTCCCACATGGCAAAATCATCATAAGCATTCTTTGCCGGTTTCTTTTGTATAAAAGAAATCAGCGGCTTGGGTGCATCGCCGTAATTCTCGCCTAACATTTTCTCTGCCACCTTGCGGATATCCTGCAAATCTTTTACGGATGTACTGACAACGGTTCTGCTGTTGTACCACCCGCCAAGCAATGCCGCCTCATGGGTTAAGGGATTGATAAAAACCGACTCTGTGGTCATTGCACTATGTTCCATCTCATTAAATGTAAGGACGCAGGCAATATTCTCAAGTCTTGAAATAATCCATTCAACATGCTTTGCCGGAAGGCTTCCGAACATGGCAAGAGGATACATATTCTCATCCTTCGTATATACAAGCATCATGCTTCCGTCTTCCAACTCAAATCTTCCTGCGAGTGTGGGAAAACACCTGTCAAGTCCTCTCATATCCGCCTGCGGATAGGCAATACTCTGAAAGGCATCCATGCTTTTATCTGCCATCCAAATTTTATCTTGGGGATAAATGTAAATGACATTCTTACGGGCAGAATACATCCATATGCCGTCTTCCATGCTTTTATATATGTACTGAATCGTAATATCCGTTCCGTCCTTGGCACGAAATACAATCGTTTCCGCATCATCCCACAAACGTTCCAAACCGCGGGATGACTCTCCTTCTTCTGCCAACGCACGCAAATATTCCAACATTCTCATACGAAACGTCCGATACTCCTGCAATTCGCGGTCACTGAAAAAATTACGGGATGCGCAATAGGGACACGCCAAATCGCCGATACGACTTACCGCCATCTCTCCGCCACAGTTTGTACATTTAAAACTAATCATGGGAGCCTCCTTAAAGATGATATCTTCAATAGTATAACATATCTAAGCAAATGGAACTATATAATTGGCAGTTTCTCTTGTAAAAAACTGCGATTTTCCCCATTTCAATGGTTTACTTTACTTCTAAAATATATTAGAATGAATGTTGGATAAAAATTAAATATTACATAAAGGAGACGTAGTTATGAAAATTTCATCATTACAGAAAGCAAGATACGAGTATTCTCCCAAGCTTCCCGCAATGTTAAGAAACGGTATTGCTGACATTTGCGTAAACGAAGGTGCAGAAACT
>JAZNTK010000010.1:0-2203 GCA_045591685.1 Lachnospiraceae bacterium
TATGTAGGTGTTCCATACAGTAATATTGTAGTTCGTGCCATTTTGCCGGCTGTACTTTATTTTGCCGGTGTCTTTATTACAGTCCATTTGGAGGCTAAGAAAGAAGGTCTTCGTGGATTAACCAAAGATGAATTACCAAAGATGAAGCCTTTATTAAAGCAGCTTTATCTGTTGTTCCCGTTAGTTTTACTGATTTATTTGGTTGGTACCAGCCAGCGTTCTATCCAGTATGCGGCTGCGCTTGCCATTATTGCAACGATTGTTGTAAGTTTCTTTAATAAAGAAAACCGTATTACGCCGAAGCGTATCTGGGATGCATTGGCAGCCGGCGGACAGGGTATGATTACGGTAGCAGCAGCATGCGGTGTTGCAGGTATGATTGCAGGTACTATTACGATGACCGGACTTGCAAATATGTTAATTAACGGTATTGTTGCTTTGGCAGGTGATCAGGTTATTATTGCGCTTGTATTAACCATGCTTTGCTGTATCGTTCTTGGTATGGGTGTTCCGACAACAGCCAACTATTGTATTATGGCAGCGACCTGTGCGCCAATCTTAATCCGTATGGGTGTTCCTATGTTGGCAGCGCATTTCTTTGTATTCTACTTTGGTATTGTGGCGGACTTAACTCCTCCGGTAGCGTTAGCGGCTTATGCGGGTGCTGCAATTGCGCAGGCTAATCCGATGAAGACAGCGTTAACATCTACGAAGCTGGCAATCGGTGCATTTATCGTTCCTTATGTATTTGCATTGAATCCGGCGATGTTGTTTATCGATACAACAGCAGGAGAAATTATATTAATTTGTATTACCTCGCTGGTAGGTATTTTTGCGGTTTCTGCGGCGCTTGAGGGTTATTTCCTTCATCATATGGCATGGTATGAGAGAGTATTATGTGTAATCGGTGGATTATTATTAATCTATCCGGGTGTTGTAACAGATGCAATCGGTCTTGCATTAGCAGGAGTCGTAGTTGTTATTCAGATTGCAACTAAGAAAAAAGTGCTCGCCGTGTAAAAGTGATAGGGAATAGAAAAGATGGATATTAGAAAAAAGGTAGCGCGGTATAGTTTACTATCAACCATCATGCAGGGGGTTATGCTTCTTTTTGCTGTAGGACTACTGATTGTGCTGGTAGTACTGATGGGTTATTTGACCGGTTTTATCGGAGACAGTATCGGATTAACAGAGAATGTCAATCCTGATGATGTTACTGCAGGCTGGCAGGTTTTATTTGGTTCGGTAGGCGGTTTGTTTGGTGTATTTGCCGGAATAGTACTTATCGCTGCGATTATCCTCTTAATAGGACCGATTATTGCCGATACCGTGGTATTAATATACGGAATCCGCACATACAGGAAGCGTTATACGGCAGAATTTAAGCGCATGGTCAAAAATGACAGTATTATTAAGTTGGTAATAAATGCAGTAGGCGTATTATTATTGATTCTTTCCGGTCTTTCAACGGGAAGTAGTGAACAAACGATTGCAGAGCTACTGGAAGAGTTGGCAAGTGTATTGGTTTTTATATTACCGTCAATTGCATGTGTGGTTGTCAGTATCATGACACTTCAAAAAATTAATGATATCGAAGAACTGCCGGAAGAATCAGAAAGGCAGTATATAGAGTATAATGAGGATAATTCTCCTTATTTCGGGCAATAATAAGCCCGGAATAAGGAGAATTTTTTATGTTGTTGATTCAAAATGGTTTACTGTATACGATGGAAAAAGAGAAGCTGTTTTATGGGGATATTTTAATAAAAGACGGTAAAATAGAACGAATTGCGGATAAAATTACGGTAAGTGACAATATGGAAGTGATTGACGCAAAAGGACTGAATGTCTTCCCGGGATTTATTGATGCGCACAGCCATATCGGTATTTCGGAGGAAAAAGTATCGGTTCTCGGGGACAGTTGTAATGAGGGTACGAATCCGGTAACCCCTACCATGCGTGCAATTGATGCGATAAATCCGATGGACAGCGCATTTCATAATGCGATAGCAGCCGGAATCACCGGAGTTATGGTAGGGCCGGGGAGTGCCAATGCAATTGGAGGGCAGTTTGCCTTTATAAAAACCGACGGACGTTGCATTGATGATATGATTGTACTGGCGCCTGCTGCCATGAAAATTGCATTTGGTGAGAATCCGATGACAAATTACGGAATGAATGGAAATATTCCGTCCACACGTAT
>JAZNTK010000011.1:0-48971 GCA_045591685.1 Lachnospiraceae bacterium
ATTGTACGTCCCGTATCAGCAGCTCCTGCAGCTAAGAACGTAATCTTCTTATCAGCAGATGCATTCGGCGTACTTCCTCCCGTATCAATTTTGACACCGGAGCAGACAAAGTACTACTTCTTATCAGGCTTTACAGCAAAGCTTGCAGGTACAGAACGTGGTATTACAGAACCTACACCTACATTCTCAGCATGCTTCGGTCAGGCATTCTTAGAGTTACATCCTACAAAGTACGGTGAAGAACTTGTTAAGAAGATGGAAGCTAACGGTTCTAAGGCATACTTGGTTAACACAGGATGGAATGGTACAGGAAAGCGTATCTCTATTAAGGATACTCGTGGTATCATCGATGCAATCCTTGACGGTTCAATCGAAAAGGCTGAAACAAAGAATATTCCTATCTTCAACTTCGAAGTTCCTACAGAGCTTCCCGGTGTAGATACAAACATTCTTGACCCTCGTAATACATATGCAGATGCTTCTGAGTGGGAAGTAAAAGCAAAAGACCTTGCTTCTCGTTTCAACAAGAACTTTGCTAAGTATGAAGGAAATGAAGCTGGTAAGGCATTAGTAAGTGCTGGTCCTCAGTTATAATTTCAAAACGCATGAATAATCAAACCTCTCTTGGAGAAATCCAAGGGAGGTTTTTTTGTAGTAAAACAGGTCATAAACTTACACATATAAGTTGTTATAAAACATGAAATTGTGATATACTGTTTTTAAAAATAAATGCATCCTATGGAGAGACAACAATGCTAAAAAAATACTTTGATTTTGACAAATATAATACGAATTATAAAACAGAGATTCTTGCGGGGCTTACTACTTTTATTACTTTGGCATATATCTTAATTTTAAATCCTCAGATTTTATCGGATCCATACATCATTATGGGTGATGGGGATATGGCAACCAAAGTATATAACGGCGTTTTTATTGGTACTTGCATTGGTGCGTTTATTGGTACTTTTCTTTGTGCGGTTTATGCAAAGGTGCCTTTTGCCCAAGCTCCAGGCATGGGATTAAATGCCTTTTTTGCATATACGGTAGTGTTAGGTCTCGGATATACATATCAGCAGGCTTTGGTTATTGTTTTTATTTCCGGACTTTTATTTATTTTTATTACTGCGGTTGGTTTGCGAGAAGCAATTATTCGGGCGATTCCACAGTGCATAAAAAGTGCAATTACCCCGGGCATCGGACTTTTTATCACTATCATCGGATTAAAAAATGCAGGCCTTGTGGTAGGAAACGATTCGACTCTGGTTGCCATGCTTAATTTCGCGGCATGGAGAGACGCGGGTGTGACCCCGGAACAAATCAATGCCATTATGGGTGGTATTGTTGCATTGATTGGTCTGGTTGTGATTGCGGTGCTTGCATATAAAAAAGTGACAGCATCTATTTTAATCGGTATTATTGCTGCGACAATCGTGGGAATTCCTTTGGGTGTTACCAAATTATCAAATTTTACATTTAATTTAGGCGGACAATTTAAAGACTTTGCAGAAGTATCTTTGTTTAGAATGGATTTCGCGGGATTGTTCGGTAATGAAAATTTAGTGGAGACTGTTTTTACGGTGGTTATGTTGGTAATCAGTTTCTCCTTGGTGAATATGTTTGACTCTATCGGAACCTTGTTTGGTGCGGCAAAACAGGCCGGTATGGTGGATGAGAACGGCGAAGTGCACCGCATGAAAGAAGCTCTGATGTGTGATGCGGTTTCCACGGCAGCAGGCGCTTTGGTCGGAACCTCTACAGTTACTACCATGGTAGAGTCCAGTGCGGGAGTGGGCGCGGGTGGAAGAACCGGTATGACAAGTTTAACTACTTCAATTATGTTTTTGGCGGCGATTCTTTTGGCACCTTTTGTGGCGATTGTGCCTTCGGCGGCAACTGCACCGGCATTGATTTTTGTAGGAATCAGTATGCTTTCTAACTTAAAAGATGTGGATTTTGAAGATATGAGTAATGCCCTTCCGGCATTTTGTACTGTGATTTTTATGCCTTTTACTTATTCTATTGCAAACGGAATTGCAATGGGGCTGATTACTTTCTGCCTGATAAAGGCATTATTAGGTAAGTTTAAAGAAATTAAGCCGTTAACATTAATTGTAGCGATTGTTTTTATTTTAAGATATGCTTTTATGGCAATGTAAAAAAGGAGGAGACAAAAGATGGCACCCGGAGGCGGAAGAGGAGGAAGATTCCTTACGGAAGAAGAGAAGGCGAATGCGCCGAAAGTAACATTACCACTGTTAAAAAGAATTTTTTCTTATTTAACACCTTATTGGAAGCAGATGACGATTGTACTTGTTTGTATTTTAGGTTCATCTGCGTTGACATTGCTTCCATCGGTATTGACCGGACGTATTATCGACGAAGGTTTAATCGGGCAGGATTTAAATAAGTTAATTACCTTGATTTTGATTTCTCTGGGGGTTACTTTGGGGGGTAATCTGATTCGAGTGGCAGAAAGTTATTTGAATAACTGGATTGCTCAGCATATTACATATGATATGCGAAATAAAATGTACAGACATTTGCAACGCATGTCACAAGGGTTTTTCACATCGAATAATCAGGGTGATATCATTACAAGAATGACCGGAGATATTGCCGGTGTGGAACGTGTCATTACCAGTACTTTCAGTTCGATTTTATCCAACGGAATCACCTTGGGTGTGGCGATGGTATTAATGTATCGTGAGAACTGGATACTTGCAACGGTTGGTGTGTTGATTATTCCGCTGTTTGCGATTCCTACCCGTATGGCCGGTAAAACCAGATGGAAACTGACTACCGAAGCACAGGAATGCAATGATGAAATCAATGGTATTTTGAATGAAACGTTATCTGTCAGCGGACAGCTTCTCGTAAAATTGTTCGGAAAAGAGGAATATGAATACGGACGTTATGAGAGTGCCAATCACAGAATGATTCGTTTGAATATTCGTGAAGGTATGGCGGGCCGTTGGTTTATGGTGGTAATTAATACGTTTTCCAGTGTAGGGCCTATGTTGCTTTATTTGGTGGGCGGTATTCTCATTATGAAGCATGACTCCACATTATCAGTCGGTGATATTTCGGTTATGGTTGCCTTGCTCGGTAAAATGTACGGTCCCGTGAATTCACTTCTTAACATTCAAGTAGAGTGGATTCGTTCCATGGCTTTGTTTACCCGTATTTTCGAGTATTTTGATATGCCGATTGAAATTCAGAATGCACCGGATGCCATTACTCCGAAAACAGCAGAAGGTAATATTGAATTTAAGCATGTAGGTTTTGGTTATACACCTGAGAGAAAGATTCTTAAGGATATTAATTTTACCTTGGAGAAGGGTAAAAGTATTGCTATTGTAGGTCCTTCGGGTTCCGGTAAAAGTACGATCATCAACCTGATTCCCCGTTTGTATGACGTACAGGAGGGTGAGGTTACCTTTGATGGTGTGGATGTGCGAAAACTGGACTTGGATTTCCTGCGTGATAAGGTTGGTATTGTAAGCCAGGAGACTTACCTTTTTAACGGAACCATTCGAGATAATCTTCTTTATGCAAAACCGGATGCGACAGAGGAAGAGTTGTTGGAGGCTTGTAAAAAAGCGAATATTTATGATTTTATCGAGAAGCAGGAGAAAGGCTTGGATACGCCTGTTGGTAACAGAGGACTTAAATTATCCGGCGGCGAAAAGCAACGACTTTCCATCGCACGTATTTTATTAAAGGATCCCGTGCTTTTCATTTTTGATGAAGCAACGGCATCATTGGATTCTATTTCCGAGAGTAAAATTCAGGAAGCAATTGATCCGATTATTAAGTCAAAGACCAGTATTTTGATTGCGCACAGATTATCTACCATTTTGGCAGCGGATGAAATTCTTGTTATAAAAGATGGTGTGATTGCAGAGCGCGGTGTACATCAGGAATTGGTGGATGACGGCGGCATTTATACAGAATTATACGAAACACAGTTTGGTAAGGCATTTGATGAGGATAAGAAATAAGAAGGCCGGAAATAAAGTAAGGTATATACAGGAAAGGGGTATTAAAAATGAAAGCATTATTTATTGGCGGAACCGGGATTATCAGCACAGCAATTGTAAAACGTCTGGTAAATGAGTTAAATTGGGAAGTGTGGATGATTAACAGAGGGAATCGTAACTCTGTTGTTCCCGAAGGTGTGCATCAGATTATCGCTGATATGAACGATGAGGCCGATGTGGCAGATAAAATCAAAGATTTATCTTTTGATACGGTTTGTGAATTTATCGGTTTCCATGTGGAACAGGTAGAAAGGGATTATCGCCTGTTTAAAGATAAGACCAGACAGTATATTTATATAAGTTCAGCGTCTGCATATCACAAGCCGGCAGCTTCCTATGTGATTACGGAAGGAACCACACTTGCAAATCCTTACTGGCAGTATTCCAGGGATAAAATTGCCTGCGAAGAATTCTTAATGAAGAAGTATCGTGAAGAAGGTTTCCCAATCACGATTGTGCGCCCCAGCCATACATACGATGAACGTAACATTCCTTTGGGCGTTCACGGTAAAAACGGCTTTTGGCAGGTCATTAAAAGAATGCAGGCGGGCAAGCCTGTGATTATTCAGGGGGACGGAAGCTCTCTTTGGACTGCAACTTTTAACAAGGACTTTGCAATCGGTTTTACAGGGCTTATGGGTAACCGTCATGCTATTGGCGAGGCTTTCCACATTACAGGTGATGAGACTTTAAGCTGGAATCAGATTTACGCTACAATTGCGGATGCACTGGGTGTTGAGTTAAAACCCTATTATGTATCTTCTGAGTTTTTAGCGGCAACCGGTGATAAGTACGGATATGATTTTACGGGAAGTTTGATTGGTGATAAGTCGGTTTCGGTTGTATTCGATAACAGCAAGTTAAAAAGAGCGGTGCCCGATATGAAGACTACGGTCCGCTTTGATCAGGGCGTAAGAATTGCATTGGATTATATTATGGCACACCCGGAAGAATGTCAGGTAGATGACCCTGAGTTTGATGCCTGGTGCGATAAGGTAATAGAAGTGCTTGAGAATGCTAAGAAAGAAATTTAGGAAGCATATTTCCACAATCAAATTTGTAAAAACAGGATGTTAAATGATGAAACAAATTGAGAGAATTCAATATTTTGAAACGGTCTTGGATGAGGCGGAGGTTGCGGTCAGGGAGTTAACTGTTGCACTTGAGAATTATGACAAGGTAAAAGATAAAATAAAAGAACTGGAAGCATATTACGAAAGTCCGCTGTGGATGAAAGATTATCATGATGACGAAGAAGGTAAAATACCAAAAAGTTTAAAACGCGGTGTGCTTTCGGAGGATGCGGTGTATAATTTTTTATCGGACCATGATGTTTTATTGGAACGACTTAACCATAAACAATAAGTGTCGCGAAAAAGAGCTGTTTGATGCTTTGAAGGGAAAGCATCAGGCAGCTTTTTGAATTGGGACCAAAGACAAGAGAAGTGCATAAGATAAATATATCGCTTTTTGAAAGGTTATCTTATGAATCGTATTTCAAATATAAATACATATATTTCATATGCCAATGCACCTTTAGCCGAAGAAAATTATAATGAGGTAGATGCGCTTATCTTTGCACAGTTGTCATACTTCCCGTTTGAACATATTTTTAAGGATTATAAAACATTGAAAATTGCGTTACCTGAATTTGCAAGAGTAATTATGGAGCATCCGAATTTTACAGAGGTGTATTCAGAGGACGAACGGACCTTTGTTCGGGGGCTTGCGAATTGTAAAAGATATGCCGGATGCATCATGCACCATATGCACGCAATCGCCACGGCAGATACTCAATGGGCGGCTTTTACAATAGATATTAACCGAGCGGGAACTTCAGTCATTGCGATGCGCGGAACGGATGGGACGACAGTAGGCTGGAAAGAGGATTTTCGTCTTGCACACAATATCATGGGAACCGGCGCACAGTTGGAATCCTTCCGTTATTTAAAAAATAGTGAATCTAAGAGAATCTATATGACCGGGCATTCCAAAGGCGGCAGCAATGTAAGTTCGGCATATGTAATGTGCAATTCTTATATTAGGGATAAAGTAGTGAGAATTGATAATTTTGACGGACCGGGAGTGAATCCGGAGTTTGCCGGAAACTATTCTGACGGCTATGAAGAACTAAAACAAAAATTGCATAACTTTTATCCGCAGGACAGCATTATCGGTTTGTTGTTACAGGATAATCCCGGTGTTGTTTCTTTTATCAAATCCGTTGTAAGAGAAGCTTATGCAAGGAATCCGGTTTTCGGGCAGCACGACCCGTTTTCCTGGGTAGTAAAAGGAAATAGACTTGTGAAGGCCGAGCAGACCTGCGCGTCCGAATTCAGGAATCAAATATTGGATGATGTAGTGGTAGCGACAACCAATTTGCAACGATATTATCTGATTCAATTTCTGGAGCGTGTTGGTTTGCCGGATATTATTGCGGGTGAGAATACAGGAATGGCGCGGGGTATTGCAAAGGCAATTTGCGGTTTGGTAAAGGCACCAAAAGAAGAAAAAGCCGCAGTATTTCAAATTATATTGATTTTTATAAAAAGATTTATATACAGTATGAAGGAAGGATTGCACAACGGTAAGCGAGAGGATATAATAGAATTGTCGTGTGAATGAAATTTGTGATATACATGAAATGATACCTGAAAGGATGAAACAGAGAGTAAAATGAAGAAGGCAAATCAAAATACAGGTGGAAAAAATGGTTTGGGTAAAATTATTACAACAATTATTTCGTTGATTATCGTTGCAATAGCATCACTCCTTGGATTTGGTGGGGAGACCGGTGAAGAGCAGGGATACAGTGAACCGACCGCCATTGTCAGTGAGGAAGCATATGATGATATGGAAGATGCTGATTTCGCGGAGGAGGAAATTAGTGATGTTGACGAAGCAGTATCGGAATCAATAGAGACTGAGACAGAAGAAACGATTAGCACGGAAGAGGAATCTGTCAGTGAAGAAGCTTCATATGAGGAAACGGTAAGTGAGGAAGATAACAGTGAAGAGCCGGTTGTTCAGGAAGTGACCGTAGCTGAAATCACCTTCCGTAATGATTATTTGCTGGATCAGCATTATGATAAACATGGTATTGAGATGGGCTTTGATTCTGCAGAAGAATATGAACTTGCAGCTTATAAAGTAATTATCAATCCGGATGCGTTGCATAAAATTGAATCAGAGGATGGCGATGATGTATATTATGTGGAGGAAACCAACGAGTTTGTAGTGGTTTCGCAGGATGGATATATCAGAACATATTTTAACCCGAACGCAGGAATTGATTATTATAACAGACAATAGTGAGGAAAACATTGGTGGAAAGCATATATAGAAGAATTTATAAATGTATTAAAGAGCAAGGGGAATTGCCTGTTGATTTCGTGGTGGAAGAGAGAGAATGCAGCGGCAAAGAAATACGTTTTGCACCCGGAGCCTTGGAAGGAATCATAGGGCATCATACGTCTGTTGCTGATGAAAATGATTCTTTTATTCCTGTTTTAAAAGAATATCTTGTCATGGAACCAATTGATGCCATGGAAAAGTTTGAGTCTGAAAAGGCAAAGGACATTAAGATGGCCACTATGCGAAACGGACTTTTGCAAAGTGTTTATGAAAACAGGGCTGAATATGACGCGGATAAAATTGCTCGTTTGGCGGTTTGTTTTGCTGAGTACGGAAAGAAGTCAGAAACGGTAAAGCTGGGACTTAGCCTTATGTCACTGTTTAACCTATCCGGAAATGAAGCCGTTTGTAATATGCTTAAAACGTTAGGTTATTGTGAAGAATTTACGGATTATGTAATAAATAATACTGCAAACTGGGATGAAGACAAGAAGCAGACATTATATTTTGAACTGGCAAGAAAGTTGCGGGGCTGGGGCAAAATAAATGTGGTAGAGATGATGCAGGCGGATACCGCAGAAAAGAAAGAATGGCTTCTCTGTCACGGTTGTAAAAACGATGTTATGTATGCATACCTTGGCTATGAGTGTGCCATGAAATGTGATTTGTATGAGCGCCTTGAAAAAGGCAATTTGTCGGATGAACAATTTCAAGGGGCGTCTGATATTATGTCCGGCTTATTGGATGAAGGACCTTGCCAGGGTATGTCGGCATTAGAATATCCTATAGAACTTACCCTGTTTTATTTGGAAGAATGTAAAAAACACAATTGGGATGCCGAGCAGGTTGCATTGCTTACAGATATTGCATCTTATTTTAGAAACAGTGAAATTGAAAATGCCGGGGCCGTGGAAGCTAAGGTAAAAGAAGTTCTGGAGCGTCTGGATATTCACGCTTACATTGTGGAGAATGTGGAAAAGAATACCCATGAATGTATGCGGATTGCCAAAATGTATGATTTGGATATGTCAAAGCATATAATTCGTTTGATGAAAATGGATTTTGAAAAATATTATAATTTTTGTTATTATTTATTTGCGAATAATAAATTTGTGGATGAGTTCCTTGAACTATGTGACAGGGAAATTAACTATGCTAATTTCCCGAATGCCATGGGAGATGAGTTTGGTTTAGGTGATGTACAGGGTAAAATTAAGCTCGACATGATTGTACAACATTTGGATAAGTATCCCGGAAAGGGAAGAAAAATGATCAAGACATGTCTTCAATCGCCCATCACCCGTTGGCGCAATATGGCAGCCAAAGCGTTGCTCGGCTGGATGAAAGATACGGATGCAACTTTGAAAGATGCGGATGCAGAACTTTATGCGGAAGTAGAAAGAGTGTATGCATTGGAGTGTAATGAGCAGACCAGAGGTATGTGGGAGAAGTTGTTAGTTAATTGCACAGAATAAAAGTGATACAGATACATTTAATTGCAGATGGCAGGAGGATAAAAGATGGCATTATTAGGCGGTTCGCGTAAGGTAAGCGGATTTGGAAATAAAAACAACAAAAATATTGGTAGCAGGGCGTTTGGTTCTGCCATAAATAATATGAGTAATTTTACATCGGGAAATCGGATGGGACATATTCCTCAACCCAATCTTACCCGATTTGCATCCACTACAAATAATCCACCCAGACATTTGAGAACAAATTATAATACAACAACCAATACGGCAGCCAATATTGTAAGCAATGTCGGAAGAAGTATTATTAACAGCAACAGAGGCTACGGCAGCAGAAGTTTTGGCGATGCTATGGGTAATGCGTTGGGTAGTGCCCTCGGTACGGCAATTGTAATGGGCGTCAGCAGCAAGATTCAGGAAAAACAGCAGGAATATGCAGATAAAAAACAAGCGGAAGCTTTGGCAGCTCAGAAGGCGGCAGCGGAAGCAGAACAGGCAAAGAGAGAGGCTGCGTTCCATGCCATGAATAAAAACATGCCAAACTATGATGAAGAAACGATGGTACATCTTATGGATGGTGCCGGGCTTACGGAAGAAGAGAAGGCAAATTATCCCTTGAAATGCCCTCATTGCATGGGCGTGCCCGATGGTACAAGATACTGTCCTTATTGTGGTGGTAAATTAGTATAATTACATACATTGTGAAAAGTCATATCTGTAAAGATGTGGCTTTTTTGTTATGGCAACGAGGAAAGTGAAAAATCCGTCGGAAAGAAATAGAAAAACCTGTAGTTGCTTCGACAAATATTGCGTAAGGGGTCTGTTATACTTAGAGCTCATGGGATGCCATGATTTTTTGGCTGTAAAAAATGGACATGCAGGAGGTTATGAAATGGGTTTGGACAAAAAGGAAGAAGCAAAGCTGCTACCTGCATATGGAAGAAAACGTATATTGCTTTTGGCAGATGCGTATAGGGAACTTTCGCATTCGTTTCAGACAATGGAAGGCACGTGCGATGCGGCGATATCGGACAGAAGAGAAATTATGTTTCAGAAAACGTTACGCGAGAACAGAAAGATTATGGAACTTCGCTTAAAGGAGATGGCGGAATGTATGGAAGAGTTGGCTGAGGAAAGTCTTACATACAGTACGCCCAATGCAAGAAAAATACGAATGTTAAAAAACGGGCTGGCAAAGCACGGTATTCTCTTAAAAGAAATTTTCCTGCTTAGAAAACATAATACCATTCAGTTTGTATTAACCATGCGCGGTCAAAGAAATGCAGATTATACCACGGAGGATATTGCCGTGGTTTTAACAGAGATGTTCGGGGTGCCACTGATTTCGGCCAAAGAAAATTTATTTTTTGTGGCCTATGAGTACGATACATATATTTTTGAATGCAAAGGGCACTTTTTATTTCAAACAGGTATTGCTACGGCTTCCAAAGAAAGGGAAACGGTGTCCGGGGATAATTATTTGGTCTATGATATTTCCGGCACCCAAAAGGTTTGTATGATTTCCGATGGCGCCGGTTCGGGAGAAGAGGCATGCGCGGATAGTGAAAGAGCATTGGAACTGGTGGAGAAATACATGGATATCGGCTTTTCCATGGCGGAAGCTGCAGATATGGTAAACGGGTTGTATGTGGCACAGGGCAGAGAACAAAATATGCCGACAATGGATGCCTGTATGATAGATTTGGTAGAAGGGAAGGCATTCTTTCATAAATATGGAGCGTATGACAGTTTTATTAAAAGGTGCGAAAAGATAGAAAGGGTCAAAAATACGGGATATCCGTTGGGCTTTCAGGTAAAAGAAAAAGAGGAAACAGTATATGAGCTTACAGAGGGCGACAGTATTTTGATGATAACGGACGGAGTTTTAGAGTGTTTCGGAGATGAAAAGTCACTTTTACAGACTTATGAAAAAATGGAAATTAGGGATGTGGAGGAGGCAGCAAACTATCTGATGCAGTGTACAATTCGAAGATGTGCGGGACGTATTCGCGATGATATGACAATTTTAGTAGGAAAACTGGTTACAGAGGGCTCCCAGACTTGAATTTTTCACAAAATTTAGCTATATTTAGAACATGATTACAAAAGTTACCAATTATATGAAACAACATCATATGATAAAAAAAGGAAATACCATTCTTGTGGGTGTTTCCGGTGGGGCGGACTCGGTCTGCCTTCTTTCTGTGCTGTCCAAACTTCGTAATGATTTGGATTTGCATCTTATTTGTGCTCATGTCAATCATTTGTTTCGTGAGACTGCTTTTCGGGATGAAGAATATGTGCAGGGTTTGTGCAAAGATTTAAACATTCCGTGTTATGTAAAAAGAGTGGATGTGCAAGCAGTTGCAAAGCAGGAGAAACTCACTTTTGAAGAGGCGGGCAGAAATGTAAGATATGCTTTTTTTGAAGAATTGAAAGAAGAATATCATGTCGATAAAATAGCGGTTGCTCATAATCGGGAAGATTGTGCAGAGACAGTATTGTTTCATTTATTTCGCGGAAGCAATATAAAAGGACTGGGAGGCATAGCGCCTGTAAACGGTGATATCATCAGGCCGTTACTGGATACCGGAAGAGAGGAGATTGAGGCATATCTCCAAGACAACGGTATTGTTTGGCAAACGGATGAAACCAATGAATCGGTGGAATATTCCAGAAATTATATTCGTCATGAAATTCTGTCGGCAGCAGATAAAATGTATCCCGGTGTAAAAAGGCGTATTGCCGAAACTGCTTTTAGCCTGCAACAGGCAGAGCACTACCTGGAAGTGCAAACAAATACTGCGTGGGAACACTGTTGTCAGCTCAAAGACGGTGGTATTTTTATGGATGGGCAGTTACTGTTAAAAGAGCATCCTTTTATAGTGTCCAGAGTGGTTTATAAGGTGTTGGAGCATGCGGGCGGATGTGCTAAGGATTTGACCAAGATACATGTGCAGGAAGTAATCAAATTATTAGGCTTGCAGTCGGGTAGGCAAATTTCATTGCCCGGCGGTGTATGCGCTTATAGAACGGTTGACGGTATTTTGGTTAGGAAGGAGTCCGGCAAGGAGGCAACATCGCTTGTTGCATTGCTTTCACGCAGTGAGTTGGAGCATAATCCGGAAGTGTTTTTTGAGCCGGAAGGATTGGGCTGTGTTCAGGCAAAGTTGTTAACAGATTTTGATTTACAAAATATTCCGCAAAAAACATATACGAAATGGTTTGATTATGATAAAATAAATAGTTGTGCCGTATTTCGTAAAAGGTTGGAAGGTGACTATCTGACCATTGACGAAAAAGGAAGTCGTAAAAAATTAAAGGAATATTTTATTCAGGAAAAAATCCCTGCATATAAAAGGGATGAGATTTGGATTCTGGCAGATGATAATCATATTATGTGGGTGCCGGGATACCGTATCAGCAGTTTTTACAAGGTGTCTGAGAAAACAGAGCGTGTTCTGGAGCTTACCATAGGAGGAAGAGAAGATGGAGAAGATTAGAGTTTTAATTCCGGAAGAAGAAGTAGATAAAAAAGTGCGTGAGATGGCCGCAGAAATAAGCAAAGCATATGAAGGAAAAGAATTACATTTAATATGCGTATTAAGAGGCGGGGCATTTTTTATGTGTGAACTGGCAAAACGCATTACCGTGCCGGTAACCATCGACTTTATGTCTGTTTCAAGCTATGGCGACGGAACGGAGTCCAGCGGGCAGATTAGAATTGTAAAAGACTTGGATGACTCCATTGAAGGAAAAGAAGTGCTTGTGGTGGAAGATATCATTGATTCCGGAAGGACATTAAGTAAACTTATGGAACTTTTGGAGAGCCGCAAACCTGCAAGTTTGGCATTGTGTACACTTCTTGATAAACCGGAGCGCAGAGTGGTGGAAGTGGATGTGGATTATACCGGTTTCCAGATTCCGGATTTGTTTGTGGTAGGTTACGGATTGGATTGTGCACAGAAACATCGCAATTACCCTTATGTGGGTGTGGTAGAAATTGACTAAAAGCACATGTTGGTTGCGTGAACGGAGAGAATATTGAAGTTGTAGACCGAAGAAGTGTGTTAAATTATAGATTTACAGATAGGAGATTATTTAGGTGAATAAGGAAAGAAGAGCAGGAGTAGGGCCGATATTTTTTCTGATTATCATACTGCTTATGATTGCGGTGTGGATCGGTACCATGGATTTCGGAAGCTACTCTTTTACCAGAGGTGATTTGGAGACTGCCGTAGAAAAAGGAGAAATCGAATCCGTAATCATCGAACAAACAAAAGAATCAGATGGTGGAAAGATACAGATTGTTACCACCACCGGAGTTACAAGAACATTAAACGTAACAGACGTGAAAGCAATGGAGGAGTATTTAAGAGCCAATGGTCTGGATCCTGTTGTAGGAGAGGTCCCTCAGGATAATTGGTTTTTGACTTATATGTTACCTCCGTTGATTATCCTTTGCATATGTGCATTTTTCTTTGTAATGTTTATGAATGCACAATCGGAAGCTGCAGGCGGCGGAAGTAAGATGATGAACTTCGGTAAGAGCCGTGCGCGTATGATTAAAGACGGCAAGACAACCTTAAAAGATGTTGCCGGCTTAAAAGAAGAAAAAGACGATTTGGAAGAAATCATTAAATTCTTAAAAGACCCTAATGCTTTTACCAAGGTGGGTGCAAGAATTCCCAAGGGTGTGCTTCTTGAGGGACCTCCGGGAACCGGTAAAACCTTGCTTGCTAAAGCAATTGCAGGTGAGGCCGGTGTGCCGTTTTACAGTATTTCCGGTTCTGACTTTGTGGAAATGTTTGTTGGTGTGGGTGCTTCCAGAGTAAGAGATTTGTTTGAAGAGGCAAACGCCAACAAGCCTTGTATCGTTTTTATCGATGAGATTGATGCGGTTGCAAGACGAAGAGGTACCGGTATGGGTGGCGGTCACGATGAACGTGAGCAGACCTTGAACCAGTTGCTGGTAGAAATGGATGGCTTTGGTGAGAACAGCGGAATTATCGTGCTTGCGGCAACCAACCGTGTGGATATTCTTGACCCGGCGATTCTTCGTCCCGGTCGATTTGACCGTAAAATCAGAGTGGGCAGACCTGATGTGGGCGGACGTGAAGAAATTCTTAACGTCCATGCTAAGAATAAGCCTCTTGGCGATGATGTAGACTTAAAGAAGATTGCGCAGACTACAGCCGGATTTACGGGTGCGGACTTAGAGAATCTTTTAAACGAAGCGGCGATTTTGGCAGCAAAAGAAGACCGTGCATATATCAGGGAAGAAGATGTTACCAAAGCATTCTTAAAGGTTGGTATCGGTACCGAGAAGAAGAGCAAGGTAGTTTCCGAAAAGGAAAGAAAGATTACCGCGTATCATGAGTCCGGTCATGCAATTTTATTCCATGTATTGCCGGATATGGACCCGGTTTATACCGTATCCATTATTCCTACCGGCGGAAGTGCGGCAGGCTATACCATGCCTTTGCCTGAGAAGGATGAGATGTTCCATACCAAGGGACAGATGAAACAGCATATTATGGTTTCGTTAGGCGGTCGTATTGCGGAAGAGTTAATCTTTGATGATATTACTACAGGTGCGTCAAGCGATATCCGCAAGGCAACCCAGGTTGCCAGAGATATGGTTATGGTTTACGGTATGTCAAACTTAGGCGTTATCAATTACGACAGTGACGGCGATGAAGTATTCATCGGCCGCGATTTAGCGCAGACCAGACCTTACAGCGAAAAGATTGCCGGCGATATCGATATGGAGGTAAAATCTATTATCGATGAGTGCTATGCAAAAGCAAAAGAAATTATTATGGAGCATATGGATATTTTACATGCTTCTTCCGAGTTGCTTCTTGAGAAAGAACGCATCACAAGAGAGGAATTTGAAGCATTGTTTGAGAACCGTGTGCAAAATGCTTAAAAAATATGAAAAACCAACGAAAAAAGTCGTCATTGTGAAAAATGGCGACTTTTTATTGTGCAAAATTGCCAAAAACAATTGTAAGCTTTTGTAATATTTGTGAATTCCGTGGATTGCACAAAGGGGGTGGCGGTGCTATACTTCTAGATGTAACCCCCCCAATACATTATAGTTTTTTGCTATACCCCATAAGACAAATACCTTCTCTGAAAAGGACAGTTCATTTATGAATTGTCTTTTTTTCTTTGTATCAAAAACTCTCATAATAAACACTTGCGTGCCCCCTTGAAATATAATAAAATATAGGATAAAGTGAGGTATTTTGTAATGAATATAAATCATTGTTTTGAGCTTGAGAAATCCTGTCATTATATTTCGTCAATGCGTCCTCTTTTAAACAAGAGAGCGCTCTTTTCTGATACTACGGCAGACTATGTTTCTCCGGTAGAGCCAAAGGTGGGAGAGAAGGTATCCATTCGCTTTCGTGCTGCACGTAATAATATTGATATGGTCAACCTGGTAATGAAGGGCGAGAACTATCCCATGGACAAAGTGGCACGGGATGAAGAATTCGATTATTATGAATGTACCTTGCCTGTGGGCGAAGAGGAACTCCAATATTATTTTGAGATTAAAGTTGGTAAGCTTCGTTGTTTTTATAATATGCGCGGTGTAACCCGTGAACTTCAGGACTATTATAACTTCCGTATTATTCCCGGATTTTCTACTCCGGAATGGGCCAAAGGTGCAGTTATGTACCAGATATATGTGGACCGTTTTTATAACGGTGATCCCACCAACGATGTGGAAACCAGAGAATATATGTACTTGGGAGATTATTCCCAGAAGGTTGATGACTGGAACAAATATCCTGCGGCAATGGGTGTCCGTGAATTCTACGGCGGTGACTTGCAGGGTGTTCTTGATAAGATGGATTATTTGGAAGATTTGGGCATTGATGTAATTTATTTTAACCCTATCTTTGTATCGCCCTCTAATCATAAATATGATATTCAGGATTATGACTATATTGATCCGCATATCGGTAAAATTGTGGAGGATGAAGGCGAACTTTTAAACGATGGGCAGCGCGAGAACCGTTATGCAACCAAGTACATTAATCGTGTAGCAAACAAGAAGAATCTGGAAGCAAGTAACGAATTATTTGCCAAAGTGGTTGAAGAGGCGCACAAACGCGGAATTAAGGTAATCTTAGACGGTGTATTTAATCACTGCGGTTCTTTTAATAAGTGGTTGGACAGAGAGCGTATTTATGAAGGCCAGAAAGGCTATAAAAAGGGTGCGTTCATAGATCAGGACAGTGAATATCATGATTACTTCCGCTTCCATCAGGAGCAGTGGCCCTATAATACCACCTATGATGGATGGTGGGGACATGATACCTTGCCGAAGTTGAATTACGAAGGTTCTAAGGAACTTTATGACTATATTTTATATATTGGTCGCAAGTGGGTTTCCGCGCCTTATAATGTGGACGGTTGGAGACTTGACGTTGCAGCTGATTTGGGGCATTCTCCCGTATTTAACCATCAGTTCTGGAATGATTTCCGTGCTGAGGTGAGAAGAGCGAATCCCAATGCCATTGTGCTTGCGGAACACTATGGTTCGCCGAGGGCATGGTTAAACGGTAAAGAGTGGGATACGGTCATGAACTACGATGCTTTTATGGAGCCGTTGACATGGTTTTTGACCGGTATGCAGAAGCACAGTGATGATTATCGTGAGGATTTATTGGGTAATGCGGATAGTTTCTGGGGTGCGATGAACCACCATGGTACGAACTTTACTACCCCCTCTCTGCAGATTGCCATGAATGAGTTAAGTAACCATGACCATTCCCGATTCCTTACTAGAACCAATCACAAGGTCGGACGTATGCATACTTTGGGTTGTCAGGCGGCGAATGAAGGTGTTAATAAAGCAGTACTTCGAGAAGCGGTTGTGGTGCAGATGACATGGCCCGGAGCACCTACCATTTATTACGGTGATGAGGCCGGTGTATGCGGATTTACCGATCCGGATAACAGAAGAACCTATCCCTGGGGAAATGAAGATCATGATTTGATTGCGTTCCATAAAGAAATTATTAAGGTGCATAAGGCGCATAAAGAAATCCTTACAGGTTCTTTAATGAATTTGGGCGCTGATTATAATTACATCGCGTATGCAAGAATGTTGGCCGGTGAGCAGATTGTAGTATTGGTAAACAATAATTACAACGAGATTACCAAAGAGGTAAGTGTTTGGGAAGCCGGTGTTCCTAAGGAATATAAAATGCAACGTCTGATTTTTACTTATGCCGACGGTTATACCACAGGTGAATTTGAATATGATGTTGTTGACGGTAAAGTAAAAGTAACGCTTCCGCCTACTTCTGCCATTGTTTTAAAAGCGGTGAAGAAGAATGTACCCGAAGAAACAGACGTTGAAAAGGATATGTCTGAGCAGGTTGTAGCGAAAGAAAATGCAGAGAATGCAAAGCAGGCAGAACCGGAAGAAGTATCTGCTTGGGATGTGGCAGCCAATGCTATGAAAAAGGCTGAAGAAAATAAGAAAAAACGTTTCCCGTTCTTTTAACGGAACATAACCGCATAGCTGAATGCGGTAGATAACGGGGGTTTTGAAATGATTACAAAACAGGTCATTCAAACATGTATCGATGAATTAAAAGATTTAACCAAAGTAGATTTCTGCGTAATTGATGTGCAGGGTGTTATGATGGCAAGCACTTTTAGCAAGGACAGCTTGGACATTGCACATATGAAAAGCTTTTTTGAATCTCCGGCTGACAGTCAGATTATTGGCGGGAACTATCTTTTCAAGGTAAAAGAAGACGGAGAAGTAATATATGTATTGATTTCCAGAGGAAGTCAGTCGGATGGTTACATTTTCGGTAAAATTGCCGTAAATGAATTGCAGCATCTTCTTGTGGCATACAAAGAGCAGTACGACCATACCAATTTTATGCAGAATCTGATTCTGGATAATCTGTTATTGGTTGATATTTATAATCGTGCCAAGAAACTTGGAATTCCGGCACAGGCCAGAAGAATTGTATTTTTGACGGAAGTATCAGAAGAAAAAAGCAGAGAGGCCCAGGAAATTATTCAGAGTGCATTTGCGGAAAAAATGGATGACTATGTAACTGCCGTAGATGAAAAAAATGTAATTCTTGTGCATACCCTTGAGGCAGATGAAGAATATGCCGATATGGAACAGATTGCAAGACTTTTACTGGATATTATGAACACGGAAGTGTTAGTGAAATCCCGCGTATCTTACGGTACCGTTGTAAAAGAACTTCGTGAAATATCCAAGTCTTATAAAGAGGCCAAAATGGGATTGGATGTAGGTCAGATATTTTATGAGCATCGCGATATTATCGCATACGATGCCTTGGGTATCGGAAGACTGATCTATCAGTTGCCGGTAAATCTGTGCCGTATGTTTATTCAGGAGATTTTTGGAGATAATATTCCGGAAGAACTGGATGAAGAAACATTAATGACAGTGAATAAATTTTATGATAATAATTTGAATGTGTCGGAAACTGCCCGTCAGTTATATGTACATCGAAATACGTTGGTATATCGTATTGAGAAGTTAAAAGCGGCAACCGGTTTGGATATCAGAATTTTTGATGATGCCCTTACGTTAAAGATTGCCCTGATGGTTGTTAATTATACTAATTATCTTGATGAGCAGATGCCGGATTAGTGAGGAGTATCTGAATGAAGATGAAAAGGAAAAGTTTTATCTTGCTATTGTGCATGATATTACTGATGATAAGCGGTTGTGGTTACGGAGGAAATACACAGACGCAGGTTGCCACCGGGAGTGACGGTTTCGTAACAACGGATTTGTACGGAACAGAAGTGACGGAAGCAATATTTACGGAGTCAAAGCTTACGGTTTTGAATGTCTGGGCGACCTATTGCGGACCCTGTATTGCTGAAATGCCAAGCCTGGGTGAATTGGCAGCAGAGTATGAAGCTATGGATGTACGCATTATAGGTGTTCCCATGGATGTTATGAACCGAGAGTCTCTTGAGTATGCAAATACAATAGTGAAGGAGACCGGTGCGGATTATACACATTTGCTTTTAACACAGGAGTTATATGACTGGGGTTTACAGGATGTTCAATATGTGCCTACAACGTTTTTTGTGAACAGTCAGGGCGAGATTATTGATACTGTGGTAGGCTCTATGGATAAAGAAAGTTGGAAAGAATTAATTGATGAGAAGTTGGCGTCCTTGTGACGCCAATTTTATATAGGAATGATATTTGCCGGGAAAGGAGTTGCGATATGGAGAAAAAAAGAATACATCCGTTATTTTGGATTGTGATGTCCATTGGCATCCTTTTTATGGTACTCGGAATTTTTCGCGAAGAGGTAGCAGTGCTTTATCAAAAAGCAATCTATATTTGTATGGAGTGTATCGGTCTTGGGTAAGTTTTTCAAAAAATTATTTCAAAAGTTCAGATTGGCTGTGCAATTGGCTTTTATGGCGTTATCCAACGGATATATTGCAGGTTTTTTACGGGGGAAAATATATCAGGGACCCGGTAAAAGAATTTGCCTTCCGGGATTGAATTGCTATTCCTGTCCGGGTGCGTTGGGCTCCTGCCCTATTGGTTCGTTGCAGGCGGTGCTTGGAAGTCCGAAGTATAAAATGTCTTTTTATGTGGTTGGCTTCTTTTTGTTTACGGGTGCGATTCTTGGTAGGGTCGTATGCGGTTTTTTGTGCCCCTTTGGATTGGTACAGGATTTGATTTACAAAATTCCTTTTTTTAAAAAGCGTAAAAACATGCCGGGTCACAAAGTGTTGGTTTGGACTAAATACGTGGTGTTGGCGGTTATGGTAATTCTGCTTCCGATGTTTGCACTGGGAGCCTACGGCGTATCAGATCCTTGGTTTTGTAAGTATATATGTCCGTCGGGAACACTGTTTGGAGGGATTCCTTTGATTGCTTCTAATCCGGGGTTGCAGCAGGCCTTGGGCGGATTGTTTATCTGGAAGTTATCCGTGTTAATCGTAATTCTTTTATGGTCTTTGTGGGTGTATCGGCCGTTTTGTAAATATTTGTGTCCGTTAGGGGCAATTTACGGGTGGTTTAATCCGATTTCCCTGTCAAGATTTCATGTGGACAAGGATGCCTGTATTGATTGTAAAAAATGCAAAAATGTCTGTCCTATGGATATTCCGGTGTATGCGAAACCAAACTCTGCCGAGTGCATCCGTTGCGGTAAATGTATACAGAGTTGTCCGACGGACTGTATCCATGTAACATTATTAAAAAAGAAATCATAAACATGTCCTTTCTTTCATACATTTAATAAAAAGTGTGGAGGAGAGGACATGTTTTGTTATAAAAGGAAAACGAGTTTTATTGACTATTACATAAACGGAATCAAAAGCAGAAGTATCGGCATTATAAAGCAAAAACTGGATGATGACAAATTGGAAATTGTGGTGGATATCGCAGGTCCTGTGGAATGGAAAAACAGTATATGCAAAGTGAGTATCGGAGACGGACGGGGAGAAGAGAAACTTGGAGAGATACATATATGTAACGGACGGGGAGGCAGTACTTTTGAAATAGAACTGAAAAAATTGAATGCAAATTATGATAAGAAGTTATTTTTGGCATTTGGCAATGATTGTTATGGCGTGGCGGATTTGCTGGACTTGCCGGTGGCTGACCGGCGAGATGAAGTTAATATAGAAAAAATAGTTGCCACAGAAGATATGTCAAATATAGAGAATGAAGGAGCCGACAAGTGGGAGGTGATTAAGAAAAAGTATCCGATTTTGTATCCCTTTAAAGGGCAAGGTCCTTATGTATCCATTAAGCCTGTGGACTTGCAATTGTTAAATCCGAAGTATCATTCGCTAAATCAAAACTCTTATCTGATGCATGGTTTTTATCAGTACAGACATATGATTTTAGGCGAATATACACAAGAGAAGGGGACCTTCTTTTATGTGGGAGTACCCGGCGAATTTGTAAAAAAAGAGCAGACTTCCGCTGCAATGTTTGGATTTGAAGGCTATGAGCATTCCGGAGATTTGGGGTATTACCTGTACAGGGTGGAATTATAAAAAAATTATGCGATTCCGCGTAATTTGGCGGGAACTCCATTTTCGTTTAAAAGGGTAACGATTGCTTTTAATTCTTCCGGAGTATAAGGAGTTAATTGAGACGCTTTTAAGATACGTGCGTCTTCGGGTAATGCATATTGAAGAATGGAGCCGCTTTCGGTATATGACTGCAGATAATATGCACGGCACCCTTTTATCCATTCTGCAATGGACTCAAAGTGTTCTTTGTTGTGTAATTCTTTGACGACTGTGGTGCGGAATTCATAAGGAATATTTCCGTGCATTAAAAGTTCTACGGAGGCTTCTATGGCAGAAAGATTAAAGCCGGCTAATCCGGCGGCGATGGCATAGCCTTCTCCTTCTTTTGAGGATTTTAAATCCATGGCAACGTAATCAATTAAGTTTTCCTCCATAAGCTTTTTCAGTATTTCCGGTTGGTAACCGTTGGTGTCCAGTTTTACCAACAAACCCTGCTCTTTGATGCGGGCAATAAAGTCCGGCAAATCTTTGTGCAGGGTGGGTTCACCGCCGGTAATGCAAACGCCTTCCAGCATCCCTTTTCGCTTGGATAAAAAGCTAAAGAATTCATCTTCTGAAATGCAGGGCTGGGATGCGGGATTCAATACTAAATCTGCATTCTGACAAAAAGGGCATCGGAAATTGCAGTGGCCGCAAAAAACCGTACATGCAACATGTTCGGGATAATCTAAAAGTGTTGTTTTGTTTAGTCCGTGTATTAGCATTCTTGTGCCTCCTGCAAGTTTTTCCTTCTTCTATTATGTTTTTTTGAGCCCATAATTGCAAGTTTTTTATTTTCTTGGGTCCTGTGCCTAAAAATAAGACTTGTATTTTGTGCAAAATGCCTATTTTGCTGGAAAAATGTGCTTTTTCCGTTCATGTTTGTAAAATAATATGCTATACTAGACGTGGATTTCGTCTACGGACGAGAAATAAAATGTTTGAAGAGGGGAAAGAACATGGCAGATTTAAAGAAAGTAATGTTGGAAGAAATCCGTAACAGCTCTTATATTCAGACTTCTTCCATTAGTGAAACCGAGGAATATATTGATACCGGTTTGCCTAAGACAGACGAGAACATCCAGGCAGCAGCGCTGAATTACTTGGATGAAAAGGGTTACCGCCGTCGTGTGGATAATCTTGAATATGCAAAGAAGATGATTTTGGAATGCTCTGAAGGATATGATACCGTTATCATTAAGAGAAAGAGTGTTGTTGAGCAGGATTTATTTGAGAAGGCCGGCGTAAACGAATTAAGAGATGCGTTAAACGTTTGTATGTTAAATACAATGTCAGCCATGAACGCTAAATTAGAGCGTATGGCAAACATTTCTTACGAATATAGAGTTGAAGTGGTTGATCGTCTTTATACAGAGGCAGAAAGACCTAAGGGACATCTTACCGGCGATTTTGAAACCTTTGAAGAAATGTTGAACAGATACAGCCAGGCTGGTTGGCAACTTGACAGAGTTCAGCCGGAACCCCGTACAAGTAATACACCTGCAAGAAACCTTGTAATCTTCCGTAAGGAAAAAATGGTTTAATTTGCAAGAAAATCAAATATGAGATATGATATAGCCGTAGGTATAGCCTGCGGCTATTTTTATAAGAAATAATTATTTTTTGATAAATGATATGGATGGTGAAATGACTATGGCAACCGGAAAGAAAGCAAAGGAAAACAGCAGCCATGAATTATATATGCGCGAAGCAATCACGGAAGCACGTAAGGCCTATGAATTGGGCGAAGTGCCTATAGGCTGTGTGATTGTTTATCAGGATAAAATTATCGGAAGAGGTTATAACCGCCGTAAAACAGACCAAAATACCTTGTCTCATGCGGAATTGAATGCAATTGCAATGGCAAGTAAGGAGCTGGGGGACTGGCGCTTAGAGGAATGTACATTGTATGTTACCTTGGAGCCTTGCCAGATGTGTGCGGGAGCCATTGTGCAGGCTCGAATCCCTAAGGTGGTACAGGCGTGCCGCAATGTCAAAGCCGGATGTGCGGGTACGATTATCAATCTTTTACAGATGCCTGCTTTTAACCATCAGGTAGAGATTGAAGAAGGGGTGCTGGAAGAAGAGTGCAGTCAGATGCTGAAGGAATTTTTTAAGGCATTGAGACAACGATTGAAGGCACAATAGAAATTCATTGACAATATTTTAAAAAATAAGTATACTAGGTATGCCGTATGCATCTTATGAATCGGCATCGTTACAGCTGCCCCGGATAAGTGGCGCTTAAGCTCGGGTCTTGCGCGACGGAAATCCACGAACCGTGTCAGGTTGGGAACAAAGCAGCACTAAGAGGAACCTTCCGGGTGCCGCAAGGCAACCTGGGTCCAGTTAACTGTTCGGGTAACGTGTAGCGATGTCAATTGATAGGATGCATACGTTTTTTATGTTCTTTACAGTTGAAATTCTATCGGTTATACTTGTAGATAAGTGAGGGGATTTTTATGCAACAGAATTTTGTTGGAGAAGTGTTATATTACACCTTTCCTGAGTTTGATAAATATGATGATATTGTACACGCGTTTTCTTCCAGAGAAGGCGGCGTCAGCGGAGGATTTTACAGGACCATGAATCTTGGAATTAATACCGAGGATTCCATGGAAAATGTTTTGGAGAATTACCGGATTTTTTGTGATACCTTGCATCTGGATATGAATAAAGTGGTAATCGGACAATTAACCCATGAAGCAAACATTAGAAACGTGACGGAAGAAGATGCGGGATGCGGTTTGTTAAAGCCTTTTACCTACGAGCGAATCGATGGCCTTTTGACCAATGTGCCGGGGCTTGTGCTAACAGCAACCTTCGCAGATTGTGTACCGGTATATTTTTACGACCCGGTAAAAAAGGTTGTAGGAATTGCGCATTCCGGCTGGCGTGGTACCGTAAAGGAAATTGCAGGCAAGATGGTAGAACGCATGGTTTCGGATTATGACTGCGATGTAAAAGATATTGTTGCGGGTATCGGACCATCCATTGGTATGTGTTGTTTTGAAGTGGATGAAGATGTTTTTTATGATTTCACGGATTTGACGTATTTGGGTGATGGTTGGTATTATGAAAAAGAAAACGGTCACTATGACATTGATTTATGGCGTGTCATTTGGGCTACATTAACTGACAGAGGTGTTTTGCCGGAGAATATTACCATTTCCGGAATCTGTACCTGCTGTAACAGGGATGTGTTATTTTCCCATCGCGCAACGAAGGGGCGTCGCGGAACCATGGCAGGTGTTATTTCAATAAAAGAGAAATAAGTATTACACGAAAGAAGTCACGAAGTGACGGAAGGAGGGTAACATGCTCTATTGTATTAAGTGTGGAGATCCTATTGAAAAGGATGAATTGATATGTGATAAATGTGGATTTCATTTCACTATTTTAGAAGGAAGTCCTGCAAAAGTATATATGAACCAGGTGCCGGGGAAAAATGCCGGTGTGACAAACACCGCAGCTACACCTGTTAATCCTGTTCAGCAGCCGAATAGTATGTATTCGGGTAATTCTGCACAACAGCAGAACAATATGTATTCCGGACAACCGATGCAACCGCAAAATGTCAGACCACAGGCAACAATGATGCCTGCACGTCCAATGCAGACACAGAATCCGGCGATGCAGGTGCGTCCTATGCAACCTCAGGGGCAGAATGTACAAGGGCGTCCTGTGCAACCTCAGGGGCAGATGATGCAACAGAGACCTGTACAGGGGCAACCCGGTTATGGACAGAGGCCTGTGCAAGGACAGCCCGGATACGGACAGATGCCTGTACAGAATGTTGCAAAGCCCAAGAAGAAAAAGAAAGCACTTTGGATTACATTGGCAGCAGTAGGTGGCGGTTTGGCAGTGATTTGTCTGCTTGTTGCTCTGTTTATCGGTGTTTTTGTGATTACCGGCAGTTTAATCGGAAATGATGAACAAGAGATCATTGTAAATAATCAAGATGGCGGTAACGGTGCAAATGGGCAGACTACAGCATCGATTGTATATGATAATTCCAACGCACAGTCAACTCCGGAAGATGAATATATTGCGAATGCCATTCGTGATCCTTTCGTTAACTTGAAGGGGAACGGTGAGGATACCGTTACGGTTATGTTATATTTAAACGGTGCCGATTTGGAAAGTGATGGGGGAATGGCAACCCAGGACATCAGAGAGATTTTGAATGCTACTTTATCGGATAAGGTGAATGTGGTGATTCAGACCGGCGGCACCAGAAAGTGGCAAACCAGTGCGATTGCATCGGATCATTCCCAGCGATTTGTCGTAGAGAACGGCGGTCTTACTTTGGTAGACGACAGTTTGGGACAGTTGGATATTACAGATCCCCAGACTTTGGAAGATTTTATTAATTTCTGTAAAACCAATTATCCTGCAAACAGAAATATGTTGATTTTATGGAATCATGGTGCCGGTGCGGTATACGGTTTTGGATATGATGAACATGTGGATGATTATAATGCTGCACTGACCTTAGACGAAATACAGACTGCAATCCGCAATACAGGTGTTAAATTTGAGATGATAGGTTTTGATGCCTGCCTCATGGGTGGTTTGGAGACTGCATGTGCCTTTTATGATACAGCAGATTATTTGATTGCCTCTGAAGATTTTGAATCGGGTAAGGGCTGGGAATACCAGAACTGGTTAACTATTTTGGGAACCAATTCTTCAACGCCTATGGAGGATGTGGCAAAAGTTATCATTGATGACTTTGTAAAAGAATCTAATAGTTGTCGCTCGGATGGTATTTTGGCATTGGTGGACCTTAGATATACCCGTTTGTTATTCCAGGCATGGATTGACTTTGCATACTCTGCGCAGGATGATTTGCTGGCATGTAACTACAGCATGGAAATGCAGCGAACAGACAGAGCGTCATTCCATTTTGACACACCTATGGAACGCCTGCTTCGTGACCCTTGGCAGAATATGTTTGATACCACGGAAACAACATTGCAGGAATATAATTATGCCGTAGATTTAATGGCGTTGGCGGATACCCTGGATACGGAAGAAGCACAGGCATTGGAAGCTGCATTGAGTAGTGCACTTGTATATTGTAGTGCCACATTGGGCGATTCCGAGATGACCGGTTTATCCATAACATTACCTTATAATTCAGCACATTTTTATGACAGCATGGAAGAAGTATATACCAACTGTGGTTTTGATGCAGAGTATATTGATTTCCTCGAAAGCTTTGTAGATGCAGATACAACAGAAACCTACGACTGGGGACAGTCTGACTGGAGCGGTTGGGAAAGCTACGAAGAGGAAGAGTACGACTGGGAAGAATGGGACCAGTGGGAAGAATATCAGGAAACCGACTTTGGCTGGGATGAATATGATTACAGCAATCAGTGGGACAGCTGGTATAACTAAATAAAAAGAAAATATGTATGATAAAAAGAACTCCGTCGAGTTATCGGCGGAGTTCTTTGCATAGGAAAGTGAAATACAATTTTAAATATCCTGTAAGGGAAGATGTACTGTAAAAGTACTGCCTTTTCCGTAGGTGCTTTTTACAAAAATTTTACCGCCCATCATTTCTACAATACGCTTAGTGAGGGGAAGACCCAAACCGTTTCCGGGTGTGGCGTGAGATGTGTCACCCTGGTAAAATTTATCAAAAATCTGTGCCATGGTTTCTTCTGTCATTCCGCTACCGGTGTCCTCGACACAAATATGAATGTGGTCAACAGCTTTTTTACAGGTGATTGTGAGGAAACCGTTTTGCTTTGAAAACTTGATGGCATTGGAAAATAAATTTTTCCACACATGAGCCAAGATTTCAGCATTTTGATTTATGGTAATAGGTTCCAAGTCTAAGTCCAAATTAAGATTTTTTTCACTCCATTGTTCTTCGAATATAATCAGGCAGTTTCGCAATTGTTCATCTAATGAAAACGTGGTTCTGTCGGTTACGATTTCCTGATTTTCCAACTTGGTAAGAAGCAGTACGTTAGAGGACATGTTGGCTAGCTGCTCTGACTCATCCATAATGATTTTGGCAAATTCTCTTTCCTGCTCCGGCGTTAAGTTGCCCTGATACAATTGCCTTGCAAATCCTCGGATGGAGATGATGGGAGTTTTAAATTCATGAGAGAAATTATGAATAAAGTCGTTACGGAACATCTCCGTGCTTTTCAATTCGCCCGCCATATTGTTAAAGCCGTCTACCAAAGTACCGAGCTCGCTGTTTTCATTTAGGGGATTTAAAATATTATCCAATTTAATATTAAAATTTCCAGCCGCAATTTCGTTGGTTGCCATGGTGAGCTCTCTTAAGGGCTTCAAAATATTTCTGTTAAGAAAAATTGAAAAAATACCACTACTTACATAACTGATGGCAAGAGCAATCAAAGTGATTTTTACGGGCCCCAAATTCCAAGTGGTTTTCAAGTCCGTTACATAAATAATGGTTAAGAAAATACCTGATAAAAGGCTGGATACACTAAGTGCAAACAGCATGAAGAATGTAAGTCGTGTGGAAACACTTCGGATGAAGCGCTCCGGTATCAGTTTTTTAATTAATTTGCGCATTGCAAACTCCTATCTTAAGGTTAATAGAGTAAATGAAAAATTATATATCTGTGCGGATGGCTTTATATCCTAAACCACGAACCGTAATGATTTGAAAATCAGGATTATCTTTGAAACGTTCACGCAAGCGGTTAATATGTACATCTACCGTTCGTTCCTCGCTCTGTGAATCCACATCCCAGAATTCCTCCATTAACTGGTTTCGGGTAAAAGTCTTGTTGGGGAAAGAGAGCAACTTAAACAACAGCTGGAATTCTTTTTTTGGTAGAGTGATTTCTTCATCTTTATAGCGGAAACTGAAAGAATCGTATAAAAGTTTGCTGTCGCCTATCATAAGTTCTCTGTCGGCTGCAATTTGTGCACGTCGAAGCAACGCCTGAATACGCAGAAGCATCTCGAATTCATCCACCGGTTTGGTCATGTAATCATCGGTTCCTGTTAAGAATCCTTTGTGTATATCATCCGGCGAATCTTTGGCCGTTACCATGAGAATGGGGATTTGGCTGCCGCTTTCTCTTAAAATTTTGGTAAACTCATATCCGTCCATTTTAGGCATCATAATGTCAAGAAGAATCAAGTCTACGTGGTTTTTATCCAACATATCCAAGGCTTCTTCGCCGTCTTTCGCCCAAATGGTCTGGTAACCGTTCTGTGTCAGAACGACCTCCATTAATCTTGCGGTATTTCGATTGTCTTCCGTAATCAATATTGTAAACATAAAGATGACCTCTCTTGATGATAATATCCGATGTATTCGATGTATAAAAGTATATTATACATTTATTATATTCCATGTTAAGCATAGCTGAAAATTATAATAAATACAAGAAATAAAAGAATGATTTATCATGGTAAAGAATTAACAAATAAAATTATTTTTAATATAAAAGTTTAAATTAAGTTTATATTTGAATGATACCATGATATGCGATACGTGGAAAATCGGGAGATGAGGACGTTTATGCAGAAGATAAAATCATTTTTTCTAAAGATATATTGTTGGATTTGTAAAATTGCCATCGTAGCAGGCATGCGGATTATTTTCCGCCCTAAGGTACGCTATATCAATAAAGAAGCATTGAAAGAGTATCGTGATAAGCCGGCAATTTTTATAGTGAATCACACAACACTTTATGACGGTATCGTGATGTTTTCTCTTTTGAACCGATACAAGGCCAATATTCTTATGGCAAAGGATTGGTATGAGAAGAAAGCAATTAAACCTATTTTGGAAGGGAACCGTTGTATTCCCCTCGACAGAAACGGCTTGGACACCAACTGGGTTCGTGCCAGTGTAAAGAAGATTAAGAAGGGTGAATCTATATGTATCTTCCCGGAAGGACACCGTTCCAAGATTGATACGCTGGATACTTTTAAATCAGGCTTCACACTTCTTGCACAGATGACGGGAACAACGATTATTCCGGTTTATTTATCCGGCGAGTACAGTAAGTTTATCGGAAAACGTAAACAGGTTTTATTCGGAGAACCCATGAATCTGCTTCCTACCGATAACGGTATGGCTACCGATTATCTGGAGTCTGAGAGTGAAAGATTCCGCCGGCATATGTTGGGAATGGAGAAGCAGAGCGAGAGAATTTTTGGCAAAGACCGTGTGGCAAAAGCGGAGATTCAGCACGGCTAAGAGAAAATGAAACAGAAGCATTGTTGAGTACATATTTAGTATAAAAGGAAATTGAAAGTTGCGAAAGGAGAGCTGCAAAAAGCAGCAGGAAAGAAAATGTTTGAAGAAAAAAGAAGACAGTATTTTGACGGAAGAGTGTCAGATGCAGACAGAGAAAGATTGGCTTATATGCCCACCATCTGCGACTTGTTGGAAAAGGTAAAAAAGGATTACGGCGAGTGCGAAGCAATCGGTAATGATGAAGTAAAATATACATACAACGAGCTTTACAGCCGCGTGGCAAGAAGAAGAGACTACCTCTATGGTCTTGGTCTGTCAGAAGGTGCAAAGGTTGCGGTTATGTCGAGAAACAGCATCGATTCCATGGAATGGTTTCTTGCAATTACATCAGCTGGCTACGTAATGATTATGCTTCCCGTACAGTTAAACGAGCAGGCATTAGCTGGCGTAACCATGAAGTTCGGTATCGAAGCATTGTTTATTTCTGATGAATTCGTATCTTTAGCAGAAGGATTAAAGACACAGGTACTTCCTTTGGATGCCATTTCAAGCAAGGAAGCACCCATGGGTGAAAATATTGTAAAAGAAACCATCGCAGCAATTTACTTTACCGGTGGTACAACAGGTGCACCTAAGGGTGTTGTAACAAACCATGGAGCATTAATGAGAGGCGCTCAGAACGGATGCTGGAGAGATAAGCGAGTATTCCACCACAGATACATTGCATTCCTTCCTTTATCACACATTTATGGTTCCGTAGCAGGCTTTTTAACAGGCATTTATACAGGTTCTTATATCTATGTGAATCCTGATATGAAGAAATCCGTAGGTATGATTCCTTTCGTAAAACCGACCTGTCTTGTAGTAGTTCCCGGTCTTGCAGAGATTATCTTAGGTCTTGCAAGTGTAAAGGGCAAAGAGTTTGTTGGCAGTGTGGAAGAAATGTTGGTTGGTGCGGCTCCCGTACCTCCCCGCATGATGAAAGCCTTCGAGCAGTTGGGAATTAAGGTTCTTGCCGGTTACGGTATGACAGAAGGCGCAAACCTTTCCAGTGCAAACTATGATGTAGATAAGAAGCCTCATTCCATGGGTATGATTTATCCTGACCAGGAATACAAGATTGTAGATGGTGAACTCTGGTTGAAGGGCGACAATGTAATGGTTGGTTACTACAATGACCCTGAAGCAACCGCAGCTGTTTTGGAAGACGGTTGGTTAAAGACAGGTGACCTTGTAGATGTAGATGAAGAAGGATTCATTACCATCGTTGGTCGTATCAAAAACTTAATTATTTTATCTAACGGTGAAAATATTTCACCCGAGGAAATTGAAGACGTTTACTACAAAGAAAACTTTGTAAAAGACTGTCTTATCAAGGAAGATACCATGAATGGTGAACCGGTTATCGCAATTGAAATTTTACCTTACGGACCGGAAGTGGAAGGCTTAAGCCCTGAAGAAATTCAGAAGAAGGCAGAAGACGTAGTTGCGAAAGTAAATGCAACCATGCCTACCTTCAAACGTGTCACCAAGGTAATGACAAGAAGCGAAGATTTCAAGAGAACCGGTGCAATGAAGATTGACCGTAAAGCACATATCTAGTAAAATGACAGGGAATGTTCATATTTGGACATTCCCTGCATACAGTTAAAAGAAAAGTATGAAAAGAGGACAAAAGAGATGATTTTTGATAAGTTAATTGCAATTTTACAGAGAGTAAAACCGAATGTAGACATATCTACCGTAACCATGGATTCACGCCTTATCACAGACTTGGGCATTGATTCTTTATCCATGATGCTTCTTGCGATTTCCGTAGAAGATGAATTTAACATTGAATTTGGTGATGATGCGAATTTCAATACCGTACAAGAACTTTGCGACTATATTGGGGACAAAACAAACGCGTAAAGAATGAGAGGGCGTTTTGATGAAAAACGGATTGATTTTAGAAGGCGGCGGCATGCGTGGCATGTATACTGCCGGAGTTTTGGATTGTTTTATGGAAGAGGGCATTGTGTTTGATTATGTCATCGGAAGTTCTTCCGGTGTGTGTAATGCCATGAATTATGTTTCCGGACAAATCGGACGTTCCAGAGATATGATGCTTCTTCCGAAGAAAGAAAGCTATGCAGGGGTAAAAGAATTTATACTGCATGGTTCTTTTTTGAACTTTAAAAAAATGTTCCGTATTTTGCCTTATCAGAAGAAGACCCGATTTGATTTTGACACTTATTTTACAAGCTCCATAGAGAATGAATTTGTGGTTTCCAACTGCCTTACGGGGAAGCCGGAGTACTTAAGCGAGACGAAGGATGAGGACAGGCTGGCAACCATTGCTACAGCGTCATGTTCCTTGCCGGTTGTAGGTAAAGCAGTCAAAACCGAAGATACCTGGTACATGGACGGAAGCATGACGGATCCCATACCGGTGCAGCGTGCCTTGGATAAAGGGTGTGATAAGGTGATTTTGATTTCCACCAAGGGCGAAGGCATGGACCCCAGCGACTTAAGCAAATACAACTGGTTTTTACGCTTGCAGTACGGTAAGAAATTTAAGCCTTTTTTAGATGTGATGAAGGGAAGGCTTGATTTGTATTGGAAGCAGTGGGATATGATTTATGACTTGGAGAAGCAGGGAAGATTATTCCTGATTCAACCCCAGGGTGAGCTTGCCATAAGTCATTTGGAAACCGATAGGGAGAAATTAAAACAGATGTATGACTTTGGTTATGCATACGGTAAATCCATACTTGAGGATATTAAAAAATTCCTTGAAGGATGAGTATAGCCAACAGATAAAATACATATGCAAAATGAAATGTTTGGTATTACATAGTTATACTTCAACATAGAATGAAAAAGAAGTACAAGCAGAAAGAGGACCGACATGGACGGTAAAAAGATATTAAATGTGGGCGTGGACATTGGTTCCACTACAGCAAAAATAGTCATAACGGAAGGGGATAAGGTTTTATATCGTAAGTATGAAAGACATTATTCCCAGGTGCGTTCCAAAACGTTGGAACTGTTAAAAGAATGTAAAGAATATTTAGAAGATGCAGATATTAAGATTGCCATCTCGGGCTCTGCGGGTCTTGGTATGGCAGAGGCGGCAGGCTTAACCTTCGTGCAGGAGGTATATGCAACTTATGCCCTTGTACAGTTGAAAGAACCTGATACGGATGTGGTAATTGAGCTTGGTGGCGAAGATGCTAAAATCATCTTTTTAAAAGGTGGTGTGGATGAACGTATGAACGGAACCTGTGCCGGTGGTACAGGTGCTTTTATCGACCAGATGGCAACTCTCCTTGATGTGACTCCGGATGAATTGGATGAGATGAGTCTGAAGTGTCAGAAGGAGTATCCGATTGCATCCCGTTGCGGTGTTTTTGCAAAGACAGACATTCAGCCGCTAATCAATCAGGGTGTATCCAAGAATGATATCGCAGCCAGTATTTATTCTGCAGTGGTAAACCAGACCATTACCGGTCTTGCCCAGGGACGCAAAATTGAAGGTAAGGTAATGTTCCTCGGTGGCCCTTTGTATTATAATCAGGGACTTCGTAAAAGTTTTAAAGAGACCTTAAAATTAACCGACGAAAATGCAATTTTCCCGGAATATGCATTGTATTCCGTTTCCATGGGTGCCGCATTGTTTGCATCCGGTACCGAGAAGTCTTTTGCATATGATGAATTAATTAGTGCGGTAGAAGCAACACTTTCCGAGCAGAAACAGGTGGTAAGTATGCCTGCCCTCTTTGACAACGAAGAAGAATTAAAAGAATTTAACGAGCGTCATGCGGCGGAAACCGTTGCATATAAAGACGTAAATACATATACCGGCAAGGCATATCTTGGTATCGACTGCGGTTCTACAACAACCAAACTTGCATTGGTAAGCGATGATAAAGAATTGCTCTGGTCCTACTACAATTCCAACAAGGGAAATCCTGTGGATGTTGTAAAAGAACAGTTAGAGGTGGTATCCGAATTATGCGGTGACAGAATTACGATTGCTGGAAGTGCGGTAACCGGTTATGGTGAGCAGTTAATCCGCAATGCGTTCCATATCGACAAAGGTATAGTAGAAACCATGGCGCATTTTATGGCGGCGAAACATTTCTGCGATGAAGTGGATTTTATCCTGGATATCGGCGGACAGGATATCAAATGTATTAAGATTAAAAATGACGCGGTAGACAGTATCATGCTGAATGAAGCATGTTCTTCCGGTTGCGGTTCTTTTATCGAAACTTTTGCAAAGTCTTTGGGTTATAAAACACCTGAATTTGCGAAGCTTGGTTTAAAGGGTGACGCTCCGGTAGATTTGGGCTCCAGATGTACTGTTTTTATGAATTCCTCTATTAAGCAGGCACAGAAGGACGGCGTCAGCATTGAGAATATTTCTGCAGGTATTTCTGTCAGTGTTATTAAGAATGCAATTTACAAAGTAATTCGTGCTAATTCTCCCAGAGAGTTGGGTGACCATATTGTAGTACAGGGTGGTACCTTCTTAAACGATGCGGTTTTGCGTGCGTTTGAAAAAGAAATCGGTCATGCGGTTATCAGACCGGCAATCGCAGGTATTATGGGTGCTTACGGTGCTGCGCTTTATGCAAAGCAGAGTAATATAGAGAAATCTACCACTATGTTGGGAGGAGATTTAAAGAAGTTTACCCACACCTCTAAGGCAGTACAGTGTCAGGGATGTACCAATCATTGCTCCCTGACGATTAATACCTTCTCAGATGGAGGCAAATATATTTCCGGTAACCGTTGCGAAAAGATGGGTAACAACAGCAAGAACATTACCCATGAAATGAATATGTATGAATTCAAGCGTAACCGTTTGGCATCCATGAAGGAGTATCCCGATAGAAAGATAACCATCGGATTGCCCCTGCAGCTTGGTATGTATGACTTGGCACCTTTGTGGTACGGTATTTTTACAGAGCTTGGTTTTAACGTGAAGTTCTCAGGTTTTTCAAGCCGTGACTTGTATTTGCGCGGTCAGGACAGTATTCCTTCCGATACGGTTTGTTACCCTGCTAAGTTGATGCATGGACACATACATAAATTAATTGATGAGAAAGTGGATGCGATTTTTGCTCCCTGCATGACATATAACGTCAAGGAAGAGGGCGGCGATAACCATTACAACTGTGCGGTGGTTGCGTACTATCCTGAACTTTTAAAAGATAACATGGATGAATTAAAAGAAATTAAGTTCCTTCAGCCTTTCTTGCATATCAAAGAGGAAAAGGAATTCATCCGTGAATTGAAAATGTATATTCCTGAGGAGTTTGGTAAATTCAGTACCAAGGATTTGCGCAAGGCAATCCGTGCCGGTTGGGATTTATATTATAAGTTCCGGGAAGAAAACCATGCGGAAGCTGACCGCATTATTAAGAAGGCCAGAGCAGAAGGCAAGAAGATTATGGTGCTTGCAGGACGTCCCTACCATATTGATCCGGAAATCGGCCATGGTATAGACTTGCTGGCAGAGTCATTAGGTTTTGCAGTCGTTTCAGAAGATGGTATCAGCCATTTGACTACCATGCCTCGTGTGGCAGTTTTAAATCAGTGGACCTTCCATTCCAGAATGTATGCAGCGGCGAAGTATGTGACACAGCAGCCGGATATGGAACTGGTACAGCTGGTATCCTTCGGATGCGGTATCGATGCGATTACCACAGACGAAATCCGTAGTATTTTAGAGCGTAAAAATAAAATCTATACCCAGATTAAAATTGATGAAATTAACAACTTAAGTGCAGTCAATATCCGCTTAAGAAGTTTGATGGGTGCGCTTGAAATGCGAGAGAATAAGCAGTAGGAATTTTTCTGCCAAAAGTATAAACGTATCGTCGGTATGTGTTTTATACAAACCGATGAAATGGAGATTGTATAAAATGGAAACAAATAACAATGTAACAAAAATGAACGAGCCTGCCATATCCGTATGGACCGAGGAGGATGATAAAATCACCCGCGTTGAGTTTACGGAAGAAATGAAAAAAGATTATAAAATTCTTCTTCCTACCATGTTGCCGCGTCACTTAAAAATGATAGCGTCCCTTCTCAAAGTATACGGCTATGATGCGGAAATGTTGGAAAATACCGGACAAAAGGTGATTGAAACCGGTTTGATGTATGTACATAATGATACCTGTTATCCTGCAACTTTGTGCGTGGGACAGTTTGTGGATGCATTAAACAGCGGTAAATATGATTTAAATAAAACAGCGTTACTTTTTACCCAGACCGGCGGCGGATGCCGTGCATCCAACTATATTTCACTGATGCGTAAGGCGTTAAAGAAAGCAGGCTATGGTCATATACCTGTAATCTCTTTGAACTTTGTCGGTTTGGAGAAGAATTCCGGGTTTAAACTGACTATCCCCATGATCCTTCGTATGCTGTATGCCATTGTGTACGGCGATGTGATTATGTGTGTTTGCAATCAGTCAAAAGCCTACGAAGTGAATAAAGGCGACAGTGAAAAACTGGCTGATGAATGGACTGCCAAATTGGTTGCCCAGCTTGCAGAGAAGAATATCTCTTATAAAAAGGTTAAGAAAACCATTCGACAAATGGTAAAAGAATTCGAAGCGATTCCGAAGACCGGTGAGAAGAAAGAAAAAGTAGGTATTGTGGGTGAAATTTATGTTAAATTCTCGCCTCTTGCAAACCGCTACCTGGAGGATTATCTTTTACAGGAAGGTGCGGAACCTACCATGGCTGGTCTGGTGGATTTTGCCATGTTTTATGTGTACGGACGAATGGAAGAGTACAAGATGTACCGCATTCATAAGAAATCAGTACATGCTTTCCGAATTGCTTACAAACTGATGGAAGGTATCCAGAATGACATTATCAAGATTATCAAAGAAGAAAGTCATTTTGACCCGCCTACCGAATTTAAGAAGACGGTAGAGCTTGCTAAGGAATATATTCACCTTGGTGTAAAAATGGGTGAAGGATGGCTTCTGGTGGCCGAGATGGTAGAGCATATTCATCGCGGAACCAAGAGTATTGTATGTACCCAGCCCTTCGGATGCCTGCCCAATCATATTGTAGGTAAGGGTGTTATGAAGGTAATCAAAGAAAAGAATCAGGGCGTTAATATTGTGGCAATTGATTACGATGCCAGTGCCAGCGAAATCAATCAGCAGAACCGCTTAAAACTTTTGCTTGCCAATGCGGAAAACGGAAAATTAAAAATATAATAAGCATCAGATAAGAAAGACCCCTGAACGGTTTTATCCGTCAGGGGTTCTATGTTTGTGTTTTTATAATACTTCTTCAATGAAAACCGTACGTTCTTTGCCTAAGTCGATGATTTTGCTTTCGGTAATAGGTCTGTTAAAGCGATTGTAGTGCACTTTTACGATGGGGCGTCCGCCTTCATTTTTACGGATATTGGCAACAATTCCTACTTCTCCGGTGGATAATCTTACTAAGGCACCCAAGGGATATACCGGAATGGTGGAGGTGAAGCACTTTACTACTTCATAGTCAAAGAAGATTCCGCTTCCGCCGTAGATTTCTTCAATTGCCACATAAGGCTTATTATCTTTGTAGGCAATATGGGATGCGTAATGGGCACATACGGCTACGATGCGGGCTGACAGAGGAATCTCTTCTTCCTTAAGCTTGCGGGGATAACCGCTTCCGTTCCAACGCTCGTGATGACATTGGATACATTCTGCCGCTTCTCTGTCGATATTATTTTGTACTGCAAAGTGGTAGCCATAGGTGGGATGCTCCATGTACAAAGCAAGTTGCTGACCGTCGAAATCTTCTTTGCCAATCAGGGTAGGCATTTCGCACAGACCAATGTCACTAAGTAAAGCACCTGTCATACATTTTATAATCTGGTCAAGACTCATCCCCATTCTTGCGGCAACCAGTCCGGACAGGACGCAAGTTATAATACTGTATTGGTAGAGTCCGGTATTGTCTGTAATTTTTTGTTCTAATAAGAAGGATAAAATATCTTCATTGGTAGACAACTTTACTGCCAGTTTTTCATTGCGACGTGCTAAGTCACAGATTTCATCACTTAAATTGGCCTCCGGCTGACTTGGGCACAACGCTCTGGAATAATGAAGAAAGTCTGCCACAAAAGCTTCTGCAATCTTGTCCACGGGAGAAATATAAACCGTATTTCTGTCGGCGATATGTACGGAATCAATTTGTAATTCACGCATACGCGCAATATTTTTCAAACTAACGGCAACACCGGCATTTAACAGGCATTTATCGGACCCCGGCATCATAACGGGTTTCTCGAGAATCATACCCGGTTTTACTTGTGTAATGGACAAAAGCATAAACTTACCCTCCTACATCATATACCCCATAAATAAAGTATAAGAAATGGTAAAGATTTTTGCAAACTATTTCTGTAATTTTTATAAAAGATTTATTTTTTGGAAGGGAGCGTATCTATTTTGCGACACATGGCAGCTAATGCGCGCCTCATTCGTGTATTATGTTCTTCTGAAAAATAAAAATGTGTGGCACTGTTTAATACGGATACTTTGACTTTGGGATTGCATTTCAAAAAATTGTATGAACGCAGGGAAACCAGTTCATCTTTTTGAGACAGAAAGACCCTGCAGGGAACTTTAATATGAGGAATGCATCGTCTTGTGTATTCAATTTCTTTGAATAATTCGATATATCTGGGAATCCAGCCTAAGTAAAGCCAAAGTCTTTTGTCCGGTTGTATCCCAAATGATTTTTTCTGGGCATGGCAAACAACATCATCCATGGGAATACAGTTCCAGACGATTTCTAAGGAATTGCCTACGCAAACCGGCCTGAGCATGGGAAGCAGGGGAGTGTTTATAAGGAAAAGTGCCTTGATTTTACGGTTGTTTTCACATGCCTGCTGAATGGCAAATAAAGTACCCATGGAATGTGCAATGATCAGAATTTTGGAATAGCGTACGCTTAAGTAGGTTATAATTTGCTGGACCTGTCCTTTCCAACGGTTCATGGAAGTACGGGATAAATCCTGTACCTTTTTTCCGTGACCGTCCAATAAAATATTGAATATGGACCAGTTTGAGGGAATTTGAGAAAGCAAAGGATTAAACTGGTTGGGGGTGCCCAGAATACCGTGAATGCAAAGTACTACGGTGTCACTTCCCTTTATTTCACGAATAAATTCCTGATGCGCCATATTATGCTCCTTTCTGATGCTATGCAGCAACTTGGTTTGTATGCATTCATTATATCACAGACCGGTGAGATGAGAAATATTCAGTTGAAGTATAATTATGAAATTAAAAAAAATAAAAAGAAATTATTAAATATTTATAAAGAAAATTTGTTGTTCGTGGTAAAAAACCATGTAAAACTGTTGACAGAAAGTCAACTCATTTGTATAATCAAGGTGTATTATGTGTAGTTACATAAGCGATTATGAAAGAGAGGAGTTTATCTAAAATGGAAATTAAGACAGCTAAAATTGTTTCGTACATTACATGGATTGGTTGGTTAATCGTTTTATTAAACGATGCTAAGGAAGATGCAGGCGTTAAGCAGCACTTAAATCAGGCTCTTATCTGCTTCTTGATTGCACTCATTCCGGTTGTTGGTTCTATCGTAGGATTAGTATTCTGGATTATGGGTCTTATTAAGGCAATCAACGATGATGATACACCGTTACCTGTAATTGGAAACTGGACAATTATCAAATAATTGAATTGAAAACAATGAAAGAGACGTTGTGAATGCAACGTCTCTTTTTTTATACTTTCATAAAAAGAATTGTAATTGTTGTGCCTTTCCCTAATTCGCTGTCCAGAATAAGTTTGGCATCCATTTGCTCTACGATATGTTTTACAATGGCAAGGCCCAGTCCGGTACCACCGGTTTTTTTTGAACGGCTTTTGTCCACACGGTAGAATCTTTCAAAGATACGATCTTGATTTTCTTTGGAAATACCGATACCTGTATCGCTTACCATAAGAATGATATGTTCGTCATTTTCTTTTATGGAAATTTCTACTTTGCCACCGTCTTCGTTGTAGCGGATGCCATTGTCACAAAGGTTGTAGAGTATTTCTTCCAACATCTGCCGATTACCTTTGACGAAAGTATGGTTTCCATGCAGGTGTAATGAGATGTTGTGTTTTTCGGCATTCATCTGCAACATGGAAATGCAGTTGTCTGCCACCTCGTAGATATCTACCTGTTCCATGGGAAGGCTTTGTTCGCCGGAGTCCAGTTCCGAAAGTCGTAAAATATCATTGATTAGAGTAAGTAATCTGGTAGAGTTACGATGAATTTCACGGGAAAAACGAATGGTATCTTCTTCGGTTGCCATGCCATTTTCAATCAGTTCCGAATAACCGGAAATAACTGTCAGAGGAGTTTTTAATTCATGTGAAACATTAGCCGTGAATTCCTGGCGGAGTTTGGCACTTTTTAGAATGTCTTCGTGCTGGCGGTTTATGGTCTCGATAAAAGGTTCCAATTCGCTATAGGTTTCGACCTCGTCCATGTGATCAATATCTTTTGCCATGTTTTCGATGGGCCGCATTAATGATTTGGTCAGGAAACGGGCGACAATCATACAGACAAGTGTTAGAGCCAATACAATAAAAATCAATGACGGAACGGAAGAAGCGAAAACATTGAAAATGCTTCGTGCCTCTTTGGAAACACGCAGTACGCCGCCGTTATCCAGTAATATGGCATAATAAAAGGTGTTTTGGGATAAGGTGTCGGATTCGCGGATGGCATAGGCTTCGCCATTTTCGAAAGCTTCTGAAATCTCAGGTCGCTCTGCATGGTTATCCAATTCTTCGGCATTTACATCACTGTCATAAATTACATTGCCGTTTTCATCCATCAATGTGATTCGCAGATTATCAAATTTGGTGTGATAATCCGAAACGCTGTATTCTGTCAGGTTTTCCATGCTGCCCATCATTCTGGTTACGGTTTTTAACTCGTCCAGAACCTGTTGCTGAAACAGCTCGTAATAGACCAGTAGAATCAATATCATGGTAAGGAGCATGGATAATATGGCAATTCCGATCAACTGAATATTTAATTTCTTCTTCATATGAAGCATGCTCCTTTCTTTTACATATTTTTATAAAAATAATTTAATCCGTATTCATGACATAGCCGACATTACGGATGGTTTTAATATATTTTCCGGAATCTTTCAGCTTCTGGCGCAGATTTTTGATGTGCATATCTATGGTACGTGATTCTCCTTCAAAGTCGGTACCCCAGATGCGTTCCAAAATGCGTTCGCGGGGGATGACAACGCCGATGTTTGTCATAAAAAGTTTCAGAAGCTCGTATTCTTTATAAGTAAGTTCGCAATTCTCGCCTTCTACAGTTACCTGATGTTTTTCGTTATCTAAAATAATTCCTGCAAATTTGAAAAGATGATCCTCCGCATTATTTTGAGAGCGGCGGAGTAATGCTTTGACGCGGGAAATCAATTCCATGACCCCGAAAGGCTTGGTCATGTAGTCATCTGCACCTAAGTCCAGACCTTTTACCTTGTCAATCTCCGTGGTCTTGGCCGTTACCATGATAATGGGAAGAGACTGCGTTTTTTTATTGGCGCGGAGCTTTTGTAAAATGCTTAATCCGTCTTCATCCGGAAGCATAATATCCAGAAGGATTAAGTCCGGAAGAAAGTCGTTTAATGCATGGAAAAAGTCTTTGGCACGGGAAAAACCACGGATATCATAGCCGGAGTTTTTCAGTGCAAAACTTTCAATTTCCAGAATGTTTTTATCATCTTCCACAATATATATTAATGACATAATCTGCTCTCCTTTTTATAAATGCAGAAAATAGGGATAAAAGGGTTTTGGGCCTTTTATCTGGGCAAGTAGTATTTCTTCTTGTATTGCTCTACCGCAGAAAGAAATTCCGTGTTGTCAGGAGTTTTCAAATTAACAATATAATCGTGGGCATCAACATCCACATTTTCCTGAATGGCACAGATTGCGATGTTGGAGCAGTGGTCGGATACACGTTCATAATTGTTCATAACATCTGCAAGAATGAAGCCCATTTCAATGGTACATTCACCACGACGTAAACGGATAATATGACGATCTTTCATTTCGTCGTTTAATTGGTCGATTACTTCTTCCAAAGGTTCTACACTTCTTGCAACGGCTTCATCCTGTTCTTCGAAAGAGTTTACGGCGGTTTCAAGAATTTCATTTACCGCACGGACAAACACTGCCAGTTCTTTTTCGGCACTGATTGAGAAACGTAAGTTTTTATCATGCATTTCTTTGGCGGAATGTGCAAGATTTACCGCATGGTCACCAATACGTTCCAAGTCTCCTATACAGTGTAACAGAATTGAAAGCATGTGGCTATCTTTTTCGGAAAGACTGCGACTGCTTAATTTAACAAGGTAGCTTCCGAGTTCATCTTCATAACGGTCAAGGAGGTCTTCCTTTTCCATAACTTCTTTTAAGATATTATCATCATACTGGTCAAAAAGACTCTGCGCAAGCATAAGAGCTTCCTTAGCTTTGGCGGCCATATTGGCAGCTGCATTGCGACATTGTTCTACTGCAAGACCGGGTGCTTCGAAGAAACGTTCATCCAAAAGGGCAAAGGTTTTTTCTTCTTCGGTTGCAGGTTTTTCGTCGTTGTCTTTGATGGTAAGGCATGCCAATTTCTCGAGTAATTTTGCAAAGGGAAGTAAGAATAAAGTTGCAAATACGTTAAAGAATGTGTGAACCACTGCAATGCCCATTTCGTTTGCAGCAACGCCCATAAAACCGAAATCAATCACTGCATGTAATATATAAAATAAAATCAGGAAACTTAAGGTGCCGATTAAGTTAAAGTACAAATGCACCAAAGCGGCACGGCGGGCGTTTTTGCTTGCACCGATGGATGATAAAAGTGCCGTGATACAGGTACCGATATTCTGTCCCATGATGATAGGGATGGCTACGGCGTAGCTTACCGCGCCGGTAGAACATAATGCCTGTAAAATACCGACCGAAGCGGAAGAACTTTGGATGATTGCGGTTAATAACATACCGGCAAAGACACCAAAGAAAGGATTTTCAAACATAAGTAAAAATTCAGCAAATTCAGGGACATCAGCCAACGGTTTTACGGTATCACTCATGGTATTCATACCAAACATAAGCACGGCAAAACCAACCATAATATTACCGATATCTTTGTACTTTTCTTTTTTTGCAGTCATAAGAAGAAAAATACCGATGATTGCCAAGATGGGTGAGAAATGTTGCGGTTTTAACATCTGGATAAAAAAGTTGCCGCTTTCAAGTCCTACCAAACTTAAAATCCAGGAAGTTACCGTGGTACCGATATTAGCACCCATGATTACGCCCACTGCCTGAGACAATTTCATAATGCCGGCGTTTACAAAACCGACTACCATAACGGTAGTTGCAGATGACGACTGAATGACTGCAGTTACCAGCATACCTAGGAAAACGCCTTTAATGGGATTGGATGTTAACTTTTCCAAAATGCGTTCCATTCGTCCGCCGGAAGCTTTGGTGAGTCCGTCACCAAGTACCTGCATACCAAAAAGAAACATGGCAAGTCCGCCGATTAATGTAAGAATGTCAAAAAAATCCATAATATCCTCCGTAAAATATATTTATATTATTTTTTCTTAAAAATTTTTATCGATGCATAGAAATATAAAGCATAATAAAGGCTTTTCCTGTTTTTTTAATCACATCTTAAAACCTGTATGTAAAGTTTGGTTCACTTGAATGTAAATTCTGTGTAAATTTTATTTACATTATAGTTTAGTTGAATGTTAGTAAAGATGGGGATAAGAAAAAGGAGGTAAAAGCATTAAAATGCCTCTTTTAGGCATTGACAAAAGTTGTTTTTATGCCTAAAATCGTTTGTATAGTGTAAAAACGTTGATGAGGAATAGTAGATATCAGTACGTTTTCAGAGAAGGAATCCGACGGGATCAATTCAGTGACCTGTCAGGCTGTGAGATTCCGACGTTCCCTTGTATCGAACCCGCCTCGGAGTTCCTGCTAATCACAGGCGTAGCACCGGCGTTAACGGTAGGATGAGTGAATGCGTAAGCATTAATTACTGTGGTATCGCCGAGCTTTTCGGTCCCTTGTGGACGGGAGAGCTTTTTTTTATACATTTTTATAAAAGGAGAGAGAAGTCATGGCAGAAGACAAGAAATTAGTAGAAGCCATCACATCCATGGACGTGGATTTCGCCCAGTGGTATACGGATGTGGTAAAGAAAGCAGAATTAATCGATTACACCAGCGTAAAAGGCTGTATGGTAATCAAGCCCGCAGGTTATGCAATCTGGGAATTGATTCAGAGCCAGTTGGATGCACGTTTTAAGGAGACGGGAGTAGAGAATGTATACTTGCCTATGTTCATTCCCGAGAGCCTTTTACAGAAAGAAAAGGATCACGTAGAAGGTTTTGCACCCGAGGTTGCATGGGTAACCCACGGCGGTTTGGAGCCTTTACAGGAGAGAATGTGCGTGCGCCCCACATCAGAGACTTTGTTCTGCGACTTCTACGCAAACGAAGTACATTCTTACCGTGATTTACCTAAGGTATATAATCAGTGGTGCAGCGTTGTGCGTTGGGAGAAGACCACAAGACCTTTCTTAAGAAGCCGTGAATTCTTATGGCAGGAAGGTCATACTGCGCATGCAACTGCAGAAGAAGCAGAAGCACGTACCATTCAGATGTTGAATGTATACGCAGATTTCCTTGAGAATGTTTTAGCAATCCCTGTTGTAAAAGGACAGAAGACTGATAAAGAAAAATTCGCAGGTGCGATTGCAACTTACACCATCGAAGCATTGATGCATGACGGTAAGGCGTTGCAGTCAGGTACCAGCCATAACTTCGGCGACGGTTTTGCGAAAGCATTCGGCATCCAGTACACATCAAAAGAAAACAAACTCGAATATGTACACCAGACTTCGTGGGGTATGACCACAAGATTAATCGGTGCCATCATCATGGTACACGGTGATAATTCCGGTCTTGTGTTACCTCCTCGCGTAGCACCCGTACAGGTTGCAATCATTCCTATCCAGCAGAAGAAGGAAGGTGTACTTGATAAGGCTTACGAATTAAAAGAACGCTTAAAAGGCTTCCGTGTCAAAGTAGATGATACCGACAAGTCTCCCGGCTGGAAGTTCTCTGAGCAGGAAATGCGTGGTATCCCCGTACGTATCGAAATAGGTCCTCGCGATATTGAAGCAAACAAAGCCGTACTTGCACGTCGTGATACCGGCGAAAAGATTGAAATTAACTTAGATGAATTAGAGGTTAAGGTAGCTGAACTTCTTGATAAGATTCAGGTTGAAATGCTTGAAAGAGCCCGCGCACATCGCGAAGAACATACCTATACTGCTACGGATTATGCAGAATTCCTCGATATTTTAGAGAATAAGCCCGGATTTGTTAAGGCTATGTGGTGTGGCGACAGAGCATGTGAAGATAAGGTAAAAGAAGATGCTGCGGCAACCAGCCGTTGTATGCCTTTCGAACAGGAAAAATTATCCGATAAGTGTATTTGTTGTGGAAAACCTGCTTCGAAAATGGTATATTGGGGTAAGGCGTACTAAAATGATTTTTATATAAAATCAAAAGGTACAGATTTTAAGAATTCATATTTTTAATAATTTTATAAAAAGAAAGAAGGACGAAAAAATGAATGTATTGGTTATTAACTGTGGTAGTTCATCTTTGAAGTACCAGCTTATTGACAGCAATTCCGAAGCAGTTCTTGCAAAGGGACTTTGTGAGCGTATCGGCGCACCCGGCTCTGTATTAAAGCATCAGCCTACAGGCGGTGACAAGGTAGCGATCGAGAACCCTATGCCTACACATACTACTGCAATCCAGATGGTTATCGATGCTTTGACAGACGCTAACCACGGCGTTGTAAAGTCATTGGACGAAATCGATGCTGTAGGTCACAGAATCGTACACGGTGGCGAGAAGTTTGCAAGCTCTGTAGTAATTGATGATGAAGTTATGAAGGCAATTGAAGAATGTAACGACCTTGCACCTCTTCATAACCCTGCAAACTTAATCGGTATCAACGCTTGTAAGGAAATTATGCCTAACGTACCTATGGTAGGTGTATTTGATACCGCTTTCCATCAGACAATGCCTGAGAAAGCATACCTTTACGGACTTCCTCATAAATATTATGAAGATTACAAAGTACGTCGTTACGGCTTCCACGGAACCAGCCACGATTTCGTATCTGCACGTGCAGCTGAAATCCTTGGCAAGAAGCGTGAAGATGTTAAAATTATCGTTTGCCACTTGGGAAACGGTGCAAGTATCTCTGCCGTTGACCACGGCAAGTGTGTAGATACCAGTATGGGTCTTACTCCCCTGGAAGGTCTTATCATGGGAACACGTTCCGGTGATATGGACCCTGCAATCGTAGAATTCCTTGGCAAAAAATTAGGAAAGTCTTTGGAAGAAGTTACTAAGATTTTGAATAAGGAATCCGGTGTTTACGGTTTGTCAGGCGGCGTATCCAGCGACTTCCGTGATTTATCTGCAGCAATGGACGAAGGCAACTTGCTTGCAAAGGCTGCTCTTGAAACATACTGCTACAGAGTAGCTAAATACATCGGTTCTTACGTAGCGGCTATGAACGGCGTTGATATCATCGCTTTTACAGCAGGTATCGGTGAAAACGACGCTCGTGTACGCGGTATGGTTGGACAGTATTTTGAATACTTGGGAACATCTGTTGATCCTGAGAAGAACAAGGTTCGCGGCGAAGAAGCAATCATCTCTAACGAGGGTGACAAGGTAACCGTTATGGTAGTGCCTACCAATGAAGAACTTGCAATTGCACGTGAAACTGTGAAATTAGTTTAATTTAAAAAGAGGACGCGGTGTGATAATATCATATGTTCTTTGGGACGCTTTCGCTCGGTTGTACTACACAGCGGTACATAGGATTGCAAAATACGCAATCCAAGTACCGGCGAGTACAAACGCCCATCGAACAAAATGATAATTATCACACCGCTGTTTTTTGTTAAATGAAAGTGTTAATTGGTGTGGTTTATAAGAGAGAGGAAAACTTGAATTTTACGAAGTGTTTTGCGTAAGAAGGAGGTAGTTGTGAGTCGTATAATTTTTCAAGAATCATATATAGTGGTACTACCTTCCTTTGGCAAGACTGCTACGCACAAACATCCTTTTATGCATCTGTTTGTTGGTGCTAATGGATGTAAAATTAAAGTAGAGAAGAAAGAACTGCAAAGTAATATTATTATGTTAGACTCAAACTTAAAGCATGCTGTTGAAGATGGAACGGATTGTGATTTCTTTCTGTTGATTGATCCTACAAGTGCAATTGCGGAGAAAATTATTGATAAATATGTATGCGATAGCCGTTATTATGATACGGATACAAATATTGCAGATATCCCTAAAGACATTAATGTTTTATCTGACAAGGAAATTGTTAGGATTATCGAAAATATGTTGTTGGATATGGAGATAACTACGGACTATATCAGTACACGGGATGAAAGAATTGAACAGATAATTTCCAAAATCATTTCAGGAGAATGGTTAAATTATACTGTCAAGGAAATTGCGGAAGCAGTTTTTCTTTCTGAAAGTAGATTGACCCATTTATTCAAAGAAAATGTAGGAATTTCATTAAAAAGCTATATTTTGATTCGTAGGCTGGAGCAGGCATATAGATTTGTTAATTCAGGAGGTAAAGTTACCCAGGCAGCAATGGAAAGTGGTTTTGCAAGCTCAGCACATCTTGCTTATACCTGTAAGACCTTAACCGGAATTTCTATTACGGAGGTACTAAGAAGTACAAAAAAATAGCAGATTTTTGAAAGCAAATTTTCCCCGTTTCGTTTATAGTGATTATTGAAATTACAAATGAAAGGGGCTTTTATTATGAAACTCGATATGGATGTTTTATTACAAGAAACTAGGATGTTGGATTATAATTCGTCGGCAATTCGTAACTTGATTACTGAAAGAAAATGGAATGAATTGGATGAGTTTAACAAAATCCAGAGAATATATAATTTCGTTAGAGATGAAATTAAGTTCGGATACAATGTTGATGATTCTGTTAAAGCTTCTAAGGTATTAAAGGACGGATATGGTCAGTGCAATACCAAGGGGACATTATTCATGGCACTGTTGCGAGGTGTGGGTATCCCTTGTAGAGTTCACGGTTTTACAATAGACAAGAAATTACAGAAAGGTGCAATGACCGGATTTGTATACGCAAATGCTCCCCAAAATATTTTTCACAGCTGGGTAGAGGTTTTCTATTCGGGTAGTTGGTATGAGCTGGAAGCATTTATACTCGATATGGAATACTTAACTAAGTTACAAAAAATTAATTCTGAATGTACCGGTTCGTTTTGCGGATATGGCGTTGCAGTATCGGATTTTCAAAATCCTGTTATAGAATGGAACGGAAACCATACTTATATCCAGAGTGAAGGAATTAATCAAGATTTTGGTGTTTATAATTCTCCGGATGAACTTCTGGTGGAACATCATCAAGAAATGTCAGCTTTCAAGAATTTTTTGTTTAGATATATGGGTAGACATTTAATGAATAGGAATGTAGCTCAAATTAGAAATAGTCGAGTATGAATTTGAATTTTACGCACAGATGTAAAACCATTTGACAGTAATAAGGCTTAATGGTAAAATATCATCAATAAAATCCCATGAGGGAGTAGCAAGCGTATATCGTAGCAAGTCAACATACTGACCTTTTGGTCTGGCTTGTTTTAAATTGCGAGACTCATGTATAGTAAAACTATGCATGAAGCTATATTCCTGATATATATACCCAAGTATAGTTTTGCACTGTACTTGGGTTTTTGTATTTTATAAATAGGAGGCGCACTTGAAATGATGACAGTAAGAAAAAGTTCAGTATTTCCTGCTACAGAACAGGAGATATATCGAAAACTACAAAAGTTGAAAACCTTACAGTATATTGCTTATCCGTTTGCAACTTTTGAACCGGTGAATGGTAATGACAAACTGGTATGGAGTGCTGGTACAGTATCTTCTTTTAAATTTAAACTATTTGGATGGATTCCCTTTGGAGTGCATGCAATCAAGGTAATACGGTTCGGATTAGAGGAAGGCATACTGACGAGCGAAACGAATAAACATGTAGCAGTCTGGAATCATGAGATTACATTGGAAAAACTTGATGAGAATACTACCAGATATACAGATATCGTAGAAATTGATGCCGGGTGGAAAACTGTGCTTGTATATTTGTGGGCGGTTTGCTTCTATAAGCATAGGCAAAAGAAGTGGATAAAGCTGTTGAGAAAAACAGAAGAGGTGTAAAAAATGTTAAATACCATTTTGTTAATAGGTTTAAATGGAGCAATCCTCATGTTTATTGGGGATATGATACTATATTATAGCAAAGATGATTATGTTGCTGATGGTACTTTGAATCCGATTATTAATATTATGAAAACTGAGAGTCGTACAAGACTTTATATAGGTGGCATAATCGGACCGGTTGCTGCTTTTTTATATTGTATTGGCTACTATCATTTGGTCTTAGTTATGAATGAACAATATCAAATATTGGGATGGGTTTGTTTTTTAATAAACTGCTTAGGAATAATATGTGGAGGAGCATTCCATAGTCATTGTGCATATTTTGGATTGATAGGTAGACATGATAATATTGAAACCTTAGACGAAGTTCATAAGTATTTGAATGTACAGAAAGCAGTTGCTTTTGGATTACAGGGGAT
>JAZNTK010000012.1:0-5963 GCA_045591685.1 Lachnospiraceae bacterium
GTTGCGCCAACTTCTTTACCCATGCCCGGTGCTGTCAGTCGGTATGCTGCATTTTCCACATATTCCTGTTTTCCGGCAATATAACCGCCTATCGGTGCAAGTCCGCCGCCGGGATTCTTAATCAGAGAACCGACTACCATATCCGCACCTACATCGGAAGGCTCTATTGCTTCTACAAACTCGCCGTAACAGTTATCGACCATACAAATCACATCAGGTTTGATGTTTTTCACAAATTTAATTAACTCACCGATTTCTTTTACTCCAAAAGATGGTCTGGTCTGATATCCCTTGGAACGCTGAATGGTAACAAGTTTCGTCTTTTCATTGATTGCTTTGGCAATATTATCATAGTCAAAAGTGCCGTCCGATAGCAAATCAACCTGCTTATAACTAACGCCGTATTCTTTTAAGGAACCCTTCGAATCACGGATACCGATTACTTCCTCTAAGGTATCGTAGGGCTTGCCTACAGGGCTTAAAAGCTCGTCACCCGGGCGTAAATTACTCATTAACGCCAATGCAAGAGCGTGGGTTCCGCAGGTAATCTGGGGACGTACTAAAGCATCTTCTGTATGGAAAACATCGGCATAGACTCTTTCCAAAGTATCACGGCCGATATCGCTGTATCCGTAGCCGTTGGTTCCAAGCATACAAGCCTCACTGACCTGGTTCTTCTGCATGGCAGCAAGCACTTTCATCTGGTTAATTTCAGCCATTTTATCGATTTCGGCAAATCTGGGCTCAAGTTCTTCCAAAACCTCAGACGCATAATTGTAAAGGGCGTCGGAAATGCCCATATTTCTGTAAATATTTTCAGTCATTATTGTGTACCAAACCTTTGTAATTTATTTATAATTTCTCTTCATCATACATTGCCCGTGAACCACCGATAAACTTCGCTCTTGTTCTTGCACAAACCACGTGTGCTTCCCCGATTTTATCTTTAGATAGGCGGACAGGAACTGCCACATCTTTTAAATGCATACCGATTAAGGTATCGCCGATATCCATACCGGCGTGGGCTTTGATATGTTCCACTGCCACAGGACTTGTAAAAGCCTTATACGCCGCAGTCGCAAAGGAACCGCCTGCCTTGGGTTGTGGCATCACATTCACTTCTTCGTAGCAATACTTCTCTGCCGCTTCTGCCTCAATAATCAAAGCACGGTTTAAGTGCTCGCAACACTGGGCCGCAAGATAAACCTTTGCTTCCGTGGTTGCTGTATAAATGCCTTCAAAAAGACTTTCAGCCAATTCAGGGCTTGAAAAGGAACCGATTCCCCGCCCTGCCACTTCACTGGTAGAACAGCCGATAACAAGAAGTTGTCCCTCTTTTATCTTGGAAACTTCTATAAGTTCTTTCGTTAAGTTATAGCCTTGTTGTTTGATATTTTCTAAATTCATCTTGCATCATTCCTTTAAATTATTTCTTAAAATTGACAATTATCTGCACAATCTTTTTATCAACCTAAAATTACTCAACAATGTTCTTTTCTTTGAGATACCGCATCATAGCTTCAAACACCGCATCATCATTATGCCCGAATTCGCTTTTATCAAGCCATTTTACGTCCTTTTCCCGTTTAAACCAGGTAATCTGGCGCTTCGCAAAATGTCTGGTATCACGCTTTAAGATATAAACCGCTTCCTCTAAGGAAATCTCGCCCTCTAAATATGCCAGAATTTCCTTATATCCCAAGCCTTGCATAGATATATAATTGCGATTCAAGCCTTCCGCCTGCAATGCTTTTACCTCGTCAATCAGACCTTTTTCCAACATAATATCGATTCTTTTCTCGATTCGTTCATACAAAAGCTTCCTGTCGTCTGTCAGCACAAAAAAAGCATAATTATAAGGAGATTCCTTCTCGGCCTGTTCTGCATTATGTGCGGAAATCTTCTCGTGATGGGTCTCATAAAATTCCAATGCACGAATCACTCTTTTTACATTGCCCGCAGGAATTGCTTCTGCAGACTCAGGATCTACGGCTTTTAAACGCTCGTGCAAGGCTTCTTTTCCGAATTCATCCGCAAATCTCTGTAATTCATCACGTAAGGCTGTATTTGCCTCTTCCTCTTCTTTGAATTCAATGTCATACAAAAGAGACTGGATATAAAAGCCGGTTCCGCCTACCAAAATAGGGATTTTACCCTTGGCATAAATCTCAGTCATAGCTTCTTTGGCCATAGTCTGAAACCGCACAATATTAAACTCTTCCGTCGGTTCCAAAACATCAATCAAATAATGCTGAATACCCTGCATTTCTTCCGGCATTATTTTCGCAGAACCGATATCCATACGCTTATAAACCTGCATGGAATCCGCAGAAATAATCTCACCGTTTACAGCCTTGGCAAGTCGTATGGAATTGTCTGTTTTGCCCACTGCCGTAGGTCCGGCGAGGATAATTAATTTGGGTTTCTGCATAATTACTCCGATTTATAAACAAGCATATTTAATAGCAACAAATCTTCCGGTTTCTTCATTCACAAGTATAGCTTCATAGGTACCATCAAAAGAGTGAAAATATAAAATATTATACTCTTTTATATCATCGTCTACGACATAATCATACCAATCGCGGATTTTAAACACATCATCCGCATATTCCGGTTTATTTTCCATATATTCGCTTACTGTTCTTTCGTTGCGAATTTTATATTCATTTTCTTCTATGTATGCATAAAATTCTTCTTCATCCTCAATAACAAAAGAATATGCACTTTCTACTTCAAAAAACATATCATTACAATAATATTTGATATCGGTTGCATTTTCAGGTATATCCATCAACACAACACCGCCATATTCATCAAATTCCTCAACTGAACCAAATTCAGTCTCTATATGCGGAAGAAATAGTGAAAACATAAATATTGCGTAAATTAAAACTAAACTTCCAAGTACAATCAAAAAAGTCAAAAGACAACTTCCGCGTTTCTTTCTCTTCTTTCCGTTACCTTTTTCCGCTGTTTGTTCCATATTGATTTCTTCCATATTTTTTTCTTCCATCAGTTTCTCCTGCATAATGTACCTCATTTTTACTACTAAAAACTATTTTTTCTTTTTATACAATTGCTGATATCTCTGCTTATTCTCTTCCGTAAATCCAAGCATAATACTAGGATTTAATTTCTTTGTATAATTGATGATATAACTCATATCACCGTAATTCTTTTCATCATAAAGAGATACAAATGTGTATTCATTGCCAAATTTATCATAAATCCAAGGACGATAATTATATGGCTGTCCCTGTCCGCCGCCACGGCTCATATAAATCAACTGCATATATGCCCAGACAATATCTTCAAGGGGCAACACAATTCCCTGAGACTTAAAATAAAGAAAATGTTGCGTAATAATCACAATCTGCTTCTTATTCTTTGCAGGGGCAAATTCCTGTCTTGCCAATTCCAAGAGATTACGCTCGGTCAACTTTTTGATGGATTTTTTATATTCTTTACGTCTTTGAAAACGACCACTAAATACAAAAAACAAATAGACTATTCCTAACATAAAAATCAGATAATAAGAAATAGTTGCAAAATCCCAAGTATCATTTTCACCGCCGCTAACTAAGGCAATAATCGTAAGAACTATACCTGCCACAGCAGAAATAATCAATAATATTCCAATGATATCGCCAAATATTTCAACACCTTTTTTCTTGCCGATATACTGTTCCATTGTTATATTTGCATTCTGTGTTTTTGACATGTGTTCATACCTCCTACATCATTGCAATTTATCGCAATATTCACTTCTGTGTCTCGTATTACACAATTCTCTTAAACTTCTTCTCAATCTCATACTTGGTCATAGAGAACATCGTCGGTCTTCCGTGGGGACACTGATAAGGATTCTCTAAGGTTAAAAGCTGATCTAAAAGCGCCGACACTTCCTCAAATGTCATGGAATTATTGCCTTTTACAGCGGCTTTACATGCCATGGTTGCAATTCTGTCCTCAATAATTTCAATTCGGCCCACAGAATGAACCTGCGCCAGTTCTTCCAGAATTGCAAGAAACATTTCCTTGGCATCTGCGCCGTACAAATCCACGGGAATGGCACGAAGCATCAATTCATTGCCACCAAAGGAATCGATTTCAAAGCCAAAGCCTTCAAAGACTTCTTTATGCTCCTCATACACTAAAGCATCACCGGGCGAAAGGCTTACCACAATGGCCGGTGCCAGATTCTGTGATAAAATCTCTTTCTCACGGTATTTCTCCATAAAAGCTTCAAATTTCACTTTTTCGTGGGCCGCATGCTGATCCATAACATAAAGCTTATCTTCAAATTCAATCAGCCAATAGGTCTTAAACACCTGGCCTAAAACCTTGAAATTCCGACGTTTGTCTTCGGTCAAAAGTTTTTCCTCGAACAAATCCATCTGTTCAGGTTTTTCAATGATAATATCCTGCGAAAAAGGTGATTCCGGCTTACTTGTTGTTAATTTCGGAGTTTCAACAATATCTGAATCATTTTTTTCTGTAACAATATAATCAACAACCGTATTTGACTCAGCATCCGAGAAGAATAAATCACTCTCAAAACGCTTCTTCTCAGGCATTGTACCGGTTGTAGGATTTAATTTGATTTCAGGATTCGAAAACGGTCTATTGACTGTTGTAAGGTCAATATAATCCTCTTTCTTATCCTCAACGACATTTTCAGAAGGTGCAGTAGCAGAATTCTTTGTCAAATTCTCAGTCTCGGGCATCTGTGCCCCACCTTTATCCTCACGGATTCGCTCTGCTTCACTTTCTTTCCAGTCTTTTAATCTTTCTTTCTCAAAAGGTTCCGGCGTAATGATACGTTCTTCCGCAACTTCTTCCTTCACAAGTTTTGCTTCCGGAATCATTTCCTTACCGCTTAAACTGTTATGAATACTGTCCACAAGGGCACGCACCAACTGCTCCTGATTCGACATACGAACCTGCATCTTCGTGGGGTGCACATTCACATCCAAAGCCGTGGTATCTACATTGATATGCAGCACGCAGAAAGGAAACTGATGTTGCATCATAAAACCTTTGTAACCGTCCTCAATGCCCTTTGATATAAAATTACTACGCACGTAACGACGGTTCACAAAATAATTCTCAAAAGCACGGTTTGCGCGGGATAATTCAGGCTTTCCAAGATATCCTTCAATCGTAATACCGTCCTGCTCCACTTTAACAGGAATCAAGGCCTTGGTGGTATCACGTCCGTAAATTCGATAAATCACTTCTTTTAAATCACCATTGCCGGAAGTATGGAACTTTACGGCATTGTTTACCACAAGTTTAAAAGACATGGCAGGCATACTAAGTGCCATATGTTGCATTAACTCTACAATATGACTACTTTCTGTCATGGCAGACTTTAAGAATTTCTTTCTTGCAGGAGTATTGTAAAAGAGATTACGCACAAGAATCGTGGTGCCGTCAGGAGCCCCCACTTCCTCCAATTCTTTTTGGACACCGCCTTCAATCACAATACGGGTTCCGGTCAAAGAATCCTTTGTTTTCGTAATCATTTCTACCTGGGCAACCGCTGCAATACTTGCAAGTGCCTCACCTCGGAAGCCTAAGGTCTGTAAGTAAAAAAGGTCCGCATCGGATTCAATTTTACTGGTTGCATGGCGAAGAAACGCCTTGGGTAATTCGTCCGCAGGAATACCGCAACCATCATCGGTAATACGAATCAAATCGATACCGCCGCCTTTGATTTCCACGGTAATCGCCTTCGCCCCGGCATCCATGGCATTTTCCACCAGTTCTTTTACAACGCTGGCAGGCTTTTCTACCACTTCACCGGCAGCAATTTTATCAATTGTCTGATTATCCAGTAACTTAATTTCAGGCATTTATCCGATGTGTCCTTTCTTAAAAATCATATTTTAAAATTATAAAAAATATCTGTCAAAAATACAGAAAACAATATCAATCTTACATCAATAAACATTTAT
>JAZNTK010000013.1:0-5850 GCA_045591685.1 Lachnospiraceae bacterium
CTTAAAATCGATAAGTGTTTCGTGGATTGCATCGATGCAGATCACGAAGAGAAGAAGGAATGTAAATTGATTAAGGCAATTATATCTATGGCGAAGGATTTGAGTCTGTGTTGTCTTGCGGAAGGCGTAGAGAAAAAGGAACAGGTAGAGTATTTGCGTAAAATCGACTGCGATAAAATTCAGGGCTACTATTACAGCAAGCCTCTTCCCGGCGAGGAGTATGTTCGTATGATTCGTGAAAGTAAATAAAGACCGGTTTATAATTAAAACGTCCCTGGTTTAAAAGGAGAACCATGAAAGCAATTTTGTTTGATATGGACAGAACACTTCTGCCCATGGATGAAGAACTTTTTATAAAAACGTATTTCGGCGGGCTGGCTCGTAAATTATGCCCATTGGGAGTGGAAAAAGACCCTTTGATTGCGGCGATTTGGAAAGCTACCGGCGGTATGATTAAAAATGACGGCAGTCGCACCAACTACGAGGTATTTTGGCAGGTATTTGCCAAGGAATTAAACGTGGACGCAACAGCTTTTATAGAGGCATCGGATGCCTTTTATAAAAAGGAATTTTATGATGTAAAAGCAGTGACCGCAGAGAATCCTTTGGCAGTTGAAGCTATCAAAGCGGCGAGGGAAGTTGCAGACTATGTGGTACTTGCGTCTCAGCCTATTTTCCCTATGGCGGCGCAGCTTGCAAGAGCATCCTTCGTAGGCTTAAAAGCTGAGGATTTCGACTTAATTACAGCATATGAAACCGAAAGCTATGCTAAGCCGAATCCAAAGTATTATGAGTCGATTTGCAAGCGTTTGGGCGTGGAGCCTAAGGACTGCTTAATGATTGGTAACGATGAAAAAGAAGATATGTATGCGGCTTCGGCAGCAGGTTTAAACTGCTATCTTGTAACCGACCACATCAATGCAAGAGAAGAATATCCGTGGGGCGGTCCTAAGGGCACATTCAAGGACATGATTGAGATGTTGAAAACTTTGAAATAAACAAATCGCAGATACACTATTTGAAAGGAGGTATCCCATGAAAATTAACATGCCACAGGCGGTAAAAGAGATTATCGCAACGCTACAACAGAATAATTTTGAAGCGTACGCCGTGGGCGGTTGTGTTCGTGACTCGATTCTTGGAAGAGAACCGAATGACTGGGATATTACAACCTCCGCATCTCCCGAGGAAGTGAAAGCCTTATTCCGTCGCACCATTGATACGGGCATTGAGCACGGTACCGTAACCATTATGATTGACAAAGTGGGTTACGAAGTCACTACTTATCGAATCGATGGTAAGTACGAGGACGGCAGACATCCGACGGAGGTTACTTTTACAAGGAATCTGAAAGAAGACCTGCTCCGCCGCGATTTTACCGTCAATGCCATGGCGTATAATGATACGGACGGACTGGTGGATATTTTTGGCGGATTACAGGACATTGAGAACAAAGTGATTCGTTGTGTCGGGGATCCGAGAGCACGTTTTACGGAGGATGCTCTGCGTCTTTTAAGAGCCATCCGTTTCGCGGCACAGCTTGGTTATACTATAGAGGATGAGACCCGGACAGCGATGAAAGAAATTGCCGGGAATTTAAGTAAAATCAGTGCGGAACGTATTCAGGTGGAATTGGTGAAAACCTTGGTGTCGCCCAATCCGATGATGTTAAAAGATGCCTATGAATTAGGACTTACAAAGATTTTTATGCCGGAATTTGATAAGGCGATGGAGACCGTGCAGCACAATCGTCATCACATGTATACGGTGGGCGAACATTCTTTGGTTGCAACCGGATATATCAGAGCGGATAAGGTGCTTCGTCTTACCATGTTGATGCATGATTTAGGGAAGCCACTTTGCATTACTACGGATGAAGAGGGGATTGATCATTACTACGGTCATCCTGCCAAGTCGGAGGAGATTGCGCGCGAGATTTTACACAGATTAAAATTTGATAATGATACGATTCGTAAGGTCTGTGTATTGGTGCGTCACCATGATGAGCGAATTGTGCCGGGAACCAAATATATGCGTCGTGCAGTTGCCCGCATTGGTGAGGATGCTTTTCCTGCCCTGTTTGAGGTGCAGGAAGCCGATATTATGGCTCAGAGTGAGTACAAAAGAGAACAAAAGCTGGATGCACTGGCAACAAACCGCAGGGATTATGATGAAATATGTGCTTTGAATCAGTGTGTTTCTAAAGCGACTCTTGCTGTTACCGGTAAGGATTTAATTGATTGCGGCATGAAGCCCGGCAAGGAAATCGGCAGGGTTTTGGACACTATGCTAAAAGATGTAATTGAGGATCCGGAGCATAATAATAAAGAATATTTATTGAAGAAATTCCTGCCTTAATTTTAACATACTTTTCCTACGGAGTTCATACAATAACATAGCAGGTATGAAGCCCAAGGAGGAAGAGAACAATGAATGACAGGGCCATCAGCATATTGGAAAATTATGATTTTACGGTGTTAAAAGTACGCAAGGCGAGAGGAGCCTTTGTGTGTGAAACGGACCGGGGTCTAAAAATCATGAAGGAATATCAGGCACCGGTGTCAAAGCTTGCGCTGATGGACGGCTTACTGCAGGCTGTAGCCCAAAAGGCAGAGGTAGACGTGGATATTCTGACGGCAGACAAGGAAGGTAAGTTTATTTCTTATGACAGGGATGGCATCGGCTATGTAGTCAAGGATTATTATAATGGCAGAGAGTGTCTTGCCGAAGAACCGGAGGATTTAAAAGAAGCCGTAAAATCCCTTGCACTCCTTCATAAGGTGCTGATACTTCCTAAAGAATGTATGCCGGAGGGACTACATAGATATGACCTGGAGGAAGATATTGTCAGACAGAATAAGGGCTTAAAGAAGATTCGCTCTTTTATTCGCGGCAGAAGTCCCAAAACAGGGTTCGAGTTGGCTCTTTTAAGTGCATATAACGTATTTATGGAGCAGGCACTTTTGGTGGAGGAACATATCAGAAACGAGGACTTTAGCGGATTATATGATGCTATAGAGAATGAAAGACAATTTGCTCACGGGGATTTCCAGTATCATAATATTTTATTTGGAAAAGACAGGGCGGCAATTATAAATTTTGAGAAGTGTCAATGGGACAGCAGAGTCAGGGATATTGCCCTTTTTCTTCGTAAAACGTTGGAGAAGGCAGACTGGGATGTGGAGCTTGGAAGTATTCTCATGAAGGAATACGAGGTGGTAAATCCGCTGTCGGAAAGCGAACGAAGGCAGTTGTTTTATCGTTTGGCATATCCGGAGAAGTTTCGGAAGATTGCAAATTTTTATTACAATTCTAATAAGGCTTTTTTATCCGAACAATATATGTTTAAGTTGCAGAATATTTTACGGTTGGAAAAATCAAAAGCGTTATTTCTTCGTAAAATATTCGACGATGAAGTATAAACGTGCTAGAATAAAGATAAAAATGTTGCCTACGGAGGGCTGCAATGAAAAAATACTTAAGTTTAATCGCAATGCTTCTGTTGTGCCTCTGCATGGTATCCTGCGGACGGGAAGAAGAACCCGTATCGGAAGAACCTACAGAGGAACAGCAGGTTAATTACATATACGAAGATACGGTGATTCTTGTAACCATGGATACCGGCGAAAAATGTATTACCTTCCAGAATGTGGAGACGGGTTTGCGTTATACTTTAAATTACGACGGAGTAACACATTTTAACGATAAGTACGGTAGTGCCATGTCTGCAAGTCAGGTTCGTTGTGGCATGATTGCAGAGATTTCCTTTAACAAGGATGAGAAGAAACTTCTGACACTGGATATTTCGCCGGATTATTTTGTATACTCCGATATTACATTTCAGGAGTTTATTAAGCAGGACAGCCGTATGATGTTCCTGGGAGAAGAATATAAACTGGATGATTTTCTTGCTATTTCTGACGGAAACATGAATCTGGACAAAATGGAATTGAGCAAGGACGATGTGATTTCCATTTGCGGAAAAGATCATACCATTTACAGTATTTATCTGCAAAGCGGTCACGGGTACCTGCGTTTGGAAAATGATGAGTATTTTGTGGGTGGTTGGATAGAAGTAGGAAATCGAATTATCCGTTCCATTACAGAGGACATGCTGCTTACAGTGCCGGAAGGAGCTTACGAGGTGTTGGTCAGCAATGACGGTATCAGCGATGTCAAAACCGTGACTATCGGACGAAACCAGGAAGTAACTCTCGATTTGGGAGATATTGACGTAGAAAAGAAATACGGCAACGTATTGTTTGTATTAAATCCTTCCGATGCGGAGTTATTTGTGGATGGAGCCAAAGTAAATACCGGTGGTCCGGTATCTTTGGAATACGGTATCCATCAGTTGATATGCAGGGCAGACGGATATGAAACCATGGGAAGTTATATTAAGGTTGGTGAGCCTTCAGCATCGGTTTCTCTGACATTGACTTCGGATGGCAGTGATGAAGATGAGGACGAAGAGGATGAAAGCAGTGAATCTTCTTCAAGTACGTCGGAGAGTACGTCACAGAACAACGAGTCTTCTTCACAAAACAGCAGCGGAACTACATCGGAAAACAGTAGTACATCATCAGAAAACAGTTCAAGCAGTAGTGAAAATACTTCTGAAAATGAGGGAAGTTCTGCCGGCAACAGTTCGGGTACTGCAAGTACTTCTGCCAAGGTATATGTGGACGGACCTGAGGGGACAGAAATTTATGTAGACGGAAGTTATGTTGGCATTGCCCCGGTTTCTTTTGCCAAGCCGACGGGCAGTGTGGTCATTACCATACGACAGACCGGCTTCCAGACCAGAAGCTATACCATTCAGTTGGAAGATGATGACAAAGATGTACACTACTCCTTCTCGGATTTGCTGGAAATAGGAGGCTGACATGATACACAAAGAAAAATATACCTATGAAGATTTTCTTGAGATTATAAAAGCATTGAGGGCGCCTGACGGATGTCCTTGGGACCGCGAACAGACGCACGACAGTCTCCGCCCCTGCATGTTGGAGGAAGCATATGAATTTTTATCTTCTGTGCGAATTCTGGAAGAGACAGGCAGTGCGGACAACATGTGTGAGGAGCTGGGCGACCTGCTTTTGCAGATTGTGATGCATGCAGAGATTGCAGGAGAAGAAGGTCTTTTTACCATGGAAGACGTGGTAGATGAAATCAGCCGTAAAATGGTGCGCAGACATCCTCATGTATTCGGAACCACAGAGGTTTCCGGTGTGTCGGATGTTTTAAACAATTGGGATGACATTAAGAAGAAAGAAAAAGAAGGAAAGACATGGATTGAGTCGCCCTTGAAGGAGATTCCCATGGAGCAACCGGCATTAACCAGAGCGTCTAAGGTGCTTAAGAAAGTAAACAAGGTATATGAGCCGGTTCTTGATTATGATGCTTCCTTGGACAAGCTTGCCGCAAGCATAGAATTATTAAAGCAACAGGGCAAGGATATTCCGCAGGAAGAGCTGGAAAAAGAGATGGGAAAGATGCTGATGGAACTGTCTGCAATTGCCGCTGAAAAGAAGGTTTATTCCGAGCAGTTACTGATAGATTGTGTCGAAGAAACCATAAAGAAGTACGAGAGTTAGCTTAAAGTTAAAAAAGTGCCGTAAAATCGCGGTTTTGTCCAAGTTTTTCTTGACAAATTGAGGAAAAACAACTATAAATAGTATAGTGGTTGTTTACACGACCAAGAAACTTAAAACATCCTATAAAAGTAAGAGGAGGAGTTCAATAATGAACAAGACAGAATTAATCGCAGCTATGGCTGATCAGGCAGGATTATCTAAGAAAGATGCAGAAAAGGCTTTAAAGGCTTTCACAGACATCGTAGCAGATGAA
>JAZNTK010000014.1:0-62904 GCA_045591685.1 Lachnospiraceae bacterium
CTGAATTTACCCAGGTGGATATGGAATTGTCTTTCGTGGATGTAGAAGATGTTTTAGATGTAAATGAGAGACTTTTGAAGAAAGTCTTTGAAGATACCATCGGCGTGGAAGTAAGCCTTCCTTTGCCCAGAATCACATGGCAGGATGCTATGGATCGTTTCGGTTCCGATAAGCCCGACACACGTTTCGGTATGGAGTTACAGAACGTATCTGACGTGGTTGCAGGTTGCGGTTTCAGCGTATTCACAGGTGCTCTTGAAAACGGCGGTTCCGTACGCGGTTTGAATGCAAAAGGCCAGGCAGGTATGCCCCGTAAAAAAATCGATGCCCTTGTGGAATTTGCAAAGGGTTACGGTGCCAAAGGTCTTGCTTACCTTGCGATTAACGAAGACGGTACCTACAAGTCATCTTTTGCTAAATTTATGACAGAAGAAGAACTTGCTAAGTTAGTAGAAGCTATGGACGGACAGCCCGGCGACTTGCTCTTATTTGCGGCAGACAAGAATAAAGTGGTTTGGGATGTTTTAGGCGCACTTCGTTTGGAACTTGCCAAGACTATGGAATTGATTGATAACAGCAAATACAACTTCCTTTGGGTAACCGAATTCCCTCTCTTAGAGTGGGATGAGGAAGAGAAGCGTTTCGTAGCGGTTCATCATCCGTTTACAATGCCTATGGATGAAGATATTCCTTATCTTGATTCTGACCCCGGACGTGTACGTGCTAAGGCTTACGACATCGTATTAAACGGTACAGAGCTTGGTGGCGGTAGCGTGCGTATTCACCAGGGAGATATTCAGAGCAAAATGTTCGAGATGTTAGGTTTTACACCGGAGCAGGCACACAGCCAGTTCGGTTTCCTTTTGGATGCATTTAAGTATGGTGTACCCCCTCATGCAGGTTTGGCTTACGGTCTTGACCGTATGATTATGCTTATGGTGAAAGCGGAGTCTATCCGTGATGTAATGGCCTTCCCGAAGGTAAAAGATGCTTCCTGTCTTATGTCAGAAGCACCTAATGTGGTAGACCCTAAGCAGTTGGAAGAACTTTGCATTAAGATTGATCTTCCGGCAGAAGAAACAGAAGAATAAAAAGAACGAGTTGTAAGAAACTCTGACGGAATCCTCTCGTTTATTGCGGGAGGATTCTTTTATATCGGGTGATACATATGTTGAATGTTTATATAGCGGACCTTACCGGTCTGGAAGAATTTTATGATGAAAAAGTGAATATGTTGCATCGGGAACGGGCAGAGAAATTAAGAGCCTATAAAATGCCTGCAGACCGTATCAGGGGGCTTGGTGCCGGACTTCTTATGGAGAGAGGTTTGGAAGACTATTTGGCCGATTTACGGGCAAATATAGAGGTGCCTGAACAGGGTAACAACAATGAGTGTGGTAGCAGCTATACCATACCTAAGGACAAAGAAGGGCGATATATCATACACTATGGCTATGGCCCGCAGGGGAAGCCGTATTTGAAAGATTATCCGGATGTACATTTCAGCTTATCTCATTCCGGCAATATGGCAGTTTTGGCGATTTCAGATGGTGAAGTAGGCATCGATGTACAGGAACATCGTGGATATAATGAAAAAATTGCAAGCCGTTTTTATCATGAAAAAGAAATAAAAATGTTGGAAGATGTATCAGATACGCTTGATAGGGAAATACTGTTTTATAAGATTTGGACCTGTAAGGAAGCGTACATAAAATATACCGGAAAAGGTATGGGGCAGGATTTGCGAAACTTTTATTGGGATATAAAAGAGGATGCTGTTTTTATGGACAATGAAAAGGTCGCCGGAAGGATGGAAGTTTCATTTGGGTGCCCTGACTATCAATGTAGCGTTGTAAGCGGTACCAATTCAAAAAAAATAGATAAAATTATGAAAATAATCATATAAAAGCATGGTTTTTTGGTAAAAATGCACAAAGAAAGAAACTTTGATTGTCAAAGTTTACGATAGACGTAAAACAGGCATTTGTGGTATGTTATATATAGGGATTTTTGGAGACTACATAGGGTTAGACTTGAGTTGGAGGACATGATGGAAAGAGATAAGTTAACAGGATTGCTTTTGTTTAATGATTTCCTTGCAGAGGCATCCGACAGACTTGCACAGAGTAATGAAAAAGATACCATGCTGGTAATTTCTACGGATATTACCAAATTTAAATATATTAACCGTTTGTACGGATATGAAGCCGGAGACCGTTTGATTCAGCAGTTGGCAGAAATTTGTGTGATGCAGGATGGCTATCAGGTTGCCTGTCGTCCGTATTCGGATCATATTGTAAGTTTATTCAATATCGGAGCGTTATCATGGGATGAATTTGAGAGACGCTTAAAAGATATTCAGGATAAGTTTGTTGCACAGCACAAAAAAGAATTTCCGAAAGCATCGCTTCACTTAAATACCGGCGTGCATGTGATTGAGAGCAAGTATGAAAATATTGCTTCTGCAATCGATAAGGCAAACGTTGCCCGCCGCAGTGTAAAGGGTAATTATAACGTGCCGTGTGCACGTTACAACCAGAAGATAGAAGAAACCAAAGAAGGGGATGCTAAGATTATTCCCATCTTTGATAAGGCGTTGGAAGAAAAGTCTATTTTAGTATATTTCCAGCCCAAGGTGAGCGTAAGCGAAAATACAGTAGTTGGTGCGGAAGCATTGACACGATTACGTGATGAGGACGGAAGTATCATTCCGCCGGATTTATTTATTTCCGTATTGGAAAACAGCGGTAAGATATTGGAACTTGACTGGTATGTAATGCGTTACGTGTTTGCAAAGGTGCGTCAGTGGCTGGATGAAGGGAAAACGCCCAAACGGGTATCCATTAATTTGAGCAAATTGCACTTTTATTATGATAATCTTGTTACGGATATCATTAAAGAATTTGACAGTTATGATATTTCGCCGGAATACATTGAGTTTGAGGTGACGGAGTCCGTATTCTTTGAAGAAGCTCAGCTGATTATCAGTAAGATCGAGAAACTTAGGGAGCGCGGATTCAGAGTCAGTGTGGATGATTTTGGCGCAGGTTATTCTTCTTTGAACTTAATCGGTATTTTGCCGGTTGATATTATTAAACTGGATAAAGGTTTCATCAAAAACAGTCTTGGTAACAAGAAGGGTAAAAATATCATAAAAGGTCTTATTTCCATTCTGAATGAAATTGATATGGAAATCGTGTGTGAAGGTATTGAAACCAAAGAAGAAGAAAAGATTGTATATGAATTCGGATGTGATTCCATGCAGGGATTTTTGTATGACAGACCTATTCCGGTGGAAGATTTTGAACGTAAATATGTGTGTTAATGATAACAGTCTTCGGCGTAAGCCGAGGACTGTTTTTTGATATAAAATGATTGCGGCGGGATGTGTTTGCAGTGAGAACCTCTTATGTTTATCTTGAATAAACTATAGAAAAGAAAGTTTAAGGAGCGAACTATGGCAGAAACCATTATCTTGGATGCCGGGCACGGAGGTGCCAATCCGGGGGCTGTATATGGCGGCAGAAGAGAAAAAGACGATGCTCTGGCATTAACCCTTGCTGTAGGAGAAATACTGGAGGATAAGGGCTTTAACGTGTATTATACGCGTACAGACGATGTATATGAATCTCCTTACCAGAAAGCGCAGGAAGCTAATTTGCTGGGAGGCGATTTTTTTGTTTCCATTCATCGTAATTCCAGTGTGTATCCGAACCAATACAGCGGTGTGGAAACGCTGGTATACAATAATCAAAGTCCTGCTTATGATATGGCTGTGAATATCAATCGGGAGTTGGAACGTGTAGGATTTATTAATCTCGGAGTGAATGAGAGACCCAATCTCGTGGTGTTAAATCGCACACAGATGCCGGCAGTTTTGGTAGAAGTGGGATTTATAAATACAGAGAATGATAATGCGTTGTTTGATGCAAGATTTCAGGAAATTGCATGGGCAATCGCACAAGGTATTGTAAGAACCTTTTACCCCGGTTGGGATATTTATCCGATATAAAAGATAGGAGTTAAGAGGTTGCCTGAAAACTCAAAGCGCCGCATTTTTCAATACGGCGCCTTACATAAGTTCTTTTATTCTGTTTTATTATCTGTACTGAGCAAGCAGATAAATCAAAGGTGAGTTCCAGTAAATGGTAATTTCGTTGGTTGAGAAGCAACTGTCGTTATCTACGTAGCACATACCACCTGTTGAATTTGTTAATACTGCTTTTGCATAAGGGTCATCAGCATTTGTGTTGGGACCACCAACCAACATGCCGGGCATTGTCTGTCCAAGTACCTGTGAAGGTCTGTGGTGTGTATGATCAGGAGACCAGCTACCGTAACCTGTTACGTAGCAGTATCCTAAAGGATTTACACCTAAAAGATAATTTAACTGATTTCTTGCATATTCTGCGTACATTTCATCGCCGGTTAATTCATAAGCCATGTGATAAAGAATACCGTCGTTGGCAACAGTCATGTTACTTCCCCAAGGATAATCATATTTTAACGCTACATAGTATGCATCTTTTTCGGCATTGCCGATATCTACATTACATTCATTCACAATCATGGTTGTAAATTTCTCGGTTAAGTCTGCATCTGTTTGTAATGCAGGATCTGCATTTAAGTAAGAGTACATACCGAAGTAACCGATGGCTGCCCAGCCTAAACCGTTGATACGGTTATCACTAAAGATTTCAGATGCCTTGGTAAGGTAAGAGGAGTCTTCAGTTGCAAGATAGAGTTCCATAGCTGCCCAGAAGAATTCGTCGTATACGTTAGCATCGGGGTATTCACCGGTAACCACATCTTCGGGATTTTCGAAAGTACCAAAGGTACCATCGTTTGCTACAAGATAGTCATATGCTTCTTTGGCTGCTGCTAAACATCTGTCAGCAAACTCTGCATCATATTCTCTGTAAATAACGGAAGCACGAGCCATAACTGCTGCAAAATCACCTGTAGCGGTAGCAGAGATTGGACAAACAAGGAGAGGAGCTGTTTCAGCTGTTGCTTCCACTGTTTCAGGGAAGTTTGCACAGGTTACTTTGTGATATACACCGCCGTTATCGGCCTGCATCTTAAAGAACCAGTCTAATTCATATTTTGCTTCATCCAATAAATCGGGAATTCCGTTGCCGCTTTCAGGGATGTCATAATCATCGCCTCTTGCGTTTTCACAATCTTCGTATGTCATAAACAGATTCATAATAGTAGTAGCTGCAGGAACAACATAACGACCGTAATCGCCGGCATCATGCCAACCTCCGGTTACGTCAATCACGGTATCGGTACCGTAGATGGTGGTTTCCTGCATATGGCAGGCTTCATGAGCAAAATCGCCTGCAAGTGCAGGGTCTAATTCGCAACCGCATCTCTGTAAATAGAGCATACGTACAACATCTCTGTAAAGATCATCATAAACGCCTTCTGCAATTGTGAATTCATAGGATTCACCAATGCCTTCTACATTCAGGATGTATGTACCGGGAGTGGTGAAATCGGAGAAGTCACCGTAAACCTGTGCACCGTCTCCGGATTTGGAATTACTGAATTCTTCGGAAAGATTTCCTGTATAAACAACTTCTCTGGTTGACGCATCAAGAATCTGGAATTCTGTGATGTCAGGATTGTATTTTGTTACAAGAACTTTCATGTCATCCGGCAAATAACCAATCTGATTTGCTTTTACGGCAACAGGAGTGGGAAGGGGTTCTAATGCCATGGCATTGGAAGCATCTTTAATGGTAAGTACAAAGTTATCGATATAAACTTTGTGAGGTGCACTTACATCGGAATCACCCACCTGACCAAGATTAAAACATAATCTGGGAGCAGGGTCGCTTGCTTCTTCCATGGTGAATTCAGCAGTAACGGTCTGCTTTTCGGGACCTACCAGTCGGTCACCTTCCATAAAATATGCGTGAAAATCGCCACCGTTAATCTGGAATCTCCATTCAACCTCTCTTTCAATATCACAATAAATATCAAAAGAAACAGTGTAGACACATCCCATATTCAGGCAGTAGCCGTCACGGAAGATCTGTACGGCATGTTCCACGCCGCCTGCTTTTGCAATGTCTACAACCAATTCACCGTTTTCGGCATATAAGTCAAAACTTCCGCCGTTTGAATAAACACCCCATTCTCCTTTGGTGTTGTCATCAAAATGGTCATCAATGATATTGGTACCGTCAATTAAGTTGTTACCGAAGCCTTCAATTACTCCGTTATTGGAAGCTTCTTCAGATACTTCCTCGGAAACCTGTGTGTCAGGTTCAGAGGCAACATCTCCGTCTGTTTGGGTCTGGTTGCAGGCAACTAGGGAAATTGCCATAACCGATGCCAAAAGGAGGGATAAAAGTTTTTTGGATTGCATAAAAGTGCAACCTCCTTTCTGAGTAAATGGGTTTAAAAAATTACGAACGTTTGTTCTTTACACATTTAACCTGATATGTTAAAATATGTATAAATTACATTTATACAATATTTTACTACAGAAATAAAAAAAAGGAAATAGCAAAATGAAGTTTATACACTGTGCAGACCTGCATTTGGACTCTAAATTGGAAAGCAATATCGGGAAAGAGAAAGCAAAGGAGAGAAGGAATGAAATCCTTCTCACTTTTGAGAGGATTGTTCGTCTTGCCACAGAGGAGAATGTGACGGCAATTTTGGTTGCAGGAGACTTGTTTGACACCAAGAATATTGCGGCAAAGGCAAGGAATCTTGTGTGGGATTTGATTATTTCCCATCCGGAGATTGATTTTTTATATTTAAGAGGAAATCATGACTGGAAAACGAATTTTACGGAAGGAAGGGAGTTTCCTGCCAATTTTAAAGTGTTTGGTACCGACTGGGTGGAATACCGCTATGGGAATGTTTCGGTCTTTGGCAAGGAAACCATGGAAGACGATACTAATTATGCCTCTCTGATTACCGAGAGGGAGAGGGTAAATATTGTTATGCTCCATGGTCAGGAGGTTCGCAGTAATGTCAAAGATGATGCGGGGCTTATTGCATTGCCTGCATTGCGTAACCGAAATATTGACTATCTTGCGTTAGGACATATCCATTCTTATAAAAAAGAGAATTTGGACAGCCGTGGTGTTTACTGTTATTGCGGGTGTCCGGAGGGCAGAGGTTTTGATGAGTGTGGGGAAAAGGGTATTGTGTTACTGGATGTGGAAAACGGTGAAATAAGCAGTTGTTTCGTGCCGGTTGCCTCCAGAACCTTACATGAGATAGAAGTAGATATTACAGGCAAGGAAACTGCTACGGATATATTAAGAGCCGTTGATAATAAAGTTGCCGGGATTCCGTCCAAAGACATGGTGAAAATTGTATTTACGGGATATTACACCGTAAATACCGAGAAAGATTTTACTTACTTTGACCAGGCAATGGAAGGCCGGTTCTATTTCCTGAAATGGAAGGATACATCACGTCTTTCCATCGATTATAAAGAATATGAAAATATGGTTTCGTTAAAAGGGGAATTTGTTCGCACTGTCCTGAAAGGAAAAGAAAGCGAAGAAGAGAAGGAGCAGATGATTCTTTTGGGAATCCGGGCATTGACCGGGGAGGATTTGGAAGTATGAGGCTGATTTCGTGTTATATAGAGAATTTCGGTGGTCTGCAGAAATTCAGTTATGAATTTCAGAATGGATTGAATGTGATTTTGGAAGAGAACGGATGGGGGAAGTCTACCCTTGCCGCTTTTTTAAAAGCCATGTTTTACGGATTGGAACGAACCACCAAGCGAAGTTTGGATGAGAACGAGCGTAAAAAATATGAGCCGTGGAACGGCGGTATCTACGGTGGTAATCTGGTTTTCGAAGCAGACGGATGTGAATACCGTATTGAGCGTTTTTTTGGCATGAAAGATAAGGAAGACAGTTTTGCTCTTTATGATGTAAATACAGGGCTTAAAAGTGATGCCTACACGGAAGAAATCGGAGAAGAACTGTTTGGAATTGACAGAGTTGCTTTTGAGCAGAGTGTTTTTATGAAACAGGGAATGTATTCTGTTTCCATGACGGATAGTGTAACTGCCAAGTTAAGCGGTCTTATGGCAAGCGGTGATGATGTGGATTGTTACGAGAAGGCCTGTGCACGTTTGGATGCTGAAATGAAGCAATATAAGAAAATCGGTAACAAAGGAAGGATTACGGAACTGACGGAAGAAATTGCGTTTCTTAATCGTAGAATTGCCGAAGGCAAGCAGATTGGTGCATCTATGGAAGAATGGAAAAATAGGGAAAGAGAATGCCGGAAAGAAATAGAAGTTCTTATGAAGGCGAAGGAAGATTTGAAAGAAAAGATGCTTCGGGCCGGAGAGCAGGCAGGACTGCAGGAAAAAAGAAAACATTATAATTCTCTTTTGGATGAAAAAGAACAGCTTCGACAAAAATTAGAGAGAATGGATACCTTCTTTCAAAATGGAGTTCCGACGGAAGAAGAATTGGAAGAATATAGAAATAAAATGTTTTTATATAAACACAGCGCAGAGGGAACCCCGGCAGAAGAGAAAGAATATAAGTATCCCCGTTTGGTTTCGCTGCTTACAAAGAATCCCATGTCAGAGGAAGAAGCAGATGCGTGTGAGCAAAAATGGAATGAAGTAAGAGAAAAAGAGAATCTGTTGGAAAAGAAAGTTTTTCAGTGTGAGACAATACAGGCAGTAGACGAGGAAAATAAGGAAAAACTCATTAAGAAAATAAACAGTATAAAGTCTAAATTGTATTTGGCAATTATTTTGGCCATTCTTGCTTTGCTTGCTTCTGTAGTGTTATATCTTGTATCAGAAGCAGTATATGCTTTTATTGGTGTTGCAGTATTCTTAATTGCTGTGATTTGTGCAGTAATACTTGCCGGACAGCGGAAGAAGCATATCATGCTTACGGAAGAGGTAAATGAGGAATTAGAGCAACTTGAGGAAGAGTGCGAGGAACTTTCGCAAACTATTGTAAAAGGAAAGAAAGCTGTCCGCATGTACTTGCAGGCCTTTTCGGTTACAGAGGAAGAGGAAATTCCTGTTTTGCTGAATCAAATCAGAATTTCGCTAATGGAAATGAAAGGTGAAAAAGACAAGAAAGCCGACAGAATGGCAGCGGAAGTGAAACGTCAAAAAGAGAAGGAAATTTTGAGAGAAGAGTTGATTCTGTTTTTACGTAAGTTCTATAAGGATATTGATGAACCGGAGGAATTTTATTTTAAGGAACTATGGCAGAAACAAAACGACTACATTCATTTGGGTGAGCAGTTTGAGTTAAAATGCACACAACTGGACGGTTGCGATAAGGTGGAAGAAATTCCGACGGATGAAATACTTTCCATGGATAAGTTACAGGACGATGAGAGTATCATTGAGCAAAAAATACGTGAGACGGAAAATACTCTTCGTCAAGTGAGCCAGACGATTGCCGGGTATGAAGAGCAGATTGAAGAATGTGAAAAGCTGGAAATGGAAAAGCAGGACGCAGAACTTCTGCTTGCAGAATATACAGACAGATATAAAATACTGGAGAAAACATTAAAATATTTAAAGACTGCACAGAATGAATTTTCGTCCAGATATTTAAAGAAAATGAATGATGGATTTGCGAAGTATGCGACTTTGTTTCGGGAGGGTGTTTTTGAGCAATCTGCTTTGGATGTGAAACTCTCCGTGAAATCCGAAGAAGGCGGAATAAAGCGCGATATCGGATATTACAGTATGGGATTGCGTGAGACCATGGAATTATGTACCCGCTTTGCGCTGATTGAGGCGCTGTATGAGAAAGAAGAACCGTTCGTTGTGCTGGATGATCCGTTTGTAAATCTGGATGAAAAATCGCTGGATGGCGCCCGGAAAGTGCTTACACGGATTGCAGAAAATTATCAGTTGATTTATTTCACCTGTCATCCGTCAAGAAAGTAAGAATTACTTGCGCAGGCTTGACTTTTTATGCATTCAAACTTACAATAAAAGTACAAAGTATCTATTAGGGGTGGATGCGTATGAGAAATTTGAAAGAGGCGGTATTGGGGCATGTAAAAACCATGATTGCACAAGCTGATAATATTGTTTGTATTACCGGTTTGGGAACGCTTGTGGAAAGCGGCGGAATAGATTTTTGGGATCTTGAACATTTATGCCGTATTGAGAAAGAATATGGTGACAGTCCGGAAGAATTGTTATCAGCCGGTGTTTATGCTACCAAGAAAGAAAAATTTTATAATTTTTACAGGAAAGAGGTAATCAGCACAATTCCGGAGCCCAGTGAAACCTATGCTGCATTAAAGAAGCTGCAGGATGTAGGGAAACTGCGGTCTACAATCAGTTTAAATATATGCGGGCTGGAATATAGAAGCGGGTTGCGTAATGTAATTGAATTCCAAGGAACAATATATAATAATTATTGTCCCATGTGTAAAAAGAATTTCTCGTTGGAGTACATTATGAATACCAAAGGAGTACCTATCTGTGATGATTGTAAGGTTGCTTTGCGTCCGGGACTTCGGTTATTTGGGGAGAGCGTTCGCAATGACCGCATGACGGAAGCTGCCGTTGCTTGTGCCAACGCAGATTTGGTTCTTGTGCTTGGAACAAATCTGTATGGTTCGAAAGTAAGATATGCTACAGGGCATTACACAGGAAACAAGCTGATTTTGATTAATGAAGAAGAGCATTTTACCGACCGATATGCAGATTATGTGATTCATGGAAAATGCAAGGATATTTTACCTAAATTGGTTGAAGATTTATAAAAGATATATACATAGGGCCTTGCCAAAGGGTGAGGCTCTTCATTTTTGCAAAAGGAAGTAATATACGATGAAAACACAGACTAAAAATCATGATATGGGAAGCGGGAGTGTGCCGAAACTTTTGGCTAAGTTGGCGATTCCTGCGGTGGTAGCTCAGGTAGTAAATTTATTATATAATGTTGTGGATCGAATCTATATCGGACATATTCCGGAAATCGGAGCTTCGGCGTTGACAGGCGTTGGATTATTTATGGCGATTTTAATGTTGATGAATGCGTTTGCCATGCTGGCAGGTTCCGGAGGTGCACCGTTGGCAGCAATCGCAATGGGAAAGAAAGAGAATGAAAAGGCTGAAAAAATCATGGCAAACTGCTTTGCATTGCTTTTGATTTTTGCAGTGGTGCTAACGGTGGTCTTTTATATATTTGCACCGGATATGTTAACCTTTTTCGGAGCCAGTGAAGTTACGAAGCCCTTTGCGGTAGATTATGCAAGAATTTATATTCTGGGTGCTGTTTTTGTTTTAATTGTTTTGGGAATGAATCCTTTTATAACAACGCAGGGATTTGCGAAGATTAGTATGCTTACGACTGTAATAGGAGCTGTAATCAATATTATTTTGGATCCTATTTTTATTTTTGCGTTGGATATGGGCGTAAAAGGAGCGGCACTGGCTACGGTACTCAGCCAGGCGGTTGGTGCTGTTTGGGTGCTTACCTTTTTATGCGGGAAAAAGACGATTCTTCGTTTGAAAGTAAAAAATATGAAGTTGATTCCGAAGATTTTCATGCCGTGCTTGGCACTGGGGATATCTACTTTTGTTATGATGTCGACGGAAAGCATTTTATCTGTCAGTTTTACTTCAAGCCTTTCAAAATACGGAGGAGACTTGGCGGTTGGGGCTATGACGATTTTAACCAGTGTGGCATCGCTTGTTATGATGCCTCTGCAGGGTATTTGCCAGGGCGGGCAGCCGATTATAAGTTACAATTATGGAGCGGGCAAATTTGACCGTGTAAAAAAAGCATTTTATACACAGTTTATTGTTTGTATTATTTATGCGGTTTCGTTCTGGGCGCTATCCATGATATTTCCGGGATTTTTTGCAAAGGTATTTACGGATGATGCGGAATTGGTTCAATTTGCATCATGGGCGCTGCGGATATATATGGCAGGAATTTTTGCCTTCGGATTCCAATGCAGTTGCCAGCAAAGTTTTATGGCACTGGGACAGGCTAAAATCAGTCTTATTATGGCATGTTTACGAAAGATAGTTTTATTGATTCCGTTAATTTATCTGTTGCCGCTATGGTTTGAAGATAAAGTGTTTGCGGTGTTTTTGGCGGAACCGGTCAGCGATATTGTAGCGGCTGTGGTTACGACGATTGCATTTTTTGTTACGTTCCGTAAGTTATTGGATGATAGAGAAGAAGTGAAAGATGCGGGGTTGCATACGGAAAATTAGTCTGCATAGATGCATTAAATGATGTAAAAAACGTCCGAATCTACCATGGGTAGAAGCGGACGTTTTATAGTTTTTATGTTTATGGGACGTAAGAATTAGTTTTCTTTTTCTTCGTTTACATTTTCTTCAACAGCTTCTTCCGAAGCGGGAAGTACCATCAAAACTTCTTCAATACGGTTTTGGTTTACTGTTTTTACAGTAAGCTTGGTTCCGTCTTCCAAGTCTACGGTTTCGCCTTCTTCAGGAAGCTTATCGAGTTTTTCAATGATGAGACCGCCGATGGAATCGTAGTCATCACTGGTGAATTTAGTATCAATGGAATTATTGATATCATCTAATTTCATTCCTCCGGGAACGACATAAGTATTATCGCCCAAGTCCTGAATCAGTGTTTCTTCGTCTTCATCATATTCATCACGAATTTCACCTACGATTTCTTCCAAGAGGTCTTCCAAGGTAATCATACCTTCTGTTGAGCCGTACTCATTTAAAACAAGTGCGATATTGGAAGAGGATTTACGCATTTCCATCATTAAATCGGAAGTTTTCTTATATTCGTATGTATAATATGCATCACGCATAATATCCTTGATTTCAAATTTGTCAGTGTCTTTTACAAACAAAAAGTCTTTTACATTAATGATACCGATGATGTTATCGGTAGAATCGTGATATACAGGAAGTCTTGTATACATGTTTTCGCGGAATAATTCCATTACCTCTTTGTAGGTTGCGGTATCTTCCACGGATACCATATCGATACGGGGAATCATAATATCTTTTGCAAGTGAATCGCCGAAATCGAACACGTTGTAAATCATTTCTTTTTCTTCTTCTTCAATTACACCGTCTTCATGGCTGACATCAACATAACTGCGCAGTTCATTTTCAGTCATGGCAGAGTTTTTCTTGTTAGGATCGATGCGGAATAATTTTAAGATTGCGGTTGCAATTTTATCCACGATAAAAATAACAGGGGTTAATATTACCATTAAAAAACGCATAACCGGAGCATATACCAAAACAATTTTGTCTGCATAAAGATTTGCCCATGTTTTAGGAACAATTTCACCGCTCAGTAAAACAACGACGGTAAGAATACCGGTTGCAAGACCGGTCATTAGGCTTGCCTGTAAGCCTAAGGGTTCGCTTAATGCAATTGCAATTGTGGTTGCAAGAGAAGATGCGGATAAGTTTACGACATTATTACCAATCAGAATTGCACTGAGCAATTTGCTGTAACTGTCAAGAATTTTAAGTACCAATGAGGCCTTCTTATTACCTTCCTCCGATAGAGAACGCATTTTTATACGATTCGTAGAAGAAAATGCTGTCTCGGCAGAAGAAAAAAATGCTGAAAGTGCAATAAGAATTACCAATACTACAATTTGAAAGATGATTGCCGGGCTGATTACCGCCGGCGCTGCTGTTAAAATCAGACTTTCCGGGTCCAAAGTTTGTTACTCCTTTTCATAAAATAAATATTCGGCCTGAAAATGTTTACAGACCGTTAGAATGAAATATACAAAATTACCATGCTTCTGTCAAGTTTATAATGTGAAAATAATTTGAATATTTTAACAGGCAGAATCATATTTTGAAACATAGACAAATAATCTTGCGGGAGGAATGCTATGGAAAAATCAGGTATTTTTCATGGGATAAAAAGGGAAGCCCCGATATGGCTGTTTACGTTGCTTGCGGCATATATTATAACCGGTCTGATGCTTTTTCTGCTGGCTTTTTTGGTATATCAGTTTCAGTTTGGTGAAAAAGGGATTGATATTGCAATCATTGTTGTCTATGCATTGGTAAATTTTTTGTCAGGTTTTTTTATGGGAAAGAAAAAGAAGGTAAAGAAGTATCTCGCAGGTCTTTTGGTTGGTATGGCATATTTTATCATATTGGTGTTAATCAGTTTGATTTGCAATCATGGACTTCAGGACTTTTCCGGTAATTTTTTTACAACTCTGGCAATATGTGCGGGAGCCGGGACACTGGGAGGAATGGTGAGTTAGAGGGAATCATAAGATTTCCTCTTTTTTTATATTGAAATATAGGTTAGTGGCGGTAAAATTCTTTTAAAATAAAAGTATCCGATATTGACGGAAATATTGTAATGGACGTAAAATATGTAGGTAGATGAAACTGCTTTCAACAAAGGAGTAAATGCATGTCAAAGATAGCTGAAGAGAAAGATGATATTTCACTGTATATTCAGGACCAGGAGTACATTGCGAACAATTATGTAATGAAATGCTTTACCATAACCATGTGGGTGTATACTACGGCATTTTTGTTAAATTTACTGGATATTTTTGTGGTGCAACAGAAACTGATGATAATGGGGTATCTTCCGTCATTGGCAATTTATTTGATTGCATTGTTCGTGTCCAAACGTATGTCTCCGTCCAATAAGATAAAGAAATATATTATTATAAGCGGTAGTATTTATGTGTTCACCATAGCCGGAGTGTTTATTACATACCATGCAATATTGGTTACCATTTTACCTTTCTTGTATGCTACCATGTATTCGTCCAAGAGAGTACTGCGTTTTGTATATATTATGACAGTAATTTGTACCTTCGTAATTGTTTACGGGGGATATTTCTTTGGACTTTGTGATGCCAACATGGCGTTGCTTACTACCGGTACGTTGGCAGAGCATTCCCAAAACGGTATTTTTATTTTGACGCAAGTAAATGAAAATCCGTGGCTGACACTTTTTATGTTTTTTGTATTACCGCGTTGTTTGATTTATGTGGCATTTATGTCGGTGTGCAGCAGTATTTTCAGCATTGTCAGCGGAAGTATTGAAAAAGCAAGATTGACGCAAGAACTGGAGAAGGCGAAAGAAGATGCAGAACGGGCGAATCAGGCCAAATCAAAGTTTCTTGCAAGAATGTCGCATGAAATACGAACTCCCATTAATGCGATTTTCGGTATGAATGAAATGATTATGCGAGAGAGTAAAGATCCTGCTATTCAAAAATATGCCATGGATGTGAAGGATTCCTCGGACGTATTGCTTAATATTGTGAATGATATTCTGGACTCATCCAAGATCGAATCCGGCATGATGGAAATTGTGGAAAATGAATATGAAATTCGTAGGATGCTCAATGATTTATATAATATGATCAGTGTCAAAGCAAAAGAAAAGAATCTGGAATTGGAATTTGATGTTGATCCTACCATTCCATGCAAATATTTGGGTGATGACAAGAGAATCCGTCAGGTGTTAATGAATCTTTTAAGTAATGGCGTAAAATATACCAATAAAGGTAAAGTAACGCTTCAGGTGTGCGGTCAGGAGACCGACGGAGTTGAGGTACTTCATTTTGCGGTAAAAGATACGGGAATCGGTATTAAGGAAGAAGATATTGATAAATTGTATGATGAATTTAAACGTTTTGATACGGAGAGGAACCGCAATATAGAAGGTACCGGTCTCGGAATGAATATTGCAGGACAATTTTTAAAATTGATGGGCAGTGATTTACATATTAAGAGTGAGTACGAAAAAGGCAGTGAATTTTCCTTCGATCTGGTACAAACCATTGCGGATAATACACCAATCGGAGATTTGCGCAGTCAATTTCAAAAGCCAGAAATGATAGGAAATGACAGAGTAAGATTTACTGCAAGTAAAGCAAAAGTTTTGGTCGTGGATGATTATCCGATGAATTTGAAGGTATTTAGAAATCTTGTAAAAAATACCGAAATTCAGGTTATCGAGGCGGAGAGCGGTAAGTCCTGTATTCAGCTTATGAAAGAGCAGAAATTTGATATGGTATTTTTGGATCATATGATGCCGGAAATGGACGGAATTGAAACATTGCATAAGCTGAAGGAAGAAAAATTGTGTGAGGAGACTCCTGTGATTATGCTGACGGCAAATGCCATTATCGGAGAACGGGAACGTTTTCTGGCAGCAGGTTTTGATGATTTCCTTACAAAACCCATTATGCCGGAATTGTTGGATAAAATTTTGTTGGAGTATTTACCCACAGAGTATATTATATATGAGGAAAAGCAAGAGGAGAATGTGCGAATGATAAGGGTAAGCAAGGAAGAATATTATGATGCTGTTTGTGCTCAATTACCGGAATTGGATTATAAAATGGGACTTTCTACTTGTGTGGGAGATACGGAATTTTATTTGGAACTGTTAAATGATTTTACAGAGTTGACTATTAAAGATGAGTTAGAACACTTTTTCAAAGAAGAAGATGCTCATAATTACTGTATTCGTGTGCATGGTTTCAAAAACAATGCGTATTCTGTCGGAGCCAAAGAAATCGGTGATTTGGCCTATGAACTTGAGAAAATTACAAAGGCCGGTAATTTTGACGGAGCACTTGAAGTGCAGACACATATGTTTGAGTTATATGACAGCGTATGTAAAAGATACAGTGAGGTAATTGTAATTTCGTAGCGGTAGGTTTTGCGTAAGGCTTGAATAGAATTATTTGTTAAGAAAGTAAAGGGAAAATACAAATGATTTTTTATTATGTGATTACAACGATATTGTCTATGGTAAACCTGATACTTTTGGTTTATACCTATGAGAATAAAAAAGCAAATTATTATTTTATGTTATCCATGGTGATAATGGCATTGTCTAACTGCGGATATTTGGCTTTGGCCTTTTCTACCCAGTTAAATGAAGCGGTGTTGGCGCATAAAATTTCGTATATCGGAGGGTGTTTTGTGCCGCTGATTACGTTGTTTATGATTTGTACCATCTGTAATGTCAGTATTCCGAGTTGGATTCGATATATTTTATATGCGTTAAGTTTTGGCGTGTACTTTATGGTGCTCACCATAGGATACAGTGATATTTATTACAGCGATTTGTCTTTGGGGAAACTGGGTAAAGCAACAGTATTGCTTCATTCATACGAGGCGGGGCATACACTTTTTTATGTGATTTTATTTGGCTATATGGCGGCGGAAATTGTATTGCTTGGATACCAGCTTATTAAAAAAAGGGCAGTATCCAAAAGTAAACTTTGGATTTTATCCATAATGGTAATCCTTAATATTGCTACTTTTATGGTTGGACGTTTAATCAATGAAGATATTGAAATTATGCCGGCGTTGTATGTAATTGACGGATGGATTATATTATATCTGCAAAAGAAAAATATGATGTACAACCTGGAAGACAGTATTGCCAGTACGATACAAAAGCAGGAAGTATATGGTTATATTATTTTTGACAATGATAAAAAGTACATGGGCTGTAATAAGGTGGCACAGTATGTTTTTCCGGGGATAAAAGATTGCAAAGTCGATAGTGGAATCGATAAGGTGGAAGCAGTAAAAATATTGTCGGAATGGTTGCAAAAATATATAGAAGAAGGTGAAGACACACACCAATACAGAAGAGATGAGCAGTACTATGAAATAAAGTTAAGTCAGGTATGGTATCGCGAAAAGGCAAGAGGATACGTTGTAGAAATCAAAGAAGAAACCGAACGTTTAAAATATATGAGTCTTATTTCCAATTATAACAGTGAGTTGGTGGAAAAAGTAAAAGAACAAACTGCGGAATTGGTGGAGAAGCAAAAGCGGATTAATGAATTGTTTTTACAGACGGTAACGGCATTGAGTGAAGCTGTAGATGCTAAGGACCGATATACCAGTGGTCATTCCAAACGAGTGGCGGAGTACTCCCGTATGATTGCCAAACGATTAGGAAAGTCGAAAGAAGAACAGGAAGAAATTTATCGTGCAGGGCTTTTGCATGATGTTGGTAAAATTCGAATTCCTGTGGATATTATCAATAAGCCCGGCAAACTTACGGATGAGGAATACAACATTATTAAGGTACATCCGGTAACGGGATATCACATTTTGAGCGGCATATCCGGTAGTGAGCAGATTGCTATTGCGGCCAAATACCATCATGAGCGATATGACGGCAAAGGATATCCCAATGGCCTTGCGGGAGATAGAATTCCGGAAGTGGCAAGGATTCTTGGAGTAGCAGATTCCTATGATGCCATGACCAGTAACAGAAGTTATCGTAGCGGATTACCCAAAGAAGTTGTACGCGAAGAAATTATAAAAGGCAGGGGAGCGCAGTTTGATCCTGAAATTGCGGATATTATGCTACAGTTAATGGAGGAAGATAAAGATTTTAGTATGCGACAAACGGATTCACTTCAGAGAAAAATCCTGGTGGTGGATGATGAACCTATGAATCATAAGGTTTTAAAGCATATTATGAGCGATGAACCCCGATATGAGCTTACTGCCGTTTCCGGCGGGCAGGAAGCTTTAAAAGAATTAAATAAACAAAGTTTTGATTTGATTTTATTGGATGTAATGATGCCGGATATGGACGGATTGGAAACGTTACGACATATTCGTAAAATATATCATACACCGGTTGTACTTATGACCGGAAATAAAACGCTGGACACATCGGCAGGTTTTGCGGAATTGGGATGTAATGATTATATTACTAAGCCATTTTTGCCTTTGCTTATCAAAGAAGTAGTGCATAATATGACCGAGAGGGCAACAAGAGGGAAGTAAGCAAAAGAAAAACTAAAAAAAGGCTTTTACATTTAAATAAAGATATGCTATACTTGACCGAGAGCAGAAATTTTCGAAGGAGGCTTAACAATGAAACACATTAAGACTTTAAATACCAGAGACTATAAGAAATCTTTAAAGAAGGGCGGATGTGGCGAATGCCAGACATCATGCCAGTCAGCATGTAAGACATCTTGTACTGTTGGTAACCAGAGCTGTGAACAGGCAAAATAAGATTGGTTGAAGGATTAGGGGGCAGCGTTTCATGACGCTGCCTTTGTTATGATAAAAAGAATTATGAATAGGAACAGAAGTTTTAAGGAATGTTCTGATTTGTCATATGGAGGAATAAAACGTGATACATCAGTATAAAAACAACGGCTATAATATTGTGTTGGATGTAAACAGCGGTTGTGTTCATGCGGTAGATGAGCTGGTTTATGATTTACTTCCTTTTTTTGAGGAAGAGAGCAAAGAGCATCGCTCGGACTATAGTTTTATGTATGATAAGGTGGCTTCGGCGAATAAGACTTTTTATACGGAAGATGAAGGCGGAAAGCGTGTTCAGGCAACAGAGGCGGATTACAAGGAAGCAGTTGAAGAAATCATTGCATTAATCCACGATGATATGTTGTTTGCGGAAGATATCTATGAACCCTATATTGATACTTTTAAAAACCGCCAGCCGGTAGTAAAAGCCTTGTGTCTGCATATTGCCCATGATTGTAATCTTGGTTGTAAATATTGCTTTGCTGAAGAGGGTGAATACCATGGCAGAAGAGCACTGATGAGCTTTGAAGTAGGTAAAAAAGCACTGGATTTCTTAGTAAAAGAATCCGGAAGCAGACGAAATTTGGAAGTCGACTTCTTTGGCGGAGAGCCGCTTATGAATTGGGAAGTTGTAAAGCAGCTTGTAGAATACGGAAGAAGTATTGAAGAAGCAAATAACAAGAAATTCCGCTTTACGCTTACTACCAACGGTATGCTACTGAATGATGAGATTTTGGAATTTGCCAATAAAGAAATGGGTAACCTTGTTTTAAGTATTGACGGTCGCCGTGAAATCAATGATTTTATGAGGCCTACCAGAAACGGCAAGGGTTCTTCCTACGATATCATCGTTCCGAAATTTAAAAAGGCGGCAGAAAGCCGTGAGCAGATGAATTATTATGTGCGAGGCACATATACCCATTATAATACGGACTTTTGTGAGGATGTTTTACATCTGGCGGATTTGGGATTTGAGCAGATTTCCGTGGAACCTGTTGTTGCACCGGAAAGCGAGCCGTACGCTTTGACAGAGGAAGACTTACCGGTATTGTTTGAAAATTATGATAAGCTTGCCAAGGAAATGTTAAAGCGAAGAAAAGAGGGAAGACCTTTTAATTTCTTCCATTTTATGATTGATTTATCCGGCGGCCCCTGTGTAGCAAAAAGATTGTCCGGATGCGGTTCGGGCTGCGAATATTTAGCGGTTACGCCTTGGGGTGATTTCTATCCCTGCCATCAGTTTGTAGGTGAAGAGGAATTCCTGATGGGTAATGTGGATGAAGGAATCAAGAGAAACGATATCAGAGAAATGTTCTCCGATTGTAACGTTTATGCGAAAGATAAGTGTAAAAATTGTTTTGCAAAATTCTATTGCAGCGGTGGTTGTGCCGCAAATTCATATCACTTCCACGGTCATATCAATGATGCCTATGATATCGGATGTGAGTTGCAGAAAAAACGTATTGAATGTGCCATTATGATGGAGGTTGCCAAGAACACAGAGGAAGCCTAGGCGCGGAAACGGAGTAAAGAAACATGAATAAAACAGGTAAAATAGTCAGCTTTTTTGCGATTATACTTATCACTGTAGCATTGGGTTATGTGGCTGTGGTTGGTATCGGTGAGAATAAAACAGGTTCTATTTTCGATATTAAGCAGGGCCTGGATTTGGCCGGTGGTGTCAGTATTACCTACGAAGTGGTAGGAGATGAACTTCCTACTCAGGAGGAAATGAATGACACTGTATTTAAGCTTCAGCAGAAAGTAGATACCTACAGTACAGAGGCACAGGTTTATCCGGAAGGTGACACAAGAATCAATATTGAGATTCCCGGTGTAAGCAATGCCAATGAAATTCTGGAAGAATTGGGTAAGCCGGGAAGTTTGGTTTTTATTGCAGAAACCGATGCACAGGGTAATTATAACTATGAACCTATGATTACACCGGAAGGTGCCATGGTATATCATGATGAGACATGGAATACCTTTGTTATGGTGGCTGAGAATCTTGCGGTAGAATATGATGTGGAAAATGAAGCCATTGTTTTAGATGAAAACGGCAATATGGTAACGTATGAACTGGCAGAAAATGCCAAAATATCCATTCAGTATTGTTTAAATAAGACGATGGAGGAATTACAGGCAGACGGTTCTATTATTTTAACAGGTAATGAAGTACAGAGTGCCAAGGCAGCACAGCAGCAGGATCAATGGGGTAATATGCAGTATGTGGTGGCATTAGGTTTAAATGCAACAGGCACACAGAGCTTTGCGCAGGCTACACAGAAGGCATACCAGAACGGTGAGTCCATTGCTATTTATTATGATGACAGATTCATCAGTGTGCCGGGAGTAAGTGCAGTCATTAATGACGGACAGGCAGTCGTATCCGGTATGGCAAATAGTGAAGAAGCCGAAAGACTTGCATCCAATATCCGAAACGGTGCATTAAAACTTGAATTACAGGAACTTCGTTCCAATGTGGTTGGTGCACAGCTTGGTTCGGAGGCCATTACTACCTGTTTGCAGGCAGCTGTCATTGGTTTTATCCTGGTTGCGATTTTTATGGTTGCAGTTTATTTTATGCCCGGATTTGCAAGTGTATTGGCATTGATTTTATACGTAATTATGATGATTGTGACCTTGTCGTTGTTTAATGAAGTGATTACATTAACCTTACCCGGTATTGCAGGTATTATCCTTTCTATCGGTATGGCAGTGGATGCCAATGTTATTATCTTTGCACGTATCCGTGAGGAACTCGCTACAGGTAAGACAGTGCAGAGTGCGGTAGACATGGGCTTTAAGAAGGCAACTTCATCAATTGTTGACGGTAATGTTACCACTCTGATTGCTTCTGTTGTATTGATTATTGCAGGTACCGGTACGGTAAAGGGCTTTGCATGGACACTGGCTATCGGTATTGTGTTATCTATGTTTACTGCAATGGTAATTACAAGACTGTTATTAAACGGTCTGATTGCCATGGGACTTGATAATATTAAGTTGTTTGGTATCGGCAAAGAACGTAAAACCATTAACTTTTTATCCAAGGGTAAGATTTTTATGGCAGTTTCACTTCTTTGCATCCTGCTTGGTGGTGTATTCATGGGTATTAACCAGGGTACTACCGGTGCACCTTTGAACTTAAGTCTTGAATTCCAAGGCGGTACTTCGACCAGTTTGGTGCTTGCAGAGGATATGAGCATTGAAGAAATTGATGCAATCATTGTTCCGGGAATTGAAGCCATTACCGGTGATGGTAATGTTCAGGTCCAGAAGGTAGAAGGCGGCAATGAAATCATAATCAAAACAAGAGAGTTAGATGAGATTGAACGTCAGGAATTGGAACAGTTATTTATTGAGAATTATGGCGTGGATGAAGGCAGTATTCAGAGTCAGACCATTGGGGCTACCATTTCCGGGGAAATGAAAAAGGATTCTATTATTGCGGTATCCATTGCAGTTGTTTGTATGTTGATTTACATCTGGTTCCGTTTCAGTGATTGGAGATTCGGTATATCTTCCGTTGTGGCATTGATTCATGATGTATTGGTTGTATTGGCATTCTATGCAATTGCAAAAGTGAGCGTCGGAAGTACTTTTATCGCCTGTATGCTGACGATAGTAGGTTACTCCATCAATGCTACCATTGTTATATTCGACCGAATCCGTGAGAATTATAGGGATGCAAAGAAGAAGGCAGATGAGGCATACTTAAAGAAACGACAGAAAAATAATTCGCAGTTCGAGATAGATTTAAAAGAAATTGTAAACAAGAGTATTACGCAGACATTGTCGCGAAGTTTGTTCACTTCTTTTACAACCTTTATTATGGTTGCGGCATTGTTTGTACTGGGTGTGACATCTATTAAAGAGTTTGCACTCCCGCTTATGGTGGGTATTATATGCGGAACGTATTCTTCGGTATGTCTTGCGGGAAATTTGTGGTATTTCTTACGTGACAAATTCCCGGTTAGGGAAGGCGAAGAAGATGAGGATTATGTATAATCCGTCATTTTATAAAAGACAATATATGGAAATGTGTGTAAATATGCATCAGAAAAAAGTCCGAAAGGGCTTTTTTCTAAATTGCAAGGAATGTGGAAAAAGCATTTTTCGATAAAAGCAAGGAAAAGGATAAGCTATGGCACAGTGGAAATTAGTACGAAACGGAGCGGATTACGAAGCTTTATCAAAAGAATACGGAATAGACCCTGTGGTACTGCGCATTATGCGAAACAGAGGTATTACAGAAGCCGGACAGATGAAAGAGTATCTGGAAGGAGATATCAGAGTCTGTGATGAAACAACCGGTTTTTCGCAGATGGAAAAAGCCATAGAGCATTTGAAAGAATTAAAGGATACGCAACGGAAAATACGTATTATTGGTGATTATGATATTGACGGGGTCTGCAGTACAGCGATTTTATATAAAGGGCTTACAGCTTTTGGTTTGCAGGTGGATTATGCCATTCCGCATCGCGTATTGGACGGCTATGGTATTAATATCAGTCTTGTGGAGAAAGCCGGAGAAGACGGTATCGACACGATTATTACCTGTGACAACGGAATTACGGCGTTTGAGGCATTGGATAGAGCGTATGAACTCGGCATTCATGTGATTGTAACGGACCATCATGATATCCGTAAGGAAGTTGTGAATGGAGAGGAGTCGGATAAACTACCCAAGGCATTGGCGGTTATTAACCCTAAAACGGCTGACAGCAGTTATCCCTTTAAGGAGATTTGTGGGGCGTATGTTGCGTATAAATTGATTTCAAGGCTGCTTCGTTTATCGGAGGAGGATTCTTTACTACATGAAGAACTTCTTGTGTTGGCGGCTTTTGCCACAGTGGGGGATGTAATGCCTTTGATAAGGGAAAACAGAACCTTGGTGAAATACGGTTTATCACATATCCGGACCTGCACCAATACAGGTTTAAAAGCATTGATTCGCAAAACGAATTTAAGTGATAAAGATATTAAGGCTTATCATATTGGTTTTGTATTGGGACCATGTCTGAATGCAAAAGGGCGTTTGGAGTCGGCAGAACAGTCTCTGGAATTGCTATTATGCAATGAGCCGGAACGTGCGGAAAATATGGCACTTGAACTGGTTCAGACTAACGAAGAACGTAAGAGTCTTACTGATTTGGGAGTATCCAGAGCGATTGACCTGGTAGAAAAGCAGTACAGTAACGATAAAGTGATTGTGGTTTATCTGGAAGATTGCCATGAAAGCATAGCAGGGATTATTGCAGGCAGAGTGCGTGAAGCATTTTACAGGCCTGTATGGATTTTAACCGAAGGGAACGAAGGGTTAAAAGGGTCAGGACGTTCCATTGATGCATATGATATGCATAAAGGTTTGTGTGAATGTGAAGAACTGTTAACTAAGTTTGGAGGACATAAGCTGGCAGCAGGTGTGTCATTGCCGAAAGAAAATCTGGAAACATTCCGCAAAACATTAAATGATAATGCCAATCTTACGGCGGAGGACCTTACGGAAATTGTAAAAATTGACGTGGATTTACCGTTTGGCTATGCAAATGAGGCATTTCTCGCCGACCTTGAGTTATTGGAACCTTTTGGAAAAGACAATGAAAAACCCGTATTCGCCCAGGCAAATGTGACTTTTTTGAGAGGGAGAATTTTTGGGTCAAGAAACAATGTAGTTGCTTTTAAGGTAAAAGGAAACGACGGACGTTTTTATGAATTAAAATATTTTGGCGATATTCCTGCATTTAACCGTTATGTGGATGAAAAATTCGGAGAAGGAAGTGCTGCTTCCCTTTATGCAGGAGAAAGTTCTTTTAAGTTGGCGGTAATATACTATCCGGATTTAAATACATATCACGGAAAGTCAGAAGTTCAACTGATTATGAAGGATTATTCTTAACTGCAAGGAAGTGTGGATTTCGTGTTCAAAATATGATATAATAATATGATTATTTTTTTGATGGTTTCTTTTTGGAAACCTATGGGTATAAAGCATTTCCGAAGGGAGATAAAATATGGCTCAATTAAAGTATTTACTGGAAAAATTATCATATGGATGCGTAAGAGGGAGTCTGGACAAAGAGATTACGTCGGTATGTTATGATTCCCGAAAGGTAACAGAGGGAGCTCTTTTTATCTGCATTGAGGGAAGTAATTTTGACGGTCATTCCGTGGCGGCAGAAATGGCGAAAAAAGGCGCTGTCTGCCTTGTGGTGTCCAAAGATGTTGTTGTTCCGGAAACATCGGATGTGACTGTAGTTAAGGTAGAGGATACTCGTTATGCCATGGCTTTTATTTCTGCAGCGTATTTTAATCATCCTGCGGATAAGCTGAAAGTGATTGGTATTACAGGAACCAAGGGTAAGACCACAACCACGTACATGGTTCGTTCCATTTTGGAAAATGCCGGAATGAAGGTGGGACTTGTAGGTACAATTGAAACCATTATCGGTGAAAAACGAATTCCTGCATTGAATACGACACCGGAATCTTATATTCTTCAGGAATATTTTGCCGAAATGGCAGAGGCAGGATGTGATGCCGTGGTAATGGAGGTTTCTTCGCAAGGTCTTATGATGCACAGAACCCAGGGTTTTGTCTTTGATTTGGGTATTTTTACTAATTTGGAGCCCGACCATATCGGTCCGAACGAGCATGGCAGTTTTGAGGAATACATGGCATGTAAAGGACTTTTGTTCAAGCAATGCAAAGTGGGTATTGTAAATGCGGATGATAAGCATGTAAAAGAATTGTTGGAAGGCCATACCTGTGAGGTGGAGACCTATGGTTTCGGCGAAGGTGCCGATTTGCGTGCTGAAAATGTAGAACTTTATCGTGAACAGGGTGAACTTGGCGTTAAATTTCATGTAACAGGTAAGATAAATACTGCCGTAAAAGTATCAAGCCCGGGACGATTCAGTGTATATAACGCATTGACGGCGATTGCAATCTGCAGACATTTTGATGTGCCGGAAGACAGAATGAAAGAAGCGTTATTACAAGCCCATGTAAAGGGAAGGATTGAAATGATTCCGATTTCGCCTGCCTTTTCATTGATGATAGATTATGCACATAATGCGATGGCGTTAGAAAGTCTTTTAACCACATTAAAAGAATATCAGCCTAAGCGACTGGTATGTTTATTCGGATGCGGTGGTAACCGTTCCAAATTAAGACGTTTTGAGATGGGTGAAGTCAGTGGTAAGCTTGCGGATTTGACAATCATTACCTCTGATAATCCCCGATTCGAAAAACCGGAGGATATTATTGCAGACATTCGAACCGGTATCGAAAAGACTGCGGGAGAATATGTTGAAATTGTGAATCGCAAGGAGGCAATTGCTTACGCTATTCACAATGCAAGGCAGGGAGATATCATTGTGCTGGCAGGCAAGGGCCACGAGGATTATCAGGAAATAGAGGGGAAGAAGTACCCCATGGATGAAAGAGTGTTGATTCAGGAGATTTTGGAAGAGAGTCAGCAGTAAAGTATTATGGTAAAGAAAGGGAGGAGTCGGATATGTCATATGCTGAAGTGATTGTAGATATATCCCATGAAAATGTTGACCGCCCTTTTACCTACCGAATACCTGAGCATTTGAAACCGCAAATTGTATTGGGCAGCAAGGTGGAAATTCCTTTCGGCAGCAGCAACCGAATCATAACCGGTTATGTTGTAGGATTTAAGGAGAAACCGGATTTTGATCCGGCTCGTATCAAAGAGATTGCAAACATATGTGATAAAAGTGTATCGCCGGAAGAAAAGTTAATCGGAATGGCATCTTTTATCAAAGAAAGATACGGTTCTACCATGATAACGGCATTAAAAACCGTTTTACCCGTAAAAAAAGCGACTAAGGCTCAGGAAAAGAAAACGGTTTTGGCATTGAAAGAGGAAGATGATTTACGGCAAGCTGCTTACATTGCCAAAAGCAAAAGTCAAAGGGCCAAAGCAAGATTATTGTTTGCCCTCTGTGACAGTCCGCGGATTGATTATTCGCTGGTAACCGGCAAGTTAAATGTGAGCGCTCAGACGGTTTTATCATTACAGAAACAGGGATTGATTGACATTGAAACATCCCGAAGTTATCGAAATCCCATTACTTTTCGAGAGACGACAGCACCGAAAGTTAGTCTGAGTGATGCCCAGCAGCTGATTGTGGGCGAAATAGAGAAAGATTATATTGCGGGAGTTCCGGGAATCTATTTGATTCACGGCATTACGGGAAGCGGTAAAACAGAAGTGTATATGGAGCTCATTGCCAAACGTATAGAGCAGGGTCAGCAGGCAATTTTTCTGATCCCCGAGATTTCTTTAACCTATCAGAACGTGGTACGTTTTTATCGCAGATTTGGTGATAAAGTATCCATTATGCATTCCAGGCTTTCTCAGGGAGAGCGTTTTGACCAGTTTGAAAGGGCAAGAAAGGGTGAGGTCAGTATTATGATCGGTCCCCGTTCCGCATTGTTCACACCCTTTTCAAATCTGGGGATTATTGTTATAGATGAAGAACACGAAGGTACTTATAAAAGTGAGACCATGCCAAAGTATCATGCCAGGGAAGTGGCAGAGGAAATGGCGAGAAGAGCCGGCGCGGCTTTGGTACTGGGTTCGGCAACTCCATCCTTGGAAAGTTACCGGAAGGCACAAAACGGAGAGTATCGCTTATTCACCTTAAAAGAACGATTGACCGGCGGAAGTCTTGCCAACGTCAATGTAGTGGATTTAAGAGAAGAATTAAGAAGCGGAAATAAAAGCATTTTCAGTCGCCGTTTAAAAGAATTGATGGATGACAGATTGGAAAAAGGCGAGCAGATGATGCTGTTCTTAAACCGCCGGGGATATGCCGGTTTTGTATCCTGCCGTGACTGCGGTGAAGTGATAAAATGTCCTCATTGCGATGTGTCCCTTTCGGAACATAACAGAGGGGAGCGCCTGGTATGTCATTATTGCGGATATGAGCAGGCAGCAGTGAAGAAATGTCCTTCCTGCGGTTCCAATAAAATTGCAGGATTTAAGGCGGGAACCCAGCAGATAGAAGAAGCCATTCATAAGCAGTTTCCCATGGCGGTAGTGTTGCGTATGGATGCGGACACCACTAAGCATAAGGATGATTACGAAACTATTTTATCCAAGTTTGCAAACCGGGAAGCAGATATTTTATTGGGAACCCAGATGATTGTAAAAGGACATGATTTCCCGGGAGTTACATTAATGGGAATTCTGGCGGCAGACTTATCCCTGTCAGATAATGATTTCAGGTCAGCGGAGCGAACGTTCCAACTTCTGACACAGGCGGCAGGACGTGCGGGAAGAGGAGAATTACCCGGAGAAGTAGTAATTCAGACGTATCAGCCGGAGCATTATGCCATTGTCCGTGCGGCAGAGCAGGATTATGAAGGTTTTTATGAAGAGGAACTTTTATACAGGGAGTTTCTGTTATATCCGCCGGCTGCCAATATGATGGCAGTGCAACTGACAGGCCCCAACGAAAATGCGCTGGAACAATTGGGTGAGCAGTTGGCGAAGCAGATTCAGGAATTGCAGTTTGAAAACAAGCCTGTGCAAATCGGTCCTGCAAGGGCTAACTTAAGTAAAAAGAGTGATTTGTACCGACAGGTAATATACTATAAGCATAAGGATTATGAGGAACTGGTACGTATTAAGGATTGCATGGAAGAGTGCATCCGCATGTGGGAAATCAAAAGAGAAAATGTTCAGTTTGATTTTAATCCGATGAATACATTTTAATTGTCTACGGGCAAGATTGGAGGAAACAATGGCACTTAGAAAAGTCAGAGTAATGGGAGATGAAGTTTTAAATCAGGTATGCAAAGAGGTAAAAGAGATTACACCGCGTACCATGATGTTAATCGAAGATATGCTGGATACCATGTATGATTCAAATGGTGTAGGCCTTGCAGCACCGCAGGTTGGTGTATTGAAAAGAATTGTAGTAATTGATGTATCCGAAAACGGAGACGAACCGATTCTTCTGATTAATCCGAAGATTTTGGAGACTTCCGGAGAGCAGACCGGCAGTGAAGGTTGTCTTTCCGTACCCGGCAAGGCAGGAAATGTTACACGTCCCAACTATGTAAAAGTATTGGCGTATGATGAGAATATGGAACCCTTCGAATTGGAAGGAACGGAGCTTCTTGCCAGAGCTATCTGCCATGAATTGGACCATTTGGAAGGTAAGCTTTACGTGGAAAAGGTGGAAGGTCCTTTACAGGATGTAGATATGGACGGCGAATAAATCAAGCCGGTAAAAAGAGGTGTTTTGAATGAGAGTAGTGTATATGGGAACTCCCGACTTCGCAGTGGGAGCGTTAGAAAGTATTATAGAAGCTGGGCATGAAGTGGTACTTGTGGTAACACAGCCTGACAAGCCGAAGGGCAGAGGAAAAGAAATGCAGATGACGCCGGTAAAAAAATGTGCATTGGCGCATGACATTCCGGTTTTTCAGCCTGTCAAAATCAAAGAGGCAGAGGCTGTAGAATATCTTAGAACCTTTGAGGCGGATATTTTTGTTGTAGCAGCTTTCGGTCAGATTTTATCGTCAGAAATTCTTCATATGCCTAAGTATGGCTGTGTCAATATCCATGCGTCACTTTTACCTATGTATCGCGGAGCGGCCCCTATACAGGCTGTTATTGTGAATAAAGAGAAAGAAACCGGTGTAACCATTATGCAGATGGATGAAGGTTTGGATACCGGAGATATGCTGATGAAGGAAGTGATTCCCATCGCGGACGATGAAACCGGTGAAAGTTTACATGACAAGTTAAGCGAACTTGGTGCAGGTATGATTGTAAAAGCACTGGTTGCGATTGAAGAAGGGACGTTAAAACCCGAGCCTCAGACCGGTGAAACCTGCTATGCATCCATGTTAAAAAAAGAAATGGGATGTATTGATTGGAGAAAGTCTGCAGATGACATTGAGCATTTGGTTCGCGGTTTGTATCCGTGGCCCGGAACTTATACCTTCCTGAACGGAAAAATCATGAAGATATGTTGGGTTGCATTAAGTGATGTTCCCGCAAACGGAGAACCCGGAGAGGTTTGCGCAGTGACAAAAGAAAGTCTTGTGGTAAATACCGGGGACGGTACGTTGGAAATTAAGGAACTGCAGCCTGAGGGAAAGAAGAGAATGACCGTACATGACTTTTTACTTGGCAATAAGCTGGAAAAAGGAGTACGTTTCGGCATTGGAAAATAACCCTGCCGTAGGCTTTTATAAGCAATAGGCAGGAAACGGGAGAATGCTATGGCAGGAGAGAAGGATGATCTTCTTTTAAGACAACTGGTACTTGAAATTTTGTTGGAAGTTCATGCAAAGGGTGAGTATCTTAACGTTGTTCTAAAAGGAGTATTGGATAAATACAATTATCTGGACGGTAAAAAGAAAGCTTTTATCAAGAAATTGTCAACCGGTGTGTTGGAGCGTGAAATAGAGCTTAATTACGTCATTGATTGTTTTTCAAAAACGAAAACAAACAAAATGAAACCGGTCATACGTGTCATCATGCAGATGGGTGTTTATCAGATTTTATATATGGACAACGTGTATGATACGGCTGCATGTAATATGGCAGTCAGCCTTGCTAAGAAAAAAGGTTTTCAGGGGTTGTCCGGTTTTGTAAACGGTGTATTGCGAAGCATTTGCCGTGAAAAAGAAAATATTACCTATCCGTCCAAAGCGGATGCCGTAAAATATGCATCGGTGCGTTATTCCATGCCGGAGTGGCTGATAGAACTCTGGATATCGCAGTTTGGCGAAGAGAGAACGGACGCTATGCTGGAGGCGTCGTTGCAGGATAATAAAGTAACGGTCCGTGTGGATGAAACGATAAGTGATGATAAAAAAAATGAGCTGCTTGCACAATGGAAGAACGATGGTGTTCTGGCAGAGGAACATCCGTATTTGCCATATGCGTATGCCTTGACAGGTGGGTACGGCATACAGAATCTGTACGGATATGAAGAAGGCTTATTTACCGTGCAGGATGTAAGCTCCATGCTGGTGGCAGAGTGTGCAGGCATTCAGAAAGATAATATTATTATTGATGTGTGTGCTGCACCCGGCGGAAAAACCATGCATGCCGCGACGAAGTTACAGGGAAGCGGTATGGTACATTCCTGTGACGTATCCGAGTACAAAGCGGATAAAATACGCGAGAATGTTGAGCGTATGCATATAGAGAACGTGCAGGTACATGTGGCAGATGCCACAAAGGAAAAGCCGGAATTTAAAGAAGCGGCAGATATTGTACTGGCAGATGTACCCTGTTCAGGGCTTGGTGTTCTTGGGAAGAAGGTAGATATTAAGTATCGCCTGTCCGAGGAGCAGTTAGATGAAATTGTGAAGTTGCAGAGGGCAATCCTTGAGAATGTCTGCAACTATGTAAAACCAGGAGGTACTTTTATCTACAGTACCTGTACCGTAAACAAGAAAGAAAACAATGACAATGTAAAATGGATGACAGAGCACCTTCCGCTGGAAGTTATTTCCTTAAAAGAGGAACTGCCTGCAGTATTGAGAGAGGCGGTAGGTGAAGATGGTACATTGCAGCTTATGCAGGGTGTGCATGCCTGTGACGGCTTTTACATTGCCAAGTTAAGAAAAATATAAAAGGTAAAAGTAATGCTAACGGGAATCGGACCCGTGACCTGTTAAGCATGGAAGATAGAGAGAAAAACAATGATTGATATCAAATCCCTGACCTTGCAGGAGTTAAAAACTGAATTAACGGCTATGGGTGAGAAGGCATTTCGTGCCGGTCAGATGTATGACTGGATGCATAAAAGACTTGCACAAAACTTTGATGAAATGACCAATTTATCCCAGGGTCTTAGGAACGCATGCAAGGAGCGGTTTGATTATGTAACATTGAAAACCGTGCAGGTGCAGGAATCAAAGATTGACGGGACGAAGAAATTTTTGTTTGAATTGCCGGATGGTAATTATGTAGAGAGCGTATGGATGAAATATCATCATGGCAATTCGGTATGCATCTCTTCCCAGGTTGGTTGTAAAATGGGATGCCGTTTCTGTGCTTCTACTTTGGATGGCTGGGAGAGAAATCTTTTACCGTCAGAAATGTTGGAACAGATTTATACCATTACAAGATTGACAGGGGAACGCGTATCCAATGTGGTAGTCATGGGTACCGGAGAAGCGATGGATAATTATGATAATCTGGTTCGTTTTATAGAGTTGTTAACCAATGAAGACGGCTTAAACATTAGCCAGAGGAACATAACGGTATCGACCTGCGGTATTGTGCCGGGAATCCGTAAATTTGCAGAGGAAGGTTTGCAGGTGACTTTGGCACTGTCCTTACACGCACCTAATGATGAGAAGCGTAAGGAATTGATGCCGATTGCAAAGAAATATTCGTTAAAAGAGGTACTGGAAGCCTGCGATTATTATTTTGAGAAGACCGGTCGACGCATCAGTTTTGAGTACGCGTTGGTTGGCGGCGTAAATGATAATGACAGGGAAGCGGAGGAGCTGATTTCGCTTTTACAGGGACGGAACTGCCATGTGAATTTGATTCCCGTAAATCCTATAAAAGAAAGAGATTATGTATCTACAAACCGCCAAAATACGGAGCGGTTTAAAAATAAACTTGAAAAAAGTAAAATTCAATGTACAATAAGAAGGGAAATGGGCAGAGATATTGACGGTGCCTGTGGACAGCTTAGAAGACGCCACGCTCATAAGGAGCAGCAGGAGGATACTTAACGTGATAAGGGCATTTTCCATAACGGATATAGGAAGGAAAAGACAACTGAATCAGGACTTTGTTTTTACATCCGAGCTGCCTCTTGGATGTCTGCCGAATCTTTTTGTGGTGGCTGACGGCATGGGCGGACATAAAGCGGGAGATTTTGCTTCCAAGTACACGGTGGAAACCATTGTGGAAGAAGTAGGAAAGGCCCGCAACAAGGAGCCGGTGGAAATATTGCAGACAGCAATCCAGCGGGCAAACCAAAGAGTGCGCCGTAAAGCAACGGAAGATGAGAATATGGTAGGCATGGGAACCACGGTAGTGGCGTCTACATATAAGAACGATATTCTTTATGTGGCTAATGTAGGTGACAGTCGATTGTATGTTATCAGCGATGAGATACAGCAGATTACCAGAGACCATTCTTATGTGGAAGAAATGGTACGAATGGGCAATCTTGACAGAAATTCCGCAAGGAACCATCCGGATAAAAATATTATTACCCGGGCGGTAGGGGCTATGGATACGGTAAATATAGATTTCTTCGAGGTGGAGTTACAGAAAGGTGACGTTGTACTGATGTGCTCGGATGGCTTAACCAATATGATTGAAGATGAAGAAATCTTAGAAATAGTAAAAAGGGAAAAAGGTCTGGAAAAGAAGGCCGAGGAACTGATAAGGATTGCAAACATCAATGGCGGAAAAGATAATATTGCCGTTGTATTGATTGAACAGATATAGTTGTGAGGTAAGTTATGATTAAAATGGGTATGATGATAGGCGACCGTTATGAAATCCTAGAGTCAATAGGAACCGGCGGAATGTCTGATGTATATAAGGCAAAATGTCATAAATTAAACCGTTTTGTAGCTGTTAAGGTATTAAAGCAGGAGTTTAGTGAAAGTGCTGAATTTGTATCGAAATTCAGAACAGAAGCGCAGGCTGCTGCAGGTCTTATGCACCCCAATATTGTAAATGTGTATGATGTTGGGGAAGAACACGGCATTAATTATATTGTTATGGAGCTCGTAGAAGGTATCACCTTAAAGCGTTATATCGAAAAGAAAGCCCGTCTTTCCGTAAAAGAGGCTGTCAGTATCGCAATCCAGATTTCCATGGGTATTGATGCGGCTCACAATAACAATATTATTCATAGGGATATTAAGCCCCAGAATATTATTATCAGTAAAGAAGGTAAGGTAAAAGTAACAGACTTCGGTATTGCCAAGGCTGCTACCAGTAATACCATTACTTCCAATGTTATGGGTAGCGTACATTATACATCACCGGAACAGGCAAGAGGCGGTTTCAGTGATGAAAAGAGTGATATCTATTCATTGGGTATTACTATGTTTGAAATGCTTACGGGACGCGTTCCTTTTAACGGGGATACTACCGTAGCAATTGCGATTAAGCATATTCAGGAAGAAATGCCTTCTCCCCGTAACTATGTACCCGAGATTCCCATCAGTGTGGAGCAGATTGTTTTAAAATGTACCCAGAAGAGTCCGGATCGTCGTTACCAGAAAATGCCTGAGTTAATCGAGGATTTAAAGAAATCTTTAATCAGCCCCGACGAGGATTTTGTAAAACTGGCTACTGCAGAAAAGAGTGCGGTAACCAAGGCGATGTCTGATACGGAAAGAGAGCAGATTAAGCGTAATTCCGTGGTAAAGACCGATGCAGTGATGACAGCAGCTGCGGCAGGCGGTATTGCGTTGCAGAGTACGGATAAAACCGCTGAACGAAAGAGTACTTCTTCGCAGGGAAGTAAAGCAGTGGCAGCAGGCGGTAAGAAACCTGCGGTAACCGGAGAACGTCCCAAGCGCGTCCGTCAGGAAGAAGAATTGGAAATAAGAAAGAAAACGGTTGAAAAGGCAAAAAAATCCCAAGTGGATATTTATGAAGATGAAGAAGATGAAAATTCGCCGATGGAGAAGTTAAAAACAGTTCTGATTATATTAGGTGCTGTAATCATTGGATGCATCGTATTGTATTTTGCGGGCCTGGCTACGGGAATTTTTGAGAACGGAAATTCTCCACAGCAGGAAAAGACTGTCAATGTACCCAATGTTATCGGTGATGACCTGAAAGATGCCCAGACTGCTTTGGAAATGGTGGATTTGAAGTATAGTGTGGAATATGTACCGTCTGAGGGAACAGAAGAAAATACGGTATTGTCTACGACACCTACCGCTAATACCGCCGTAGAGGAAGGTACAAAGGTTCTTTTAACTGTTTGTATGAATGGTGTGGGTGTTGAAGTACCCAACGTATTGAATCGTTCGGAAGCGGAAGCAACGGCACTCTTGGAAAGAGAAGGATTTGAAGTTGTAAAAGAATATGAGAATCATGATGAAATAGTAAAAGGAAATGTTATTTCTCAAACACCGGAGGGTGGAAGTACCATGAGCCGTGAAGGTTCGGTTACCATCGTAATCAGTAGCGGTAAATTGAATACGGATGTATCCATGCCCAGTCTGATTGGAGTATCGGAAGAACGTGCAAAAGAAATTTTAGATGAAATGGGATTGGTATGTGCATCCGTCAGCGAAGAATACAGTGATACCATTGAGGCAGGTAAAGTATGCTATCAGAGTTGTACGGAAGGTGCCAGTATTGAAGAAGGTACAGAAATCCATATTAAGTTAAGTATGGGACCGGAACCCAGATATTATGATTGTAATATCAGTGTGGCGGCACCGCCCAGATATACAGGTGGTATAGCTACGGTTGTACTTTCTGCACCGGACGGAAGTGAGTTGTGGAACTCCACTACTTCATCTTTCCCGGTACCGATTAATATGAGCCATATTTATGCAGTGCCGAAGGGAACCTTAAGCATTACCTATACGGTATATGTGCAGGAGGAAGTATATGATGCGGCAGGAAATGTTACCATTCAGCATGTGCCTGCGCAGGATACCTATACCCAAGAGGTAACATTTGAATAATGGATGAGAGAATGACAGATACGGAAATCAAAAAAGGACGAATTATAAAAGGCATCGCCGGTTTTTACTATGTGCATGTACCTCACGAGGGTGTGTATGAATGTAAGGCTAAGGGGATTTTTCGCAAGGATGGTAAAAAGCCCATGGTAGGCGATGATGTGGAATTAAAGTGCTTGGATGTTGACAAGATGCTTGGAAACATTACGGCACTTTTGCCGCGTAAAAGTGAACTTATCAGACCTATGGTTGCCAACATAGACCAGGCATTAATCGTGTTTGCCATTACGAAGCCGGCACCGAATTTTAACCTTTTAGACCGCTTTTTAATTATGATGCAAAGTCAGGGACTTCATTGTACGATTTGCTTTAATAAAAGTGATATTGCAGATGAGAAGGAAATCGAAGAAATTAAAAGAGCGTATGAGGCTTGCGGCAATGAGGTATTGTTTGTCAGTGCCAGGGAAGAGATTGGTTTGGATGATGTGCGTAAAGTGATTGAAGGAAAGACTACGGCTGTGGCAGGTCCCAGTGGTGTCGGAAAATCTTCTCTAATCAATAAACTTTGCGGTTGTGAGATGATGCAAACCGGTGAGATCAGTGAGAAAATCGGTCGTGGCAAGCATACTACCAGACATACGGAGTTGTTTGCGGCAGAAGAGATTGGTGATGAAACGTATCTGATGGATACGCCGGGATTTAGTTCACTGATGGTTTTTCTGGAGGATAAGTCGGATTTATGTAAGTATTATCCGGAGTTTGATGATTACGAAGTGAATTGTAAGTTTCAGGGCTGTGCCCATATCAGTGAGCCGGTATGCGGAATTAAGGAAGCTTTGGCAGAGGGCAAAATCAGCCGGTTGCGCTATGAGAATTATAAGCTTTTATATGAAGAACTGAAAGCACAGAAGAAATATTGATAAGGAACGGAGAACAGTAATGAGAGAAAGAATTCTTGCACCCTCAATTTTATCAGCAGATTTTACCAAATTAGGGGAAGAGATTAAAAAGGTAGAGGAGGCAGGTGCCAAATACCTGCACTTCGATGTGATGGACGGTATGTTTGTGCCTTCTATTTCATTTGGTATGCCTGTATTGAAATCCATCCGTAAAGCATCGGATATTGTATACGACGTGCATTTGATGATTGTGGAGCCGGAGCGTTATGTTGAATATTTTAAAAATTCCGGTGCTGATTTGATTACGGTGCATATTGAAACTTTAAAAGACCCTGAGGCAGTGTTAAAACAAATCAGAGATTTGGGTGCAAAAGTCGGACTTGCTTTGAATCCCGAAACAGATGTGGAGAAGGTATATCCTTATCTGCATTTGATTGATATGGCATTGGTTATGACCGTACACCCCGGTTTTGGAGGTCAGAAGTATATTCATGACTGCACAGCGAAGATTGCGGCATTGGCAGCAAAGAGAGAAGAACTGGGACTTGATTATGATATTGAAGTTGATGGCGGTATCGGTGAGAGCACCATTGATGAAGCAATGGATGCCGGTGCTAATATTCTTGTTGCAGGTTCCAGTGTGTATGGCGGAGATGCTTATGAGAATGCCAAGAAGCTGATGGCGAAATTTTAAGTGCGCATGGAGAGGACAAGCATGAAATTATTCGAAAAATATCGTGAAATTATAATTTATTTAATTGTAGGCGTATTGACAACCATTGTTTCCTGGGGCGCATGCTGGGTGGCGAAGCTGTTTTTGGATTCATCGCAGGATGTCCAGAATTTTATCATCAATACCATCGGTTGGGCGGCAGGTGTGGTTTTTGCCTATCCGTTGAACCGTAAATGGGTATTTAAAAGTAATAACGATAAAATATTCAAGGAATTTATGGGATTTGCAAGCTCCAGACTTTCCACATGGATTTTGGATATTCTGATTATGTGGTTCTTTGTTAATATTGTGCCCTTAACCAACCTGATTACCAAGGTATGCGGTTGGATGAATATCAATCTTGCCAATGCAGATATGGATTCCTTAAATTACTGGGTAGCCAAGATTTGTATTTCAGCAGTACTGGTAACCATTTTAAATTATGTATTCAGTAAGTTGCTTATTTTTAAGAAGAAAAAAGATTCGGACGAAGAATAAAAGATAAGCTGTAAGGCTTGTTCAAATAAGGAGGAAAATAAAGTTATGAAGCTCGGCATAGTAGGACTTCCCAACGTAGGTAAAAGTACATTATTCAATTCATTGACCAAGGCAGGTGCGGAATCGGCAAACTACCCGTTCTGTACCATCGACCCTAACGTGGGTATTGTATCTGTTCCCGATGAAAGAATTAAAAAATTAGGTGAATTATACAGCACCAAGAAAGTAACTCCCGCAGTCATTGAATTTGTTGATATTGCAGGTCTTGTAAAAGGTGCATCCAAAGGGGAAGGTTTAGGAAACCAGTTTTTAAGTAATATCCGTGAAGTGGATGCTATTGTACATGTGGTTCGTTGTTTCGAAGACAGCAACGTAGTGCACGTGGATGGTAGCGTATCACCGGTAAGAGATATCGAGACCATCAATTTGGAATTGGTATTTTCTGATATCGAAATTCTGGAACGCAGAATTGCCAAGACAAGCAAGGGTGCCAGAAATGATAAAACGCTTGCAAAGGAACTTGCATTGCTTGAAAGAGTAAAAGCGTTCTTGGAAGAAGGAAAGCTTGCGAAGTCTTTTGAAACGGAAGATGAAGATGAAGCAGAGTGGTTAAAGTCTTATAACTTATTAACTGCAAAGCCTGTTATTTATGCAGCTAATGTTGCAGAAGATGATTTGGCTAATGATGGTGCAGACAACGCTCATGTGCAGGCAGTACGTGCATTTGCACAGGAAGACGGCAGTGAAGTATTTGTAATCTGTGCACAGATTGAGCAGGAAATCGCAGAGTTGGATGATGAAGAAAAGGCAATGTTCTTGGAAGACTTAGGCCTTTCTGAATCCGGTCTTGAGAAGTTAATTGCAGCAAGTTATCGTATCCTTGGCTTAATCAGTTTCTTAACCGCAGGAGAAGATGAATGCCGTGCATGGACCATTAAAGTGGGTACCAAGGCTCCTCAGGCAGCCGGTAAAATCCATACTGACTTTGAGCGTGGTTTTATCAAGGCAGAAGTAGTATCTTATGAGAATTTAATGGAGCAGGGCTCTATTGCTGCAGCCAAAGAAAAAGGCCTTGTTGGACTGGAAGGTAAAGAGTATGTGGTAAAAGACGGCGACGTTATTTTGTTCCGTTTTAACGTGTAAAATTTTATTACGTAAATCTTACAAACTTATTACAATTGTTACAGAATCTATTACGAAAGTATGACATTTTCACCCGAATTTGTCATACTTTTTTAATATTTCCGACTTATTTAATCAAATGTCGTTTTTTTATAAAAAAGTGCTTGCTTTTTGTAATTTTTACGGTTATATTGATGGCGAAAAATCATGGAAAATCGTTACAAATTGTTACGATAAAAACAGTGGGTTTTGCGGTGTAAAAGGTTAGAAAAAGTATCAATCACAGGGGATATTTAGGATGAAAAGAATAAGACTATGTTTATTATTGGTAATGTGCATGAGTATGGTGGCATGTGCAAATGCCTCTGCTTTAGAAGAAACGGCGGTAGAGGAAATACAGGTAGCAGTGTCTGATGATATAACGGAAGACGATTTGGCAGAGCAGGCAACAGTTGAAAATGAGGCTGAGACGGATGCGAGCGAAGATGCAGATGCTATAGGTAATATTTCGCTGACAGATGACGATGTTCGTATGCTGTACGGTGAACAGATAGAGCAATTATATCAGGATTTGTTGATTGATGCCACACTTTACGGTGTCTGTTATGAAACAACAAGGGCATATCTTTTGCAAAAAGAAGGAGTTACATATCTTTTAATGGCTACGGAATCAGGTTTGGATTTTGGCGAAAAAATATGGCTGTTCCGTTGGGAAAACGGCAGAGCAGTGGAATCTAAAGGATTTGTAAATGCCGCATTGGTAGGAATCAAGAGTGACGGTTCCATTGAAGCGCAGGAAATTGTGGATGTGGCAGCATCCATGTCGTGGGAAGAGTATGCATCAACATCTACGGATTTTGTATTCCAAAGACAATTTTACAGAATCAGCGACGGAGAATTAAAGACAGTACCCCAAACTGCAGAAGAACGAATCTATGAGACGGATTTACATACTTATGTGGCAAGGTGTTTCCGTAATGATGAGACGAAAGAACTGATTCGGTGGGAGGTGGAAGTATATAACGGTGATGCGCTGTTGCAGACGATTCGTTACGGACATGAGAATGCCACTCCCAGCTGGGATGAGTTGATATGGGAAGAGGATGTAAACTTCGACGGAGTGAAGGATATTCTGATACTTCAAGGGTATTACGGTTCCCATGGTGATAAAATATATCGATGCTATTGCTATAATGAGCAGTGGTCGATTTATTGGGAAGAATTGACATTTAAGGAGATACCAAATCCGGAATTGGATGCAGGGCGGCAGTTAATTCTCGGAAGCAGCAGAGGCGGTGCAAGCTCCTACTCAGATGTCTTTTATCAGTATGACGGAAGAGATTTTGTGCTGATACAAACAGACTATTATATATGGGACGATGCAAATGATCAGTATTATTTGGAAGCGTCCTACACAAAGGAGGACTGCTTTACTTTAGAGTATCTTTTGTCAGCAGTACGTTTGACAGAGGCGGATAAAAAGGAACTGCAGAGATTTGCAGCTCTTTTCGATGATGATACGGATGTGAAGTTATGGAGCTATACATTTGACTATATAGGTGTTACAACGTTTCATGGGATACCTCAGTTTTATGGTGTAGCGACGCCCGGATTTTTGTTTTTATACCAGTATACGCTTGTGGATATGACAGGAGACGGCAAGAAAGAACTTGTGATGTGCATGGATGATATTGGAAGCTGTGTATTGGTTGTTTACGAAGAAAACGGAACCTACTCTGTATCGGAACATTCCATAAGGCAGATGCAGACTGTTTATGAGGACGGAATGTACAGAGGCAGCGGTGGCGCAGGGACTTGGTCTTATCATCGCATATCATGCGAAGAGGGTAATTTGGCAAATCAAACGATTGCCGTGCATGATTCTTATACAGAGTATTCAGACAATGGCGAGAGTGAAGTTGTATTTGAAGGTCATGTGAACGGACAACCGGTAACGCGTGAAGAGTTTTTAGAGTGGGAAGCTGAGAATGCAGTGAATGAAGTTAATTGGTATTATGTGGATGAGGATTAAAAAAGCGTACGATGACTGCATAGCATTTGAAGAATGTCGTAAAACGGAATAAAGAGGAATTTAACGTGAAAAGAAACAAATGGATGAAATATACATATATACTCCTTGCAATGGCAGTGCTTATGATGGGGCTGCTTGGATGTAAGGAAGATGCAACGGTAGGAGCTGAATCGGAAGCCGTAAGTGAAGAGAACGGTGTATCAGAGGATGTAAGCGAAAGTGAGAATGCTGAAGGAGAAACGGATGTTGCCGGAACAGAGGACAGTGTAGAGGAAACATCCTCTGACGATGCAGAAGAATATCCCATCAGTGAAGAAGAAATACGTGGCCTTGTGGATGCTAATTATAATTGTGTGACGAATATCTTCGAGGTGCGTTTGGATGGTGATTGGGATGCGGCAGAGGGCGACAGGGTTCCGGTCACTGATGACGCTTTTGAAAGCTATGCGGAACTGGAAGCGTATATCAGAGATGTTTATGTCAAGGAAGAGGCAGATTATCTTTTATACCGATATTCGTGCGGGCGTCCGTTATATTGGGAAACAGACGGTGTCTTTTATATGCGTGATGAACTTTGCGGAGGCGGTCCGTGTTTTGGGTGTGCATGGGATAGTTACACCGTAGACGAATATACCATTGAGGGAAATCAATGTACCTTTTCTGTATTGGTTAAATACTCCAAAGAGAGTGCACCTGAAAATATTGCGGAAGAAACCTATTATTTTACTGCAACCTATGAGGATGGTTGGAAGCTTAATTCCATGGTATGCAAAGCAGGCGAAGGAACTTCCGGACATGAGGAGGATGAACTATTTGTAGATGCCTGGTATGAAATCGGTGAAATTGCTGCGTTGGATATTGCATATGACTTTTATTATGGAGATTCCGGTTTGCAGGAATACAGGGTGTATTGTGAAGAGTTACCCTTCTTAGAGGCTGAGAATCTGACCTTTACGGAAAACATGCTTGGCTGGTCCTATGTGGAGACTTCGAAGCAGGGGTATGTGGTATACCAATATGCAGACGAGATGGGTACAGAGCAGGAAAAATACGATCCGGCCAATCCTTCTCCGGATAAAAGTAAATGGATTTTATGCTCTCTTGGTGCTACTGTAAATCGCGATTACTATGTATTTTGGTTGTATCAGTATGTATCCCATGGGGATGGTACTTATCATCTGACCACCGGAGATTTATGTATAGTATCTTATGACGGGAATATTGTGGTATCGGAGCGTAGGGATTCCATGGGAAATGATATCGATGATCCGGCAGAATGGAATGATTTGTATGCATATTTGAATGTCAGTACACCAACACTCAAAGCTCCGGTAATGACCGAAGAACAGGCAAAAGAACTGGTAGATGTAAATTATTTTTGCCTGACAGAGTTATTTGTATATGGACAATTGGAAGGAAAATATCTTTCGTGGAAGGAAGGCGCCGTTGCAAGGGTATGCGACGAGAGATTTCCGACCTATGATGATTTGAAGACGTTTCTTTATAAATACTACAGATCCTATGTTGTAGCGGATTTGTTAAATCATACATATTTGAACGGCCCTATGTACTATGAAGAAAACGATATTTTTTATATGAGGTTAACGGATACCACTCCCATCTATGTATGGGAAGAAAGAGAAATTCCTTCTTTTTGGACAGGTTATACTATTACGGAAATCAAACAGTCAGGTACCGGTTGTGAAATCAGAGTGGTTCCGGAGTGTGAGGAGGAATTAGAAGTTATCACTACGTATATTTTGCGTGCAACCTATGTGAATGGTGAGTGGAAGCTGGAAGACATGGGATGGTTTTTGTGGTTGGAAGAACTCACCATAGAAGAAGAGGAATATACATTTCGCATCAGAGAAGTATACAATAAGGAAATCCATCCGGAAAAGTGGCAATTTGCGGACTGGTGGGTAGTAGAGGTTTATAAAGACGGCGAATTGCTTCAGATTATTGAACAGACAAATGAATTGAGTGAGATTGGTATCGAGAATAAAATTTGGTACGCGGATGCAAATTTTGACGGTAAAAAAGATATCCTGTTATTTTACTTTTATACCGGTGCTCAGTCGGCGCAGATATACCAATGTTATCTTGCTACCAAAGAAGGATTTGAACTATGCGACAGCTTCCATATGTTCAATCCGCGTATAGATGCAGAGAATCGGCAGATAGTAGGTTTTAGCCGTGGTGGTGGAGGTTACTACGAATTTACATATTATCAATATGACGGAAGTGAATTTGTGATGACCAAGCGTGAAGAATATGAGTGGGATTATGAGTTGGAAGAGTATATATTAACGACCTACAATTTTTGAGAGAAGAACTGAACGGAAATAGAGAGAGGCCCGGTTGAGGGGTTATTTTACAGAAGAACAGATTTGTGGATTAAAAGAGGAATTGACATGGGAAGAATAAGAACGCATATGAGAAACATATATGTGATAATGCTTCTGGCAGCAGTGCTGCTGGTGGTAAGCGGATGCGGTGGGCAACAGGAAACCGCAGAGATGAATATAATCGGATTTGGAGATTTGCAGACGGATGGATTGGTAACCTGGGGAGCTGGTGCGGATGTTTGTGAGGAAGAAAATGCATCTGATAAAGAAGATGTATCTGAGGAAGAGAGTACATTCGATAAGGAAGATGTATCGCCGGAAGGTTCGGTGTCGGGCACAGATGTGGAAGACGCCGCAGAAGTGGAAGATTCAGAAGCAGAAGAGAAAGAAGGTATTTTATTATGTATCGACAGAAACGTGCTGGATAATCCGTTGTATGATTCTTTTGTCAACAATGATATAACAGCAACGGATAATATCCCTGTAAAAGACGGCATTATTCATGATCGTCTCGGTTTTGAGTGGAGTGGGAGCGAATATTATCTGAAAGACTTGTATCAGAGATTTCAGGATAAAACCATGCCTACAGGCGGCATCAACGGAATTCAGGTGTTCGGAAGAGATTTAGACGGTGATGGCAAGGACGAGCTGATTGTGTTGATTGAATATTACGTATACAGTAAGCTTTGCGGTATCATGTATCCTTTCCATGAGGAAAATGGCGTGTTATATGCGTGGGAGGAAATGCGTACATTTGATGGTAAGGGGATGAGTACCTTTTATGAGGATGGAACCATTCTTACCACGGAAGAAGGAGCCGGCACCTATGTACATTATACGAAAAAAGGTGAGATAGAGCCGCTTTTGTATTATTATGAGACTCCGTATACGGGAGCTGCGGGAAACTGGGATGATATTGAATGTACAAATAAATTATATGTGTATGAAAACGGTGAAAAGAGTATTGAAATCGTTTATGAGTATGAATATTGGGTGCATGCCGATTTGGAAAGGATTGAGCCTGAAATGTCAGCACTTCGTGGACAATGCAATAGAATTCTTAAGGAATTCACTGCTAAATTGGGAGAAGGCGATAGCGTAGCTGCCATGTCTAATTACCACAGGGCGGATGAATTTGCAGCACGGGCTACTCTGGAGGATATAATGTCTATACCGGTAGATTATTTCCGGCCGGAACGCAGTGTATATACTGTTTCCTATTCGATAGACGAAGATGTGAAAGAGAATGAGAATGAGTTGTTTATGCAGTTTATTAATGGTGAGGTATCGGCATATGAGAGAGTAGAAGAAGCGATAGTGCCAAACGAAGGAACGGATGGTGAATCTTCGGATGCGGAAGAAGAAAATGCAGATGTTCAAATTGTTTCTTACGAGATAGAAGTTCCGGTTACTGACGTATATAACGAATATCGTACAAGCTATCCGGTATATTATGTGGATGCATTCTGGTACGCCATTGATGAGGTGCGTTATACCATGCAGGATTTAGATGCAGACGGCAGAGCTGAGCTTCTGATGCTGGTAAGTTATGGCGACCATGTGGAAGATTTGCATGTTTTTCATGTAGAGAACGACAAACTGTATCGCTGGGAAACCATGGAGGATATCAGGCGCAGCGGAAATGCCACAGAGCTGTATTTTTATGAAAACGGTATGATTGGTTTTGTAGGAAAAGAAGATGCTACATACATGCAATACAATGAAGACGGGGACATTGAGCTTACCTTAGTCATTGATACCGGAAGAAGACCCAATGGGGAATTTGAATTCAATAGAATTTATTTCATTGCATATAAAGTGATTGTATATGAAAACGGCGTGCAAAAGAAGGTACTTTATTACGAAGACAAATTTGCCACAAGTGATGACGAGTTCATGTCCACCAGTGATGTTTTTATAAAAGATGAATACAAGAAGATTGTAGATGCATTTTTAGAAGAATTGGGTGAAGGAGAGACGATAAAGCGTTCTAATATAGGTTTTTATACGGAAACGCTCTTTATTCCGGAATTGGTAGGGTGTTACAGATTAGAGTATTTGAATCAGGAAGAATTGTTGGAACTTTTTGAACAGGGAGAGATTCCGGCGCAACGTCTTAAAATAGAGAATGGCGTGAAACAGATATACGGTGAACCCTTTTATATTACGGATATGTACCCCGGATATCCTCATCCGGAAACTGCCCGAGCGGATTTAGACGGTGATCAGAACGCAGAATTAATTGTAAAAGGGTATTATGGAGGAACTTATTTTGATGCAGGTTACGGTATGGTGTATTCCATCGCAGATGGTGAGGGTACTGCCCAGGTATTAAGCTATGCGTATTATAATGACGAGGTGTGGCTTGTGAAGAGTGATACGACCCACGGCGGAAGAGTCTGTTACTGGTTTTATCGTGTAGATCATACTGGTGCGGTGGTAGAAGAGTTTACACTGCATAAATTCTTCTGGGAAACACCCAGTGAGCCGGACGGACCGGATACCGTATACGAATACAACGATGAGGAAATCACGAAAGAGGAATATGATTCTATATTAAAATCCATTGAGTTTCACCATACATCGCTATGGTATTAGGGTATGAACAGGAGAGCCTTATAAAAAGAATTTCATGTAAAAAAAGACTGTTTTATGCAGTCTTTTTTTATTTGTTCATAAGGTTAAAAACGTAATAAAAATGCCAGGGGAAATAATTTTAAAAATTTTTTTAAAAAAGCATTGACAAAGTAGCAAAAAGATACTATTATACAGAATGTAAGTAGCCAATCGATACGAACTAGCGACTTATAAGTGTAAGAGGATGAATGAAAAGTGTGAAAGGGGATTCCTAATGAAAAAACTTTTAGTAACAACATTATTATTATCATGTATGACATTGGTGGGTTGTAATCCCATTACTATGAAAATCACAGCTTCCGATGACTTGTCGAATATTAATGTGGAAGTGGACGGATTTTCTATGGAGAATATTACAGTGCAGCCGGATGGCAGTATCAATTTAAATCTTGATGGAGCAACACAGGATAACGAGAACGTTGTTTCAACACAGAATAACGGAAACATTACTTCTGCCCAAGATGTTACAATGCAAAATGCATCTATGCAGACATCTGCTGTACCGGGAACTTCTGCACAGGATATTACATCAACCAACGTACAGGAGAATGCAACTGCACAGAATACTGTTGCAACTAATAATGAAACAGCGAATCAGACAACAGAAGTAGCTGATAATAATCAGACAACAACAGACAACACAACCAATGTATCTGCTGCTGAATCAACACAGAAAGACTCCTACAGTCTTTTTAAAGAACTTGTAAAGACATACTTATTGGATCAAGAAGGTTGTTCTTTTGTTGAATTTAATCCTGAGGCAGTAGATTTCTCCTTTGTATCCGGTGTAAATAATGATTGGGCATATGTAACAAAAGCGTATGTTATAAAAGATGACGAAGCAGGAAAAGTTTTTCTCGTAATCAGTTATGATGCCATGTCAGGAGACTATGTTACAGATGTTTATGATGTAAGCGGCGATACTGCGATACATTGTGCTACCAGAGAAAATGTCGATGTTTACTCATATCGACCTTATGATGGGAAGTTTGATGCAGAAGTAACCCTGAATGTATTAGGTACTTATTGGGTTAAAATGGAGTACGAATTAAAGGATAATGGTGACTTTGTATTAGTGGATAATATTTATACCATGGATACAAGCTATAATGTGGAACGCTATACCCTTACCATAACCAAAGAATTACCTGTTTGGATGGAAGGCGGTAATACAGTGCTTCAGCCCGGAACCAAGATTATTATTGACGGAGTCAGCACCTGGAATGAAATGTTTTTCAAGGTAGCAGAAACAGGAGAACAGGGATATATCACCTACGAATTCGATACAGAAGGAAGAGTAACAATTAACGGTTTAAGTGAAAGCGAATATTTTGAAAGTTTACTTTACTCAGGTTAATGGAAGTGCAGGTTGAAGTTTAGATTTTGAAAAATAAGAATTAAAAATATTAAATTGTTTGTGTAAAAGATTTTCATACATGAAAAAAGAGACTGTTTTTGGGGAAGAACGGTCTCTTTTTTATTGCTTTTATATTGAAAATTGTGCAGAAAAAGTCCCATTTATACAACATTTAGTGCAAGTCAAAAATTTTTATAAAAAAGTGAGCAAAATGTGAAAAAACACTTGATTACATCCCTAAAATGGAGTAAAATGACCATAAAAGTGGTAAAAAGTGAAACAAAGTGGTGGCTTGTGGAGGAAAACCACCGTTTTTGCATTCCAAAAGAGGTATTGTGTATGTTGATGGGTTTCATGGGTGAATACAATCATACAATTGATACCAAAGGCAGGCTGATAGTTCCCTCCAAGTACCGTGAAAAACTTGGAAATGAATTTGTTGTAACAAGAGGAATTGATGACTGTCTGTTTGTGTATGCACAGGACGAATGGGCGAAAGTTATGGACAAGCTCGGTGAAGTCCGTATGACAAACCGCAAGGCGCGAGAGTTCACAAGATACTTAATCGGTGGAGCAACAGAAGTAGAAACCGACAGTCAGGGACGTATTTTAGTACCTGCGTTTTTAAGAGATCACGCAAGCATTGTAAAAGAAGTTGTGCTGGTAGGTATGGGAAGTCATATTGAAATCTGGGCAAAAGAAAAGTATGACGAAGTAATGAGCGCAACCAACATTAGTGAACTTGCAGAAGAACTGGATGAAACCGGTATTTGGATTTAAAACAGTCGTTTGGAGGAGCATATGGGATTTGAACATAAGTCGGTTCTTCTGTGGGAAACGATTGAAGGATTAAATATCAAACCGGACGGAATATACGTAGACGGAACCTTGGGCGGTGCCGGACATTCTCTCGAAATTGTAAAAAAGCTTGGAGAGAACGGGCGTCACATCGGTATTGATCAGGATGCGGCAGCTATAGCAGCGGCAAGTGAACGATTGAAGGATTACCAAGATAAAGTCACCATTGTAAGAAGCAACTATTCTGCAATGAAAGAAATTCTGAAAGAACATGCACCGGAAGGTGTGGACGGCATTATGCTTGACTTGGGTGTTTCGTCATATCAGCTGGATACGGTAGAGCGAGGCTTCGGATATAAGAATGACGCACCTCTGGACATGCGTATGGACCAGCGTCAGAGTCTGACAGCGAAGGATATCGTAAACGGCTACAGTGAAATGGAACTGTTCCGTATTATCAAAGATTACGGCGAAGACCAGTTCGCTAAGAACATTGCAAAGCATATTGTGAGAGCAAGAGTTGAGAAGCCGATTGAAACAACTTTTGAATTAAACGAAATTATCAAAGCGGCTATTCCGGCCAAGATGCGCGTGACGGGAGGACATCCTTCCAAACGTACATTTCAGGCGATTCGAATTGAATGTAACCGCGAGTTAGAGGTTTTAAGGGATACATTGGATGACATGATAGATGCTTTAAAACCCGGCGGAAGACTTTGCATTATCACCTTCCATTCGTTGGAGGACCGTATTGTAAAGTCCAGTTTTAAAAAGGCTGAAAATCCTTGTGTATGCCCGCCGTCGTTTCCGATTTGCACTTGCGGAAACACATCAAAGGGTAAAGTCATTACAAGAAAGCCGATTTTACCGAGCGAGGAAGAAATAGAAGAGAATAAGCGTTCCAAGTCGGCAAAGCTTAGAATTTTCGAGAAAGCAACTTTATAAAAACTTTTGGTAAAAAAGAAAAACAAAAGAAAATGAAAAAAATTTAAAAAGAAGGATTGTGTAATATCAGGGAGGATAGTAAAATGGAAAGGGCACAGTACTCAAACAGAAGACAGGCTGTTTATCAGACAGGACGTCAGGTAAGCAGAGGAGAGTATATATATGGTAACGCAGTTCCCGATATTAAAAGGGAATTGGAAGAGGCACCCCGTAAAAAACTGAGCGCAGCAACCAGAAAGAACAGAGATAAGGCAAAGCACATGAACCTGCCTTATGTGTTATTCCTCGTACTTGCAACCGGAATGATGATTTTTATGCTTGTAAATTATATTCAGGCAAATGCTGCAGTTGTAAGCAGTGTAGATACCATTGCAAGTCTGGAAAGCAGATATTTGAATTTAAAGGCAGACAATGATGAGGAATATAACCGCATTATAAATTCTGTGGATTTAAATGAAATTAAGAGAATTGCTCAGGAAGAGTTGGGTATGCATTACGCTACGGAGGGTCAGATTATCAAATATACCGATGAGATCAGTGACTATGTGAGACAATATTCTGACATTGAATAATCAAAGCGGGTGTAATTTTGAAAGCGTCAAAACAGACAAAAAGAAAACAATTCAATATGGATATGCGAAAAAAACTAGTAATACTGTTTGTAATGGTGTTACTAGCTTTTGTCGTGCTTGGGGTAAGATTGATTTTAATCAATACGCAAAAGGGTGATGAGTATACCCACAATGTATTGTCGCAGCGTCATTATGACAGCGTTATTTTACCATACCAGCGCGGAAGCATTATAGACAGTAAGGGCACTACCCTTGCCATGAGTAAAAAGGTGTATAATGTCATCCTTGATGTTTCGGTATTGAATTATTACGAAAACCGTCAGGAAGGATATGTACTTGCTACTTTGGATGCGTTACGTAAGTGTTTTGGTTATAATACGCAGGAGCTGGCAGCTTATATCAAAGAGAATCCTGATTCGAGATATTATGTTTTAGATAAAAGATTAGATTATGAGGAAATCCAGCCATTTCTTACTATGGTGGAAGAATCTGAAAATTCGGATGAAATCACAGACATTAAGGGTGTATGGTTTGAGGAAGAATATTTAAGATATTATCCCTTGGGCAGTGTGGCATGTGATGTTTTAGGTTATACCAATGCCGGAAATGCAGGGGCATATGGCTTGGAGGAATATTATAATGACACCTTAAACGGTACGAACGGCCGTGAGTACGGATATTTAAACGAAGATTCCAACCTTGAGAGAACCACGATTCCTGCAGTAGACGGTCATACTTTGGTGACCACCATTGATGCCAATATTCAGAAAATTGTGGAAGAGAAGCTTACGGATTATAACGAGGCATATTTCGGCAATTATCGTGAAGGGGAAGACGGAAGCTACAATACAGGATGTATTATTATGGAAGTAGATACCGGTAACGTGCTTGCAATGGCAGGTTATCCCTTCTTTGACTTAAATGAACCCAGAAATGCAGAATTATATTTTACACCGGAAGAAATTGCGGCAAATGAAGAAGCCGGCGGAACGACGGGAGAGATGCTTGCAGAATTATGGAAGAACTTCTGTATTTCGTCTACTTATGAACCGGGTTCCGTAGCAAAACCTTTTACGGTGGCAATGGCATTAGATTCCGGAGCAATTACCGGAAATGAAACATATTATTGTGGCGGTTTATTGGAAATCGGCGGATACAGAATCCGTTGTCACAACCGTTACGGTGACGGTGAAATCAATGTTTGCAATGCGATTGCACAGTCATGTAACGTTGCATTGATGCATATTGCGGACGCAACCGGTGAAAACACATATTTAAAATATTTTGAAGAGTTTAACTTTGGCTTAAAGACCAATATTGACTTAACCGGCGAAGCCAGAACTGCGTCGTTGGTATTTAACAGTAATACAATGGGACCTACGGAACTTGCCACATCATCTTTCGGTCAGGGTTACAATGTTACCATGATTCAGATGATTTCGGCATTCTGTTCGTTGATAAACGGCGGATATTATTATGAACCCCACATGGTGAGTCAGATTTTAAGTGCAGACGGTTCTGTTATTGAAAACATTGAACCCAGAGTTTTAAAGCAGACTGTTTCTGCCACAACTTCAGAGCAAATTATTGAATATTGTAATGAAGTAGTAATCAGCGGTACCGGTAAAAAAGCCCGTCCCGCAGGCTACAGTATCGGCGGTAAAACAGGTACTGCGGAAACTGTAATCAACGGTGTACGTAGTGATACTGATTACGTTGTATCCTTCATGGGTTATGCACCGGCAGATGATCCCCAGATTGCCATTTATGTGGTTATTGACAGACCGAATATGCCTGACCAGACCGGTGGTACGGCGGAAGCATGTTTGATTACCAAGGAAATTTTGACGGAAGTTTTGCCGTATTTAAATATTTTTATGACGGAAGAATTGACGGAAGAAGAAATTGCATATTTGGAAGCAAGAGGCTTATACAATACCAACCTTGTAAAACCCGAGGAAGATTCGGAAGAAGCAACAGAGGGTGAGGAAGGGGAAGAAGGAACTTCTGAAGGCGAAGATTTTGCAGAAACCCAAAGACCGGAAGTGCAGATTGATCCTGAAACGGGTTATGCAATTGATCCCTATACGGGAGAATTCCTGGATCCGGAGACCGGAAGACCGATTAATCCCGGTTCGGGGCTGATACAGGGCGGTCCGGAGGACAGTGAGGAAAGCTCAGAGTAACAATAGTATATTGGCAGAATAACCTCGCTAAAGCGATAATAAACTATAATAAGGCCGCTTTGGTGAGGTTTCTATGCAGGAAAGAAATAAAACCAGACATCACGGTAAAATAGTTGTGATTTTTATCGGTGTTTTGCTGGTGGCTTCCATATTAATCGGACGCCTGTTTTATATTATGATTATTAGGGGAGAATATTACTCCGAGGTAGCAAGAGAGCTTCATGAAAGAGAGCGATATATTAAGGCTGCCAGGGGACGTATTCTTGACAGAAACGGTATTGTAATTGCGGATAACAGGGCGGTTTGTACCATATCTGTAATACATAACCAGATAGAGGACCCGGAGGAAGTAATCGCAGTTTTAAGCAGGGAGCTTTCTTTGCCGGAGGATGTGGTCCGGGCAAGAGTGGAGAAGTGGTCCTCCATTGAAAAGATTAAAAGCAACGTGGATAAAGAAACCGGAGACCGGATTCGTGCTTATAACCTTCCGGGTGTTAAGGTAGATGAAGATTATAAAAGATTTTATCCCTATGATGAAATTGCTTCTAAGGTACTTGGCTTTACCGGTGCCGACAATCAGGGGATTATAGGCCTTGAGGTTATTTATGATGAAGAATTGCAGGGAACTTCGGGAACGATTCTGACATTAACCGATGCCAGAGGCGTTGAGATTGAAAATGCGGTAGAAACCCGTGTAGAACCCATAAAAGGAAACGACCTGCAAATCAGCATCGATATGAATATACAGGAGTATGCCACGCAGCTTGCATATCATGCCATGGCAAACAATGAAGCAGACGGAGTGTCCATGATTGTGATGAATCCGCAAAACGGCGAGATTTATGCTATGGTGGATGTGCCGGAGTTTCAGTTAAACAGCTCTTATGAATTGAATCTGGCTGAGGGTGAACAAAAACCTACGGGAGATGCCTATCAGGATGCTTTAAATGCCATTTGGCGAAACGGTTGTATCAATGATACTTATGAGCCGGGGTCTACTTTTAAGATTATAACCACGGCGGCAGGCTTGGAAGAAGGAGTGGTAAATCCGTCGGATAGTTTTTATTGTCCGGGGTATATTATGGTAGAGGACAGAAGAATCCGCTGTCATAAAGTAATCGGCCACGGAAGTGAAACCTTTACTCAGGGAATTATGAATTCCTGCAACCCTGTTTTTATAACGGTTGGAGCCAGATTGGGTGTAGACCGTTTTGTATATTATTTTGAACATTTTGGACTTCGGGATAAAACCGGTATTGATTTGCCGGGAGAAGCGGGAACCATTATGCATAATGCAGAGAATATGGGACCTGTGGAACTGGCTACCGTATCTTTTGGTCAGTCCTTTCAGATTACGCCGATTCAGTTGGTTACAACCGTATCTATGATTATCAACGGCGGAACACGCGTGACTCCGCATTTTGGTTTGAGAACGCTTGCGGAGGATGGTAGCATTGTAGAGGAATTTGCGTATGATACCACGGAAGGATTGGTGAGTGAAGAAACCTCGGAAACCGTACAGTATCTGTTGGAACAGGTAGTGTCGGAGGGTACGGGGCGTAACGGTTATGTGGAGGGCTTTTCGGTAGGCGGAAAGACTGCAACCAGTCAGACCTTGCCAAGAGGCAGCGGAAAATACATAGCATCTTTTATCGGGTTTGCACCTGCAGATGACCCGCAGGTCATTGCACTGGTAGTAATACATAATCCGAAAGGCGTTTATTACGGCGGAACCATAGCGGCGCCCGTAGTACGTCAGTTATTTGAAAATATACTTCCGTACATGGAAGGAATGGACTATAATGAACAGCGGACATCGTAAAAGGTGTCCATAGAAAGGAACCTGTAACATGAAGTATGATTTAATCATTCCCATCATTATATCATTTGCCGTAAGCGTAATTTTAGGACCCTTGGTGATTCCTTTTTTGCGTAAATTAAAAGTAGGGCAGACGGTAAGAGATGATGGGCCGAAAAGTCATTTGAGCAAATCAGGAACCCCCACTATGGGCGGTATTCTGATTCTTATCGGTATTGTGGCGGCTTCGGTATTTTATATCAAGGATTATCCGAAGATTATTCCGATTCTATTTTTAACTCTGGGCTTTGGTCTGGTAGGCTTTTTGGATGACTATATCAAAGTTGTTTTAAAACGCTCCATGGGTCTTAGAGCATGGCAGAAGATGGGACTTCAGATTATTATTACAGGTATTTTTATTTTTTACCTGTATCAGTATACAGACATTGATTTTGCCATGAAAGTACCTTTTATGGCGGGTACGTATATTGATATGGGTTGGTGTAACATTCCTTTTATGTTTATTGTTATTCTGGGAACGGATACCGGTGCTAATTTTACGGACGGTCTGGATGGTCTGGCAAGTTCCGTAACTTTAATGATTGCCATGTTTTTTACGGTGGTTGCCCTGGGAACCCAGAGCGGAATCGAACCCATTACCTGTGCGGTAGTAGGTGCTTTGCTTGGCTTCTTACTCTTTAACGTGCACCCTGCAAGTGTATTTATGGGCGATACCGGTTCTCTTGCATTGGGTGGCTTTGTGGCAGCTACGGCGTATGTGCTTCAGATGCCTTTGTTCCTTGTGATTGTTGCCTGCATTTATGTGGCAGAGGTACTTTCCGTTATTTTGCAGGTTGGATATTTTAAGCTTACCAAAGGGAAAAGATTGTTTAAGATGGCTCCCATTCATCATCATTTCGAGTTATGCGGATGGAAGGAAACCAAGATTGTTGCAGTATTTTCCATTGTAACCGCAATTGCATGCCTGATTGCATTAATGGGCGTATAAAAGAAACGTGTTCCGGTGGCGGAAGGAGTTTTGCATGGATATCATCAGAAAAGTAAAAAATAAAAGAAGAAAAGATGAAAGCTTTTTTGACTACACTTTATTGTTTGTGGTTCTTTTTCTGGTGGGATTTGGTTTGATTATGATTTATTCCGCCAGCTCATATGAGGCGAATTTGGATTATGGTGATCCGGCTTATTATTTAAAGAGACAGGCGATTGCAGCAGCACTTGGTCTGGTTGCCATGATTGTGGTATCCATGATACCTACGGAATTGTTTTCAAAATTTTCTACCTTGTATTATATTATTGCAATGGTAGGTATTTTCCTGTTGCTGACCCCCCTTGGTATTGAAGCAAACGGTGCTACCAGATGGTTAAAAACAGGTATCGGATTTAATGTGCAACCGGCGGAAATTGCGAAGCTGTGTATGATTCTGTTCCTTGCCAATGTCATTTGTAAAATGGGTAAAAGTCTAAAATCATGGAAGGGCTTTATCACGGCACTTGCATTCCCTGTACCTATTTGTCTGGCAGTATGGTTAATCAGTAACAACTTAAGTAGTGCGATTATTATCTTTGCCATTGCATATCTTATGATTTTCGTGGCAAGTCCCGATTATAAAAAGATTACCTTAATCACCGGCATAGGTGTGGCAGCGGTGGTTATTATTGTGGTATGTATTTATTTCTTTGTAGAACCTACTACGGAAAACTTCCGTTTCGCACGAGTTCTGGCATGGTTCCATCCGGAAGCTTATGCGCAGGATGAAGGTTTCCAGACGTTGCAGTCTTTGTATGCCATCGGTTCCGGCGGTATCTTCGGTAAGGGACTTGGTAAAAGTATGCAGAAGTTAAGTTACATACCGGAAGCACAGAACGATATGATTTTCTCCATTCTTTGTGAAGAGTTGGGCTTGTTTGGTGCGTTTTGTATTATGTTGCTTTTTATCATTTTGATTTGGAGATGTATGGTGATTGCCAACAATGCCAAGGATTTATACAGTGCTCTTTTGGTTGTTGGTGTAATGGGTCACTTTGCAATTCAGGTACTGTTAAATATTGCGGTTGTTACCAATACCATTCCCAATACCGGTATTTCGCTTCCGTTCATCAGTTACGGTGGTTCTTCCGTTTTGTTTTTGATGATTGAAATCGGAATTGTATTAGGCGTGGGCCGCGGTATTAAATTGAAGGACGGAAGGTCATGAGTAAGGGAAAAATGAGAAAACTGAATATGACCGGCCGAAGCGGAATTATCATTAAGTGTGTACTGGTAGCTTGTGTACTTGTAATGCTTGTGGCAGGTGCTTTCTGGTTTTTGGAACATTACCGCATTACGGCGGTGGAAGTAGAGGGTAATGCCCACTACACCACAGACCAGATTAAAGAACTGGTTATGGACAGTAAGTTCAGCGATAACGCCATTTTTTTATCCTGGCAGTATCATAACAAAAGTATTACGGGAGTTCCGTTCGTAGAACGTATTGATGTGTCTGTTGTGGACAACCATACAGTAAAAATTACGGTATATGAAAAAGCTTTGGCAGGGTACGTAGAGTACCTCGGAAGCTACATGTATTTTGACAAAGACGGTATTATCGTAGAAAGCTCCAATGTGTTGACGCCCGGTATTCCGGAAGTGGCAGGGCTTAAATTTAATCATGTGGTGTTACATGAAGCACTTCCCGTGGAGAACGAGGAGATTTTTCAGGAGATTCTTAATATTACCAATTTGTTGAATAAATACGGTGTGTCGGCTACTAAAATATATTTTGACTCTTTTTATAATGTGACTCTTTATTTTGGAGATGTAAGAGTTATTGTGGGAGAGGATACCGACCTTGATCAGGTGATTATGCATTTGACCGGAATTCTGCCTCATTTGGAAGGAAAGAGTGGAGTGCTTCACATGGAAACCTTCTCGGAAAGCAGTAGAGATGTGACTTTCGAAGAGGATATGCAGTAGAATTTGATTGGATAAAAGCGTTGCTTCGGTGCAGAGTGAATAAAAACTCTGTTCCGGTTCGAAAAAAGTCTGAGATTTCTTAGGAAATTTCAAAAAAATAGGTTGATAAAATCGAAAAAAAATTATATCATTATTAAGATGAGATAAAAATGGACTGAGAATGCCATTTCATTATATGACAGGGTTTATTTTTATGTGTAAACGGAAAATGGAATATTAGGAGGACAAGACCTTGCTTGAAATCAGAACCAATGATGCAAACACAGCTGCAAGAATCGTTGTAGTCGGTGTTGGTGGTGCAGGAAACAATGCAGTTAATAGAATGATTAGTGAAAATATTACCGGTGTGGAATTTATCGGTATTAATACAGATAAGCAGGACTTACAGTTATGTAAGGCACCTAAATTAATTCAGATTGGTGAGAAGCTTACCAAAGGACTTGGCGCAGGTGCTAAGCCTGAAATCGGTGAAGCTGCTGCAGCAGAAAGCAGTGAAGAAATCGCAGCTGCTATGCAGGGCGCAGATATGGTATTCGTAACCTGTGGTATGGGTGGCGGTACCGGAACCGGTGCAGCTCCTGTTGTTGCTCAGCTTTCTAAGAGCATGGGTATCCTTACCGTAGGTGTTGTAACCAAGCCTTTCCGCTTCGAGGCAAAGAGTCGTATGATGAATGCGGAAGCTGGTATTGAGAAGTTAAAAGAAAATGTTGATACATTAATCGTAATTCCTAACGAAAAGCTTCTTCAGATTGTGGACAAGAAGACCACTATGCCGGATGCGCTTAAGAAGGCAGATGAAGTGTTACAGCAGGCAGTTTCAGGTATTACTGACTTAATTAACATTCCTTCCGTTATTAACCTTGACTTTGCTGACGTACAGACTGTTATGACAAACAAAGGTATTGCTCATATTGGTATCGGTCACGGTAAAGGCGAAGATAAGGCTCTGGAAGCAATTAAGATGGCTGTAGAAAGCCCCTTACTTGAGACAACCATTGAAGGTGCAACCGACGTTATCATTAACGTATCCGGTGACATCTCATTAATTGATGCAAATACGGCAGCAAGCTATGTTCAGGAAATGACAGGCGACCAGGTAAATATTATCTTTGGTGCTACATATAGTGCAGAAGAGGCAGATGTTTGTAAGATTACGGTAATCGCTACTGGTATCTTTAACCAGAATACACCTGCAATGAAGTATACACCGCCTACTTTCCAGCCCTACAAGCCTCAGATGAGCACAATGCCTAAGCAGGCAACTCCTGTTATGACAAGACCTGTTGCGCATACACAGGGCTATGTTCCCGTAGGAGCACAGCCTGTAGCAACTCCTGTTGCTGCTAAGCCTGTGACTAAGCCGGTTACTCCTGCAAGACCCAAGGAATTAAGAAGCAATGTGGAAGAAAAGACCATTGTGATTCCTGAGTTTTTGAAGAATAAGTAAATTTTATTTATATATCGCAATCTAATCAACTACCCTTTTATACAGATAACTAAGTTAAACTGCATAAAGGGGTTTTTGTGTTTAAAAATACAGTGTAAAAAGGGGATAAAAATGAATAATGGAATGAATACGGGATATTTATGCTTTCTTATTGTGGCAAAATATCTCAATGTTAAGGTGCCAAAAAATGCGGAAGAAAGATTCTGCGGAGATGTAGAAACAGAAGTTGAATTGCTTCGATTAAGCAAACAACTTGGAATGAAAGTAAAAACAGGTAGGCTTTCTGTAAAGAAAATGCAGAAGACTGTCGTTCCTTTGATTGCAGAAACAAAGGAAAATGAATATATTATTATTCTTACATATAAAGATGATAATTGGACAATACTGGACCCTTTAAAAGGTGCTCCGGAGGTTGTATCAAATGGTGATTTGTTAAATTTTATTTCAGGAAGAATTTTTGCGTTTGGTAAGAAAAATTCTTCGTCTTTTGAATCCAATGAGAAATTTGGATTTCGTTGGTTTATTCCCACAATTTTAAAATTTAAGAAGCAATTTATCTGTGTATTAATTGCTGTTTTTGTGGTGCAGATGATAGGGATTCTGACACCCCTGATGACACAGGTTGTTGTAGATAAGGTTTTATCGCACCATGCGTTTTCAACCCTGCATACAATTGCTATTGGTATATTGATTGCATATATCTATGAACTTATGATAAGTCTTGCCAAAAGTTATTTGTTTGTACATACCACGAATCGAATTGATGTGATACTGAGTGCAAAGCTTTTTCATCATTTGTTTGCATTACCCTTAAGATATTTTGAATCTAGACGTGTTGGTGAAACAGTTGCCCGTGTTCGTGAATTGGATACCATTCGTTCCTTTTTAACAGGCACGCCACTTTCTTCATTGATAGATTTAATATTCATTACTGTTTATATTGCGGTATTGTTTTTCTACAGTGTACCACTGGCACTTATTATGCTGATATCCATTCCGATTTTCGCAATTCTTTCTTTGGTGATAACACCATTGTTTAAGAAGAGTTTGAATGAAAAATTCCGTGCGGGAGCCAATGCTCAGTCATTTTTGGTGGAATCGGTAACCGGAATCCAGACCGTGAAGTCTTTCGCGCTGGAGAATAAGTTTGAAGATAAATGGGGAGATTTGCAATCGGATTATGTAAAAGCGGGATATAAAACATCCATTATCTCCTCCACATCAGGAAATGTAGCAACCTTTATTCAAAGAATATTTGATCTGATTATTCTTGTGCAAGGTGCAACGATGGTGATTGATGGTACGTTAACAATCGGACAGCTTGTGGCTTTTCGTATGTTAGCAAATAGAGTCAGCGGTCCTGTTCTTAGATTGGTTCAGTTATGGCAGGAATATCAGCAGGCGTCCTTATCGGTGCAGAGGATAGGAGACATTTTTAACTCGCCCATGGAACAGATGAGTGTTAATGCAACAACTGTTTTGCCGAAACTTGAGGGTAAAATTACTTTTGACAAAGTATGGTTTCGTTACAGGGCAGATACTGCAGATGTATTAAGAGGAATGACTTTTGAGATATTGCCAAACAAAATAGTTGGTCTGGTGGGACGAAGCGGTTCGGGAAAGAGTACTGTTTCGAAACTGATTCAAAGATTGTACATTCCACAAAGTGGTAAAATTTCCATTGACGGAATGGACCTTTCGCTTATCAATCCCACACTTCTGCGTAATCAAATCGGTGTGGTCTTGCAGGAAAACTTTATGTTTAACGGAAGCGTGGCAGAGAATATTTCAATTCATTGTCCAAATAAAACAATAGATGAGATTATCGAAGTGGCTAAAATCGCAGGCGCCCATGACTTTATTATGGATTTACAGGAAGGGTACAATACGATTATCGGTGAAAAAGGAATATCTTTATCCGGTGGTCAGAAACAAAGAATTGCCATAGCAAGGGCCATTATTAATAATCCTAAAATACTCATTTTTGATGAAGCTACTTCTGCACTTGATTATGAGTCGGAGAGTATCATCCAGAAGAATATGAAAGCAATCTGTAAAGGAAGAACTGTATTCATTATTGCTCATAGGTTATCTACCTTAAGAATAGCGGATGAAATCATGGTTGTGGATAAAGGTGAAATTATTGAAAAGGGTAGTCACGATGAATTGATGAAGAAGAACGGCTTGTATTCTTATTTGTATCATCAGCAGTTGAGAGGTGATGTGGAATGAAAAAATATCTTGAGAAATATACAAAGATAAAAGAGAAAAATTTAAAATATGATTTTCTGCCTTCTATGCTTGAGATTATAGAGAAGCCGGAAAATAAAATGTCGGAGTTCATCATACTATTGGTTACCACGCTACTGATTGTAACAGTGGTTTGGGCGGCGTTATTTAAGATTGATATCACTGTGACTGCTTATGGAAGTCTAAATCCGGAAGGGAATATTATTCCCATCAACAATGCTTATGCAGGTAGCGTTTCCGAAATCTGTGTAGAGGATGGAGATTATGTAGAGAAGGGGGATGTTTTATTGTGCATTGATTCTATAGAAGAACAATTAGCGGTGGAACAGCTGGAGGGGGATATTAAAATTCTTGAAATCCAAAAAGAGATGTATGACAAAATTCGTAACGAAGAATCGTTGGAAGAATTGGATTGTTCGATTTATGGAGAATATGCTTTTGTGGCAGAGGCAATTTGCATGGAGCAACAGAGTTACCTTCTCCAGTTAGAGCAGTATGATATTATCAGACAAACTTCAGATGATAAGAAACTGATTGATAATCAGAAAGAAAATTTTGCGCTGGAACGAGAGTTGGAAATCCTACAGAACATCAATACATTAACAGAGCGAATTCGTCAGAAAGAGGCAGAGCTTAATGAACAGCAGAATATTATTGCCGGCAAATGTGTTATTGCAACTGCTTCGGGGATTATTTCCAATTGGCAAATTAACTCGGAAGGATATTATATTTCCGGTGGACAAAATATTGCATATATTATTCCGGAGGAAGCCAGCGTGATTTTCGAAGCGTATATACCTACTTCGGATATTGAATATGTTCATGTTGGAGATACGGTAAATGTGAAATTGGAAGCTCTTGACAACTCCCAATATGAGATTGTGAAGGGGGAGGTCAAAACCATCGGAACCCTTGCTGCTACTGTGGACGGATTGGGAAATGTATATCCTGTTGAAATTGCACTACAGGATGTCCCCGAAGATATGTTACATATTGGTTCGGAAGGTCGATGTGATATTATAGCAGGACAGAGAACTGTATTAGATTATTTTCTCGAACCTTTTATAGAGGGTGTGCAGGACAGTTTGAAGGAGAGTTAGGGTAAAAAATACTAAATTACTATCACTTAGCAAAAAAAATGCCCGTTTACGCAAATTTTGTTGTATTTTGAGAAGAAAATACTAACATTATAGTGATAAAAATAATGAAAGTTTTTCACAGCTTTCTTGATATAGATAAAAAAGTAAAAGGAAGGAATTTAAAAATGAAAAAGAAAACAAAAGCAAAAAAAATAATAATAATAGTATGTACTCTATTATTGATCCTGTTTTTGACCGGGTGTGGACTGTTTAAATCAGACACTCAGAAGCTAACAGAATTGTTGGAAGACAAGTATGGAGAAGAGTTCGGGGTTGAGAGTTACTATTATGCGGGAGACATGTGGTCTATGTGCTATCCGGTGAGCGATCCGACTTTGTTATTTGAGGTAAGAACGGATGGTGATGTAACATTTATCGGACATGATTATTATCTTCAGACAGTGGTGCAACGACAGGTGGATGAAGAGTTACAACCATTGGTGGAACAGGCATTTCCAGGAAGCTTTATAAGTTCAGAAATTTCGGCGATTGATTATGAAGGGCAGACTGCGGATAAAGTAAGTTTAGAAAGTATGATACTTTATAGTAATTTTTCAATAGAAAATGATAGTGACAGGACATATATAATGTTAAATATTTTTGTCAATACATCTCAAAACGTAGAAGAAAACATAGAAAAAGAGTATGCATTTATTTCTGAAGAAATTGGTGGACGTGTAGCCCGTGGAGAGTTACCAGATACAAGTATATATTTGTATTTTGGCGATGAAATATTTGTAAATAATTGTAGAAATATATTATCAGAGACAACATGGTCGCAGAATGATATATATCAATCCATTAAAGAATGTCCAGTAATGCGAATTGGTTATGAAGATGAAGGGATACCGCTTAATGGTTCAGAATTAACATTACAAAAATATATAGAAGAAAAAAGAGAGGTTTTGTTCAATGAGTAATATATATACAGAAAAAGAAATGATGTTGGCTGCAATGATTTCGAATTGTAGAATTACAGATACACAAATACAGTGGGCAATAGAATATCATTATGATGAGTTAGAAAAACAAGGATATGAAGTCGAATATGATGCTACTTATATTCCTACATTTAGGGAGATTGTGTTAGCGTGCGAAGCACAAAATCCGCCCTACGACCTCTGGTTTCGTGAGCATGAAGAGGGTGATATTAACAATGAGGCGAAGTTTTTCGAGTGGGCAAAGACAGAGGATTTTGGTGACTGGAAAATAGTAGGAATCTATGATGATAATAATAACAGTGGATTTTATGGACTGACAATTGAAACCGGGGAATATACCTACAACGGAGTAGAGAACGGAGTTATATTTTCAGCAAGAGGAACAGAACCGAATACTTTACAACAATTTGTTTTGGATTTAGTGATGACGGATTTGGACATCATTAATAGTGAGTTAACCGAACAGGAAAAGGTAATGTACGAATTCTTGGATAATCAGTTTGCCCAATTGCTGGAAG
>JAZNTK010000015.1:0-26474 GCA_045591685.1 Lachnospiraceae bacterium
TATCTACATCATCGACTTACAGAAGTCTGTAGGTAAGGTAGACGAAGCTTACAATGCAATTTCTGAAATTGCAAGTGCAGGCGGTACCGTATTATTCGTTGGTACAAAGAAGCAGGCTCAGGATGCTGTTAAGACAGAAGCAGAGCGTTGCGGTATGTACTATGTAAATGAAAGATGGTTAGGTGGTATGCTTACTAACTTCAAGACCATCCGTACAAGAATCGAAAGATTAAAAGAAATCGAAAGAATGGCTGAAGACGGTACATTCGATGTTCTTCCCAAGAAGGAAGTTGCTAACTTAAAGAAGGAATGGGATAAGTTAGAGAAGAACCTTGGTGGTATTAAGAACATGACAAGAATTCCCGATGCAATCTTCGTAGTTGACCCTAAGAAGGAAAAGATTTGTGTTCAGGAAGCTCATACACTTGGTATTACTTTACTTGGTATTGCAGATACAAACTGCGATCCCGAAGAATTAGATTATGTAATTCCCGGTAACGACGATGCAATCCGTGCCGTTAAGCTTATCGTAGCTAAGATGGCAGATGCTATCATCGAAGCTAACCAGGGTGAAGTTATGACTGATGAAGTTGCTGAAGACGTAGCAGAAGAAGCAGTTGAAGAAGTTGTAGCAGACGCAGAATAATCATAATCTAGTTTAATTAGGAGGATAATAAAATGGCAACTATTACAGCAGCTATGGTAAAAGAATTGCGTGAAATGTCAGGCGCAGGTATGATGGATTGTAAAAAGGCACTTACAGAGTGCGATGGTAATATGGAAGCAGCTGTCGAAGCATTACGTAAGAGTGGTGCAATGAAGGCTGAAAAGAAAGCAAGCCGTATCGCAGCAGAAGGTATCTGCCGTATTGCTAAGGCAGATGGTAAGGCAGCTGTTTTGGAAGTAAACTCTGAAACAGACTTCGTTGCTAAGAACGAAACTTTCCAGACTTTTGTTGAGAAGATTGCAGAGCAGGTAGTTACATCTGACGTGGCAAATGTAGAAGAACTTCTTGCAGCTACATGGATTGACGATTCTTCCAAGACTGTAAATGATGCTTTGGTTGAGAAGGTTGCTACCATCGGTGAAAAGTTAAGCATCAGAAGATTTGAAAAGGTAGAAGCTCCTATTGTTGTTGGTTATATCCACGGCGGTGGACGTATCGGCGTTATCGTTGGTGCAGAAGGAACTAAGTCAGATGCAACAGAAGAAGCTCTTACTAACATTGCAATGCAGATTGCAGCAATGAATCCTCAGTATGCAAGCAGAGATGATATCTCAGCAGATGAATTAGCTAAATTAAGAGAAATCACTATCGACAGTGCGTTAAATGATCCTGCATCTCTTCCTAAGCCTATCTTGAATAAGTTGATTGAAAAGGCTATGACAGAGAATCTTTGGAGTGCAGAAGATAAGGCTATCTATGAAGAAAAGAAGAGCAACATGAACTTCTTATTCAACTTCCTTTCAAAGGAAGCTGCTGCAACATTAGCACAGCTTGCTATGGATGGTAAGGCTGAATATGTTACAGATAAGATCTTCAGCGGACTTGTAGAAGGTCGTATCTCTAAGCAGGTAAAAGAAATCTGCTTAATGGATCAGACCTATGTAAAGGCAGAAGACGGAAAGCAGACAGTTGCTCAGTACTTAAAGAGCGTTTCTGCTGACTTAAAGGTTTCTAAGTTTGTTCGTTTCGAAACCGGTGAAGGTATGGAAAAGAAGGAAGAAGACTTCGCAGCAGAAGTTGCTAAGCAGATGGCAGGAAACTAAGCATTGGTTACGAGCCACGTATAAGAAAAATAGAGGCCTGACGAGAGTTTACTCTCGTTCAGGTCTTTTATTTTTCAATGTATTGAAACTTTTTAATACATACTGTAGTCTAATAGTATGAAAACGGTTTATAATATAAACAATATAGAAAGGACGATTTGAAAATGAAAAAATTGTTAGTAGCTTTATTATTGGCAACCATGTCATTTACGTTGATTGGTTGCGGCAAGACAAATGAAGAAAATGTGCCTTCAGAAGAAATCGTTTCTGAAGAAAATACAGAAGTATCAGAAGAAGTTTCCGAGGAAGTATCGGAAGAAATAAATTCTGAAGATGCAGTGGCTTCTGATAATGCAGGAGTAGAAATTCTTACAAACGTATGGAATGCATTTGCAGAAGAAGAAAAGTTCCCTGCTATGGGCGGCGACTATGATGTTATGGTAGATGGAGCTCCCGGTGCATTTAATATTACAAATGCGGATAATTTGACTGCAATGCTTTATGTTCCTGCAGATTTGGCAGCTGATATTGATGAAGGTGCATCTCTTTTCCATGGTATGAATTTAAATACCTTTACAGGTGCGGCTCTCCATTTAACAGATGCTTCTAATGCAGAAGCTTTTACAAGTGCATTGAAGGAGAATATCCTCGGCACACAGTGGATGTGCGGCTTCCCTGACACATTGGTAATCTTTACCGTAAATGATGATTATGTGGTATATGCGTTCGGTAATGTGGATGCAATTGCTACATTTAAGGCAAAAGTTGCAGAAGTTTACGGCGATAGTGCGATTCTTGTTGCAGAAGAGAATTTGGCAGGTTAAAATTTATATATGAATATTACAGGAGTCTCCGCCGCAGAGGCGGAGATATCCATGTAAAATAAGTGATGGCAGAGGTGTAAAATGTTATTTTCCGGCATACCGTTTTTATATTATTTTTTACCGGCAGTTTTACTTCTTTACTTCATTGCGCCCAAATGCTTGAAAAATACTGTTTTATTGGTAAGCAGTTTGTTTTTTTATGCATGGGGTGAACCGAAAATTGTATTGATTATGATAGCCTCAATCTTGGTTGGATACGTATCCGGCCTCTTGATTGAGGCTTTTCGTGATTCAAAAGAAACAGCGAAAGTGAAAAACGCTTCTTTGCGTCATAAAAAAATTGCTAAAATTGTAATGATTCTTTCTGTAATCCTTCAATTAAGTTGTCTTGTGTACTTTAAGTACATGGACTTTTTTATCGAAAATTTCAACAATATTTTCGGATTAACCATTCCTTTGTTAAAAATTGCTCTTCCCGTGGGAATCAGTTTTTATACTTTCCAAATTTTGAGTTATACGGTGGATATTTACCGTGGAGAAAAAGCACAGAAGAATCCTATTAATCTTGCAATGTACATTGCTATGTTTCCGCAGTTGATTGCGGGACCTATTGTACGTTATAAAGATATTGCATCGCAGCTTAATGTGAAGGGCGGTCTTAAATTACGCTATTGCAAGCAGGGCAATAAAAAGTTTGCATTTGACCGTCATGAAACCGGAAGAAGTGTATCATTTGATGATATTGCACAGGGTATCCGTAGATTTGTCTTTGGTTTGGCAAAGAAGATTTTGCTTGCAAATCAGCTGGGTGAGTTATGTGATATTTTCCGTGCGTCGGGAGATAAGTCGGTGTTGTTTTACTGGGTATATGCAGTAGCATTTGCTTTGCATATATATTTTGACTTCTCCGGCTATAGTGATATGGCAATCGGACTCGGTAAAATATTCGGTTTTCATTTCATGGAAAACTTCAACTATCCGTTTGTTTCCGGCAGTGTGACGGAATTCTGGAGGCGTTGGCATATTTCTTTGGGAAGCTGGTTCAGGGATTATGTGTATATTCCCCTGGGTGGTAACCGTGTGCCGAAATGGCGTTGGTTTATGAATATTTTCGTGGTATGGATGCTAACCGGATTCTGGCATGGCGCGGCATGGAATTTCATTATCTGGGGACTGTTCTTTGCAGTGCTTCTGGTATTTGAAAAGTTATGCTTCTTAAAAGTTTTGGAAAAGAGAAAGATTCTCGGACATATCTATGTGATTTTAGCCGTGTTAATCAGCTTTGTGATTTTTAATGCGACGGATATGAGAGAGGCGGGAGCGTATATCGGCGGAATGTTCGGTTTTGCCAAAGTTCCCGTGATATCAATGGAAACCCTTTACTACTTGCGAAACTACGGAGTGATTTTGCTTTTATCGCTTATAGGAGCCACTCCTTTGATGAAAATGCTTTTAGGAAGGCTGATGCAGAAGGATGTGCTCAAAAATATAATCTGGATTTTAGAACCAATCGTTTATGTTGTTCTAATGCTGGTGATGACCGCATATCTGGTAGACGGTTCCTTTAATCCGTTCCTGTATTTCAGATTTTAAGTAAAAGGAGGCTGTTATGGAAAAGTATAAAAATAAAATACTGGTTTTGACAATGACAGTATTCCTTGCTGTTTTGACGTGTATGTGTTGGTTTGGTAAAAGTGACGGGTATTCTGAAACGGAACGCAGATATTTAAAAGCATTTCCGGAATTGACAATGGAAAATATAACAAGCGGCAGATTTATGACGGATTTTGAAAGCTATACCCAGGACAGATTTCCGGCAAGAGATATGTTCCGCGGAATCAAAAGTGCCACGGCTTTGTTTGTATTTGCGCAAAGAGACAATAACGATTTGTATCTGGCGGATGGTTTTATCGGAAAACTTGAATATCCGTATAATGCGGCATCTGCAGAGCATGCTGCAAAGGTTTTTATGTCCGTTTATGATAAGTTTATTGCAGGAAAGGATTGTAATGTTTATTATGCTTTGATTCCTGATAAAAATTATTATCTGGCGGCGGAAAACGGATATCCGACTATGGATTATGCGGCGATGGAAGCTGATATGCAGGCAGGAATGCAGGGAATGACCTACATTGATTTGTTTGGTGTAATGGAGGCGGATGATTTTTACAGAACGGATACCCACTGGCGGCAGGAAGAGATTACGGATGTTGCAGACATAATTATAAATACCATGGGTGGTACATTAGAACTGGAATATGAGTTATGTAAACTGGATGAACCTTTTTACGGAGTATATTACGGACAGCTTATGCTTCCGGTAGAGGGGGAAACTCTGTATTATTTGGATCATGAACTGTTTGATGAATGTTACGTATATGATTATACTGCAATGAAGGAAATTTCAATTTATGATATGGAGAAAGCGGAGGGCGTGGATCCTTATGAGATGTTTTTATCCGGCCCGTTATCTCTGATTACCATTGAAAATCCCGATGCAGATACTGATAAGGAGTTGGTAGTATTCAGAGATTCCTTCGGAAGCAGTATTGCACCTCTCTTTGTGGAGGAGTATGCCAAAATTACCTTAGTGGATATCCGGTATCTATACAGCGGAATGCTTGGAAACTATATTACATTTGAAAATCAGGATGTTTTATTCCTGTACAGTACCATGGTTTTAAACCATAGCGAAACCATTAAATAGTTTCTTTAAAATTCTTTAAAATAGGGTTTTTTAAATGAACGGATTGTGGTAAAATATATAGGATATTGTTATACTGTGTGCCGGAAGTCATGGCAGTATTACAATTATGTGGGAATTGTATTATAAAATATGTGAAACAGAACGTTTCAAGGAGCAAAGATGAAGCAGTCAAAAAACGGTACGGAGTATATAGAATACCGTAAAAAAAGAGTGAAAAGAATCAAGCGTTTTTTGATAAGTGCATTGGTTGTTTTTCTGCTTCTTCCCAATATTATAAGCATTTATTTGTTAATAAGAGTCAATAATATGCAGACTACACTGGATGAGACCAGAGAAAAGCTTTGGGAACTGACGGTGCAGATGGAGGATGCCAATGCAGCAGCGGTGGTGGAGCAGGCTTTGACACCGGTGCAGGTAACGGATGAGTCACTGGCTGAAGTGATTCCGGATTCCCATTTGTATGAAGGACAGAAACTGGTCTATCTTACCTTTGATGACGGGCCAAGTACTTATACGGATGAGATTTTGGATATTCTTGCAAGGTATAATGTTAAGGCGACTTTTTTTGTGCTTGGTAAAGAAGGTTATGAGGAGCAGTATCAGCGTATCATTGATGAAGGACATACACTGGCCCTGCATTCATATACACACCAGTACAGCCAGATTTATGAGAACCCTGAGAATTTTCGTCGGGACATTGTGCAGCTGTCTGACTATTTGTATGATATCACGGGTTATCGGTGTGAGTTTTACCGGTTTCCGGGCGGCAGTTCCAATACCATCATCCGATTTGATAAAGATGAATGCTTTGATGTACTGGAAGAAGAAGGACTGGTATATTTTGATTGGAATGTAACCAGTAAGGACGCAAGTGCTTATCAGTTATCATCACAGGCTATCGTGAGTAATGTTTTAAACGGAGTAAGTCAGACCAATGCTTCTGTGGTGTTAATGCATGATGCATCGGACAAGTCTACAACAATAGAGGCTTTACCCATTATATTGGAGAGCCTGTTGGAAGATGAAAATACAGTGCTTTTACCTATTACACACGGGACAACACCGGTTTGTCATGTGGTAAGAAGTAATGATTCGGAAGAATAAAAGAAACGGAGGGTTTTAAATGGGTTTTTTCAGTGATTTAAAAGAAGATTTGGCACAGGCAGTGAATGAATTGACGGAAGATAATGCAGAAAAGGAATTATTGGAAGAAGAGGAACGTCTGAAAACAGAACTTTCCGAGCTGGAAGAAGAATTTACCGTGAGCGGTGTAGAGGAAGATGTACTTTCTGAAGAAGAGGAATATGCTCATTATATGGCGGAAGAGGCGGTATATGATGAAACTGCTTTTACGGAAGGCGGCTTTGATTCGGACAGTGTAAACGAAGATATTATGGCGGCATTGTCAGAAGGATATGCTGGTATTGCTGATAACCTTCCTGATCCGGAGGAAGAGGCTCTGATTGAGGAATTTGAGGCTGCTGTCACAGAGTTGGATATGTCAGTAACAGATGAAGTGGAAGAAATTGAAGAAATTGAGGAAGTAACAGATATGTTAGAAGAAACAACAATGGTTGATATGATGGAAGAGGAAGTATTTGAAGATATGTCCGATGCGAACACAGAAGTCGGCACCATTCCCGTGGGAATGATTATTACCGGAGATATTGCTACATCAGGCGGTCTGGACTTAAAAGGAACCGTACTCGGCAACATTGAAATCGGTGGTAAGTTAAATGTTTCCGGAAGCATTCAGGGAAATTCCAAGGCGTTGGAGATTTATGCACAGGCTGCTAAAATTACCGGTGATGTAAATTGTGATAACAGTGTTAAAATCGGTCCCAATTCTGTAGTAATCGGTAATATCAGTGCAAGAAGTGCGGTGATTGCCGGTGCCGTAAAAGGTGACATTGATGTAAGAGGCCCTGTCATTCTGGATTCTTCCGCAATTATCATGGGAAACATTAAATCCAAATCCGTACAGATTAACAATGGTGCAGCAATTGAAGGTATGTGCTCGCAGTGTTATGCAGATATGAATCCCAGTTCCTTCTTTGACGGAATTGATAAATAAACAAAAGGAGGCTACATAATGAAACGAATTCTTTTAAAATTAAGCGGCGAAGCCCTGGCAGGAGAAAAGAAAACAGGCTTTGATGAGGAGACCGTAAGAAAGGTTGCCTTACAGGTAAAACAATTGGTAGATGATGGCATCCAGGTAGGTATCGTTATTGGCGGCGGTAATTTCTGGAGAGGCAGAACCAGTGAAAACATTGACCGTACCAAGGCTGATCAGATTGGTATGTTGGCCACAATTATGAACTGTATTTACGTATCGGAAATTTTCCGTTCCGTAGGTATGATGACTAACATTTTAACACCGTTTGAATGTGGTTCTTTTACAAAGTTATTCTCAAAGGACAGAGCCAATAAGTATTTTGAAAAAGGTATGGTAGTCTTCTTTGCGGGAGGTACCGGACATCCCTACTTCAGTACCGATACCGGTGTAGTGCTTCGTGCCATTGAAGTAGATGCGGAAGTTATTCTTTTGGCGAAGTCCATTGACGGAGTCTACGATGATGACCCTGCAAAGAATCCGGCGGCTAAGAAATATGATGAGGTATCTATTCACGAAGTAATTGCCAATAATTTACAGGTTGTGGATATGACGGCATCCATTCTTGCAAGAGACAACAAAATGCCTATGTGGGTATTTGGATTAAATGAAGAAAACAGTATTGTAAATACCGTAAAAGGTGATTTTAACGGAACTAAGGTTACCGTATAAGGGAGGATAAACACATGAACGAAAAAATTAAAGTATATGACGAAAAAATGAGCAAAACTTATGACCACCTTGTAGCTGATTTTATGACAATCAGAGCAGGAAGAGCAAACCCTCATGTTTTGGATAAGTTGGCAGTGGATTACTACGGCGTAATGACACCGTTACAGCAGGTAGGTAACATTACAGTGCCCGAAGCAAGAATTATCCAGATTGCACCTTGGGAAAAGAGCCTGATTAAAGCAATTGAAAAGGCAATTCTTGCATCTGATATCGGTATTACACCCAGCAATGACGGTTCTGTAATCCGTCTTGTATTCCCTGAATTAACAGAGGAAAGACGTAAGGATATCGTAAAGGATGTTCGTAAGAAGGGTGAAGATGCAAAGGTTGCGGTTCGTAATATCAGACGTGATGGTAACGATGCATTAAAGAAACTTGCAAAGACTGAAATTTCAGAAGATGAAATTAAGTCAATGGAAGATGAATTACAGAAGCTTACAGATAAGTACGTAAAGAATATCGGTGATTTGGTAGAAGAGAAATCTAAGGAAGTACTTACTGTATAAAAAAGCAACGGAGCGGAGTTTGTTATGAATATTCCCAAACATATTGCGGTGATTTTGGACGGAAACGGAAGATGGGCCAAAAGTAAAGGTCTTCCCCGTAAAATGGGACATGTCCAAGGTGCCAAGAATGTAGAAGATATGATTTATATTGTAGGTGAGATGGGAGTACAGTATTTTACGGTATATGCCTTCTCTACCGAAAATTGGAAGCGTAGTGAAGAAGAAGTAAATGCCTTGATGGATTTACTTCGGAAGTACTTACTGACCGGCTTTAAAAAAGCGGCTAAAAATAATGTTAAATTTCGTGTAATCGGTGATAAAACAGGGCTTGCGGAAGATATCCAGCAGACGATTGCAGAATTGGAAGAAGAATCCAAGAATAATACGGGGCTTTTTATTCAGATTGCCATTAATTACGGCGGTAGAGATGAAATGATTCGTATGATGCAAAAAACGGCCCAAGATGTTAAGGACGGAAAAGTGGCACCGGAAGATATTACGGAACAGTATGTCTCTGACCACTTGGATACAGAAGGCGTGCCTGATCCCGATTTGTTGATTCGTACCAGCGGCGAACAGCGAATTTCCAACTTCCTGTTATGGCAGTTGGCGTATACGGAGTTTTATTTTACGGATGTTCCTTGGCCTGATTTCAATCGCGATGAATTGGTCAAAGCCATTGAAACATATAATAAGAGAGACCGAAGATTCGGTAATGCGAAATAAGAGAGAGAGCATATGTTTAAAGCAAGATTTTGGAGTTCGGTAGTAATTGTAGCGGTAATTTTGTTGTTCGGCTTTGCCGGCGGACCGTTTTTGGCATTGTTTCTTGGTGTCATATCCTGTATCGGTTATTTGGAATTTACCAGAGCAACAAAGGTACGTCCGAACCCTGATAAAATTTCAGGTTTTGAAAAAATAGGTCTGACAGGAATTATATTGTATTATCTGTTACTTTTGATTACGGATGATGCATTGCCGTTCCGAGAGAATTTAACAGGCTGGTTGTATAAAACCCAAGGTGATTTCAATTACTTTACGGTATTGGTATTGTTTATTTTTGTGTTGAGCGTGGTATCCATGTTTATGGTTTATATTTTTACCTTCCCGAGACACAACATTACACAGATTACCCATGCGGCCTTTGGTTTGATTTATGTGGCAATGACCCTGTCTTTTATCTATTATATCAGAGAGTTGCCCAACGGTATCTATCTTATGTGGCTGGTATTTATGAGTTCGTGGGTGTGTGATACCTGTGCCTATGTTGTGGGCATGCTGTTTGGTAAGCATAAACTCACGCCGAAGTTAAGTCCTAAGAAGTCTATAGAGGGTGCGATTGGCGGCGTGGTAGGTTCTGCGTTGGCAGGCGGATTGTTTGGCTGGTTATATGCGGCATGTACCGATTCTTCATACGGCATCATTGCAGTATTTGCGATTATTTGTTGTGTAGGTTCCGTAGTATCCCAGTGCGGAGATTTGACGGCTTCTGCCATTAAAAGAAATTATGAAGTAAAAGATTACGGCAAAATCATACCGGGACATGGTGGTATTCTTGACCGCTTTGACAGTGTTATTTTTACCTCGCCCATGGTATTTTTCCTGGTAATGTTGATGATGCAGTTTAATTAGGAGACTATGATGAAAAAAATAGTTGTTTTGGGTTCGACCGGTTCTATCGGTACCCAGACCCTTGAAATTGTACGTGAAAATCCGGATTTAAAAGTGGTTGCACTTGCAGCAGGTACCAATGTGACTTTAATGGAGGAACAGGTGCGTGAGTTTAAGCCTTTGGTTGCGGTAATGTGGACAGAGGAAGCTGCGAAGGATTTGAAGGTACGTATTGCGGATATGGATGTGGAAGTGTTAAGCGGCATGGATGGTTTGCTATCAATTTCTACCCATGAAGAATGTGAAGTATTGGTTACTGCAATTGTGGGAATGATAGGTATCAGACCTACCATCGCAGCCATTAATGCGGGAAAGACCATTGCACTTGCCAATAAGGAGACATTGGTCACTGCAGGACATATTATTATGCCCCTTGCTAAAGAAAAGAATGTGGCGATTTTACCGGTAGATAGTGAACATAGTGCCATTTTTCAGTCTTTGCAGGGACAGCCCAAGGAACGTTTAAGTAAAATTCTTTTAACAGCGTCCGGAGGACCTTTCAGAGGCAGAAGCAGGGATGAATTGTTAAATATTCAGGTAGAGGATGCATTAAAACATCCCAATTGGGCAATGGGACGTAAAATCACCATTGATTCCGCAACCCTTTGTAATAAAGGCTTGGAAGTAATGGAAGCCAAATGGTTATTTGATGTTGATTTGGACCGTATAGAGGTTGTTGTACATCCTCAGAGTATCATTCATTCAGCAGTAGAATATGTGGATGGCGGTATTATGGCACAGCTTGGTGCTCCTGATATGAAACTGCCCATTCAGTATGCATTATTCTATCCGGACAGAAGACCAATGGCCGGTAAAAGAGTTAATTTCTTTGACCTCGGTGCTATGACCTTTGAAAAACCGGATATGGATACCTTCCGTGGATTGAAGCTGGCATATGAAGCTTCTGAAGCCGGTGGCAGTGTGCCTACGGTTTATAATGCTGCGAATGAAAAAGCGGTTAGCCTTTTCCTGGATCGTAAGATTAAATTCTTGCAGATACCGGAAGTGATTGAGGCCTGCATGCAGAATCATAGAAAGATTGAGAATCCTACCGTAGAAGATATTCTGAATACGGAAGCGGAAGCATATGATTATATAGCGAAGCATTTTTAAAAGATTGAAGGAGAATGTGGAGTTTGTATGAATTTTAATATCTGGGCAATTCTTGCCTTTGTTATTATTTTCGGTGTGGTAGTGGTTGCCCATGAATTTGGTCACTTTATTGTGGCAAAAGCAAACGGCATTAAAGTGCTTGAGTTTTCCATCGGTATGGGACCGAAGCTTGTGAAGTTTACAAAGGGTGATACGGAATATTCCCTGCGACTGTTGCCCATCGGCGGCGCCTGTATGTTTGAAGGTGAGGACGGGTTGTTTGAAGAGGATGAGGAAACGGAGCGTATTCAGGAAGAAAATCCGTTGGAACGTCCCACAACCACGCAGGAGGGTTCTTTTCAGAATGCTTCTGTCTGGGCCAGAATTGCAACTGTTTTTGCAGGTCCCCTATTTAATATTGTTTTAGGTTATCTGCTGGCAATTATTATTGTAATTGCATGCGGTTCCATACTACCCAAGGTATCGGAAGTGCATGAAGGTTATCCGGCATATGAGGCCGGCTTACAGGAAGGTGATATTATCACCTCCATTAATGGTGAGAAAATACATTTATTTCGTGAAATTCAGTTAAATGCCATGCTTTATTCTCCGGGTGAGGTATGGGAGGTAGAGTATGAACGGGACGGAGAAGTTCATACTACTACTATGGAGCTGAAAGATAACAATGGTTCATATGTTATGGGCATCACCGGCGGAGAATTGCATATCAGCAAAGGTTTTGATTTATTTGAATATAGCTGGTATGAGGTAAGATATTGGTTAAATACCACGATTAAGAGCTTAAAGATGCTGGTGACCGGCCAGCTTACCAAGGATGATGTGGCAGGTCCCGTAGGTGTCGCAGGCGTCATCAGTGATACCATAGAAGAAACCAAACAATACGGTTTCCTTACGGTATTGATTAATATGGTGAATATTGCATTACTGTTAAGTATTAACCTTGGTATTATGAATCTTTTGCCGATACCGGCATTGGATGGCGGAAGACTTATTTTCTTATTGATTGAGGCCATCATCCGAAAACCTGTGCCTAAGAAAGCGGAAGCCATTGTGCATATGATTGGTTTTGTATTTTTAATGCTTTTGATGGTGTTTGTATTATTTAACGATATTTCTAAGTTTTTCAGATAATTTTATATTGTAAAAGAAGAAATTCCCCTTTTGTCAGGAAATTCCTGATGGAAGGGGATTTTTATGTATGTACCTGCCGGGAGAATGCCATATAAAAGCCAATAACGTCGATTTGTGTCGAATTTTGCGATGAAAACATAGAAAGAATGTTGCCGGATATCTTGTGGGAAACAATTGCATGTGGTATAGATAAAAGAGTAACAGGTCTGTTATTCCTGAAACGGTCGTTTCAAGTTTTCACAGAAACAATAAAGGCGGTGATAGTATGCATTTTTCTTATGCCACACTTTGGGATAAGGGGGATTTTTATTCATGTAATCAAGACAGTTTTGCCCTGCAGACAGTATTAACCGGAGCCGGACCTTTTGCCATGGCCATGGTATGCGACGGCGTAGGAGGACTTGCAAAGGGAGAGTATGCCGGTGGACTGGTGGCAAGGAGTATGACGGCATGGTTTTATGAACATGCATTGGTGCTTTTGTGTCAAAATAAATCTTTTTATAAGCTTTTCGGCAGTTTTAAAAGGGCATTGGCGGAAGTACATGAAAGGTTGGTAAAGGAAGGTAAAGAACAGGAAATATGTATGGGGACAACCATTACCATGCTGCTTTTGGGGAAGGGGAATTATTATGTATTTCATGTGGGAGATTGTAGTTGCTACAAAATCAGAAAACGCATTACAAAACTTACCGAGGATCAGATTGATGTATCCGGGAAACTGTTATATGCGGTAGGGGTAGGTGAAATGCCGGTTGTTTGGAAGAAAAGAGGAACGTACGGAAAGAAAGATACTTTTCTCTTAGGGAGCGACGGATTGATAAGATGTCTGACGCCGCAGGCTATGCAGATAATCGGGAAATTGAAAGCAGGACAAGAGGGAGATATGAGAAAATTATTGCGGGAAATTGTGCGGCGAGGAAGAGATAAGGGGGAGAAAGATAATTGTACGGGGATTGTTTTGAGGAAAAAATAGGAGAAAAGATAGGAAAATATAGGGTATTGCAATGTATTGGAAGTGGTGGGTTTTCCAAGGTGTATCAGGTGGAAGATGTGCACATATGTAAGGAATTTGCAATGAAGGTCGTAAAAGCATCCCCAAAAGGAGACGATGACAGCGAACCCAAGTTTTTGATGCAATTGGAACATAAGGGCTTGCCGGTATTGCATGATGTGTTTTATTACGAAGACAAAGTTTGTATTGTTATGGAGCTTGCAAAGGGAATAACGCTAAAAGAGTATGTGGAGAACAAAGGAAAGCTTACGGTAAAAGAGGGATTGAGTCTTGGCAGAGAATTGGCAGAAATACTTAAGTATCTTCACAGTCGTCCGGTGCCGGTAATACACGGGGATTTAAAACCGCAGAATATTATGGTAGATAAAACAGGAATTTCTTTGATTGATTTTGGCGGAGCATTTTTACAGTACGATGTAAGAGATGTATTTTTTGGAACGCCGGGATATGTGGCACCGGAGTTAAAGGATGGTGAACTTTTTACCCAGAGCGATGTATATGCGTTTGGAATGGTGTTACTTTTTATGCTGACAGGCAGGGAACCGTATTTATTTCAAACACAACATGTGAATCGGAGCCTTAAATACTATGGAATTCCCCGCAGAATCCGTAAAATAATCGGAAAATGTGCGGAGAAACAGTTTTTTTGCCGTTATCAAAGCGGATTAGAGCTGCAGGAGGCGCTGTTAAAGTCGAAGGGAAGTGTCAATTTCATACTGGGACAATGGATGGGTAGGATTGCCGGGCTTTTGCAAATTACAGGGCTTCTTTCTATGTTTTTTACATTATACGGATATGATATTTGGACAAAGAAAGAGGCGGTTTTCTTTTTTATCCTAAATGTATGTATTATATTATTGGGAAGCATTTGGAAGAAATGTTCCGTAAGGTCTTATAAAACCGCAATTCTTGAATGTGAGTGCAGTATGTTTGTATCACAGGGGTTATAAAAGTATGAAAATGTTTCTTGTAAATATACGTTAACTTGCTATAATAAAAGAGTAGGAAAATTGCCACATAGAATATAGTGAAAAAACTGATTTGAACAGGTAGAAGGAGTGGGGAATTATGGAACAGAATACTATGGAAATGATGTACAAAAAATTAAAGAAAGATATGATTATCAATCGTATCATTTCTTCGGTTACGTTGGCAGTTACCATTGCGGTTTTGGTAATTGCGATTATTGCGTTTGTGGAAATCAAGGATTTCCTTGCTGTGACAGAGCCTGTAATCGAAGAATTATCCAAGATTGATATGGAAGAATTGAATGAATCACTGGGACATTTTAATTTTGTAATGGAAACCTTAAATCTGGAAGGTATCAAGGAAACTTTTGACAGCATTAATTTCGATGGTATGAAGGAACTTATGGATGGTCTGGATGTAAATGAGTTACTGGAGACATTGGATAATATTAACGAGGGTGCAAACCGATTGGAAGAAATTGGGGATTGGTTTGAAAACTCGCCTTTAAATATTTTTGGCATCGGAAAAGAGCAATAAACGAATTCGCGAAAACACTGTTTTGCAAATTGAATAAAAGCGGTTGGTGTGGTACAATAAGACCTGTGTGAAAACAGTGGAATGATGACTTTTGACAGATACAGCATGAAGTATAAAGGAGATGGCAACATGACCAGAAACGATACAAGAGTAATTCATATCGGCGACAGAGTGATAGGTGGAGGAAATCCGATTCTGATTCAATCTATGACAAATACCAAAACAGAAGATGTGGAGGCAACCGTTGCTCAGATTCTTGAGCTGGAAGCAGCCGGATGTGAAATTGTGCGTTGTACCGTTCCTACTTTGGAAGCTGCAAAAGCAATTGCCGAAATTAAGAAGCAGATTCATATTCCCTTGGTTGCAGATATTCATTTTGATTATAAAATGGCTATTGCCGCTATGGAAAACGGTGCAGATAAAATTCGTATTAACCCCGGAAATATCGGTGGTATGGATAAGGTAAAAGCAGTGGTGGATGTGGCGAAAGAGCGTAACATTCCCATTCGTGTCGGTGTAAACAGCGGTTCTTTGGAAAAAGAACTGGTGAAAAAATACAACGGTGTAACTGCGGAAGGAATTGTAGAGAGTGCCTTGGATAAGGTGGCAATGATTGAATCTCTGGGTTACGAGAATATGGTAATTTCCATTAAATCATCAGACGTTTTAATGTGTATTAAAGCGCATGAATTATTGGTAGAAAAGACCAATTATCCTTTGCATGTAGGTATAACGGAGTCCGGTACTTATTTTTCCGGAAATATCAAGTCCTCTGTAGGCCTTGGTGTGATTTTGTATCAGGGTATCGGAGATACCATCCGTGTTTCTTTGACCGGTAATCCCGTAGAAGAGATTAAAACTGCGAAATTGATTTTAAAAACGTTAGGGCTCCGCAAAGGCGGCATTGAAGTGGTTAGCTGTCCGACCTGCGGAAGAACCCAGATTGATTTGATTGGTCTTGCTAATCAGGTAGAAACCCTGGTTGCCGGTTATCCTTTGGATATTAAGGTTGCGGTTATGGGTTGTGTGGTAAACGGCCCCGGAGAAGCAAAGGAAGCGGATCTTGGTATTGCAGGCGGCATTGGTGAAGGTCTGCTGATTAAGAAGGGCGAAATCATTCGTAAACTTCCCGAAGAAGAACTTTTATCTGCATTAAAGTATGAGTTGGATCATTGGGAGAATTAATCTTTTGGATTGTATATCGGATTGTTTATAACATAAGGAACCGGCACTTTGCCGGTTCTTTCATACATAAGAGGTTTTAGATGGCAATGAATTTTTTTGAGGTATTTGAGGGGATTAAACTGGATGACCGCTTAAGTGCCCTGATGGAAGAAACGAGCATAGAGAAATTAACCACAGATTCGCAGAAGACTCTTTTGCGGGTGTATTTGTCGAGCCCTCGTTTAATTGAACGCAAGGATATTTTTATGGTGCAGGAGGCCGTTTTCAAGCAGAAGATGGCTTTTTCGGGTACGGAAGTAAAGATTTATGAGCGTTTCCGGTTGCCGGCTTCTTATACGGTACAAAAGGTTTATGATGCCTACCGCGACAGCATTATTTTTAGCATCAAAGAAGTAGGAAACATGGACTACAGACTGTTCCATGAGGCGGATGTGAAATTCGAAGGTGAGAACACCATGATTGTCACCTTAGAGGATACTCTGATTGCCAAGCAGAAGGAAAGAGAATTAAAGGAAACCTTAGAGAATATATTTAATATCCGTTGCGGACTTTCTGCTGAAATCCGCATGGAGTATAAGGAAGCAAAGAAAAATAAGTTCAAAGAAGAAAATGAACATAAGGTTAATCTTCTGGTAAAAGAAATTACAAGAAAGATGAACGCAAATCAGGACGGCGATGCCGGTATGGAATTTGCGGATTATGATGATAAAAAAGAAAAAGAGAATACACCGGAAAATGCACAGAAAGCGCCCGAGCAGAAAAAGGAGGAGCCTTCAAAGTCAAGTTCTTCTGTAGCAAAGGAGAAAAAACAGGAGAGCGAGACCAGGGAAAAGAAGCGTATGCCGCTTAAACGCTCGGATTCTCCTGATGTAATTTACGGTAGGGATTTTGATGATGATGTGATTCCTGTCCGTGATATTACGGATGAAATCGGTGAAGTTACCATTCGCGGTAAAATTACCGAGGCGGAAGGAAGAGAGCTGAGAAACGAAAAGTATTTATATACATTTGCGGTATCGGATTTTACGGATACCATATCGGGTAAAATTTTCTGTTGGGCAGACCAGGCACAAGAAGTGGTGCCGTTTTTAAAACCCGGTGAATTTGTAAAATTAAAGGGTATTGCCAAGTTTGATGATTATGTGGGTGAGTTAATGATATCCTCTATCATCGGCATTAAGAAGATTAAGGATTTTACCACTACCAGAATGGATACTGCATTCAAGAAGCGAGTAGAGCTTCATTGCCATACCAAAATGAGTGACAGTGACGGCGTATCCTATGCGAAAGATTTGATTAAGCGTGCCCATAAATGGGGAATGCCGGCCATTGCCATTACAGACCATGGTTGTGTACAGGCCTTTCCGGAGGCAAAGCATACCACCGATAAAATGGAAGGTATTAAAGTCCTTTATGGTGTGGAAGCTTATATTGTAGATGACTTGACGGATACGGTTGTGGGTGACAACGGACAGACGCTTAAGGATGATTTTGTGGTATTTGATATTGAGACCACGGGATTTTCACCCATTAAGAACCGCATCATTGAAATCGGAGCGGTAAAAGTGTCTCAGGGTAAAATTTGCGACCGTTTTTCCTGTTTTGTTAATCCTCATACCGCCATTCCGTTTGAAATTGAACGTCTGACGGGTATCAATGATGAAATGGTAGCCGATGCTGAGGATATTGAGGTTGTTTTACCCAAGTTTCTGGCGTTTTGTGAGGGTTGCGTATTGGTTGCCCACAATGCTTCTTTTGATATGAGTTTTATAAAAGAGAACATGAAACGTCAGGAAATCGAAAGAGAGATTACTTACGTTGATACGGTAGCAATTTCCAGAGCATTGCTAACGGATTTGGGCAAGCATACTTTGGATTCCATTGCAAAGCGTTTAGGTGTGTCTTTGGAAAATCACCATCGTGCGGTGGATGATGCGGAAGCTACGGCACATATATTTGAAAAGTTTATTGTAATGTTGGAGGAAAAGGAGATTTATACGCTGGCAGATATCAATGCTTTTACGGAAGCCAGTGTGGAAACTATCCGAAAACTCCCTTCTCACCATGCCATTGTGTTAGCAAAGACGGAAGAGGGAAGAAGAAATCTGTACCGCATGGTTTCGGAGTCTCATGTGAAATATTTTAACCGTCAGCCCAAGCTCCCCAAGAGCTTTGTTATGAAGCACAGGGAAGGCATAATTTTGGGAACTGCCTGTGAAGCAGGAGAACTTTATAAGGCTTTGTTGGATGATAAATCACCGGAAGAAATTGCGCGTATAGTGAACTTTTATGATTATCTGGAAATTCAGCCGTTGGATAACAACAAGTTCATGCTTCGCTCCGACAAGTTTAGAAATATTAATAGTTATGAAGATTTGATGGAAATAAACCGTAAAATTGTTGCATTGGGTGAAGAATACAATAAACCCGTTTGTGCTACCTGTGATGTGCATTTTATGGATCCGGAGGATGAAATATACCGTCGTATCATTATGGCTGGTAAAGGTTTTAGTGATGCAGATGATCAGGCACCGCTTTATTTGCGTACCACAGAAGAAATGCTTAAAGAGTTTGAATATCTTGGCAGCGAGAAGGCGGAAGAGGTAGTTATAACCAATACCAACCTGATTGCGGACATGTGCGAAACGGTTTCGCCGATTGATCCGAATAAGTGTGCTCCCGTAATTGAAAACAGTGATGAAACCCTTCGAAAAATCTGTTATACCAAGGCTCATGAGATTTACGGAGATACTTTGCCTGAGATTGTAGAGAAGCGTTTGGAGAGAGAGTTAAATTCCATTATCAGCAACGGTTTTGCCGTAATGTATATTATTGCACAGAAACTGGTATGGAAGTCCAATGAAGACGGTTATCTGGTAGGTTCCAGAGGTTCCGTTGGTTCTTCCTTTGTAGCAACCATGGCGGGAATTACGGAAGTAAATCCCTTATCGCCCCATTATTATTGCAGTGAATGTCATTATTCTGATTTTGAATCGGATGATGTAAAAGCATATTCAGGACGTGCAGGTTGTGATATGCCGGATAAGGATTGTCCGGTCTGCGGTGCGAAATTAAAGAAAGACGGATTTGATATTCCCTTTGAAACATTCTTGGGCTTCCACGGTGATAAGGAACCTGATATTGACTTGAACTTCTCCGGTGAATATCAGTCAAAGGCACATAAGTATACGGAAGTAATCTTTGGTGCCGGTCAGACTTACAGAGCCGGAACCATCGGTACGTTGGCAGAAAAAACAGCTTTTGGTTATGTAAAGAAATATTACGAAGAGCGTGGAATCAAGAAGCGTACGGCAGAAATTAACCGTATTGTGCAAGGATGTGTGGATGTACGTAGAACCACAGGACAGCATCCGGGCGGTATTATTGTATTGCCTATCGGACACGATATCAATGAATTTACACCGATACAGCGTCCGGCAAACGATATGACAACGGATATCATTACTACACATTTTGATTATCATTCCATTGACCATAACCTTTTAAAATTGGATATCCTCGGACACGACGATCCGACCATGATTCGTATGTTGCAGGATTTGACGGGAATGGACCCGTTAACAATTCCGTTGGATGACCCGAAGGTAATGTCATTGTTCCAGAGTACGGAAGCTCTTGGCATTACTCCGGAGCAGATTGGAGGATGTAAGCTTGGCTCACTTGGTATACCGGAGTTTGGTACTGATTTTGCGATGCAGATGTTGATTGATACACATCCTACCAGTTTCTCGGATTTGGTACGTATTGCGGGACTTTCCCACGGTACCGACGTATGGCTGGGAAATGCACAGACCTTGATTATGGAAGGTACGGCAACCATTTCCACGGCAATTTGTACCCGAGATGATATCATGGTATATCTGATTGGTAAGGGAGTGGACGCCGGTATGTCTTTTAAGATTATGGAAAGCGTACGTAAAGGTAAAGGTCTGACTCCCGAGTGGGAAGAGCAGATGATTGCGCATGACGTTCCGGACTGGTATATATGGTCTTGTAAAAAGATTAAATACATGTTCCCGAAAGCTCACGCAGCGGCCTATGTTATGATGGCATGGCGAATTGCATATTGTAAGGTAAATTATCCGTTGGCATATTATTCGGCATATTTCAGTATCCGTGCATCAGCATTTTCTTATGAAATCATGTGTCAGGGACAGAAGCACTTAGAACAGGTTTTGGAGGACTATCGTTCCCGTGAAAATACCTTGTCACCCAAGGAAGTGGATGCGATTAAGGATATGCGTATTGTGCAGGAAATGTATGCCCGCGGTTTTGAATTCTGGCCGTTGGATATTTTCCGTGCGCATCCGAGAAACTTCCAGATTATTGACGGTAAAATCATGCCGGCTTTGGTCAGCATCGAAGGTTTGGCCGAAAAAGCGGCAGAGGGTATCGTGGAAGCGGTAAAGAATGGTCCGTTTTTATCACGTGATGATTTCAGGGAACGTTCCAAGGTTTCCAAGACTGTTGTCGAGACGATGGCAAATCTTGGACTGCTGGGTGACTTGCCGGAAAGCAATCAGATGAGTTTGTTTGACTTTGTTTAAAAAAGTACTTGCTTTTTTGAGAATATTATAATAGAATAATCATTGCCTGTGATAAACAGGCAGTGATAGATGCCTCGTTGGTCAAGCGGTTAAGACGCCGCCCTCTCACGGCGGAAACAGGGGTTCGATTCCCCTACGAGGTGCTGAATTAAGAACAGCCCAACCCAAGAAAACCTTGAAACCAAGAATAATGTTGGTTTTGAGGCTTTTTTATTTTTGAAATATATAGCGTAAATTAGTTTTAAACAGACTTTTGTGTCGGTATTTGTCGATGAATTTATGCAATATGCATATATACAAGTAATACTATTTTTGATAATATACAATCAAAGCATGTCTTATTTCTTTTTATCTTAATGCTGAAGCAGTCTAATATTCTGAATAATACATATGTGAAAAATTCCGAGAAATAATTATGCTTTTCTAAAAATCTATAGGAAAGGAGGGAAGATATGCTGGATGCGAAAGATCTTGAAGCGATAGCTGCACTTTTGGATACAAAGATGGATGCTAAATTTGAAGCATTTGAAGCGAAGATGGACGCAAAGATGGATGCTAAATTTGAAGCATTTGAAGCGAAGATGGACGCAAAGATGGATGCCAAGTTTGAAGCATTTGAAGCGAAGATGGACGCAAAGATGAATGCTAAATTTGAAGCATTTGAGGCGAAGATGGATACTAAGTTTAAAACATTTAAAGATGAATTGTTGGAAGAAGTGGACAGACGTATTGAGGTTCGCGTAAACAAATGTGAAAGCAATCTGCTGACGGAAATGGAGAGATTATATCAGCGTACGAATGATAAAATTGACGCAATAAATAAACGACTTGATAAGTTAGAATCAAGATATCATGCAATAAGGATTGAGCAAAACAACACAACTTTGATTATGCAAATGATTACAACATTACAAAGAGATGTTGAAGAAATCAAACTTAAAATTGCGTAAGTAATTAAAAAAGAACCTATGAATATAACATAGGTTCTTTTTATGTTGTTATTTCTGAAATTATCTTTGAAATTCCTTGACGGAGAGGAGAAAAGGTGTTAAAATGCAAGAGAATTGAATTATGCAAGATGATAAAGAGTGGGCTGCGAAGTCCACTCTTGTTTGTTGGTTAGGACAGTTGCCCCTTTTATGAGGCAGGCAATTGTTTTAAGGAATCAAAAGAAAGGGAGTGCGTAAGAATGGCTAAAAGAGATACTTACGAACAGAGAACCGAAGAACTTCTGCTTCCGATTGCAGCTAAGCATAATGTGGAAATTTACGACGTGGAATTTGTCAAAGAAGCCGGAGAGTGGTATTTGCGAGCCTACATTGACAAGGAAGGCGGTGTGAATATTCTGGATTGTGAAGCGGTCAGCAGAGAATTGTCGGACGCTTTGGATGCAGAGGACTATATTGATGAGTCTTATATTTTAGAGGTTAGCAGCCCGGGACTTGGAAGAACCTTGAAGAAAGATAAGCATTTGGAAAAGAGTCTTGGAGAAGAGGTAGAAATCAAAACATACAAGCCGATTGATAAATGCAAGGAATTTTCGGGCATTTTAAAAGCATATGATAAAGATACTATTACAATCGAAAACGATAACAATGAAATGATTTTCCAGAGAGCAGATATCGCAATTGTGCGACTGGCACTGGATTTTTAGGATAGGAGGAAAAAGGAAAAAATGAACAAGGAATTAATGGAAGCGCTGAATATTCTTGAAAAGGAGAAAGAAATCAGCAAGGAAACACTTTTTGAGGCAATTGAAAATTCACTTATGCTTGCCTGCAAGAACCATTTCGGTAAGGCTGATAACGTTAAGGTAGAAATCAACCGTGAAACCTGTGATTTCGGTGTATACGCAGAAAAGGAAGTTGTGGAAACCGCAGATGATGTAATGGATGACATGCTTGAAATTGCATTGGACGATGCAAAGAAGATTGCAAAGAAATCAAAGGTTGGAGATATTGTTAAGGTTGAAATTAAGTCTAAGGAATTCGGACGTATTGCAACTCAGAACGCGAAGAATGTTATTTTACAGAAGATTCGTGAAGAAGAAAGAAGCGTTGTATATAATCAGTTCCATGCGAAAGAAAAAGACATTATCACAGGTGTTGTACAGCGTTATATCGGACGTAACATTTCCATTAACCTTGGCAAGGCAGATGCTATTTTAAATGAGTCTGAACAGGTGAAGGGAGAGCATTTCCGTCCTACAGACCGTATCAAAGTATACATCTTAGAAGTAAAAGCAAATTCAAAAGGACCCCGCATTTTGGTAAGCCGTACACATCCTGATTTTGTTAAGAGATTGTTCGAAGCGGAAGTAACCGAAATTAAGGATGGTACCGTTGAAATTATGAGCATCGCCAGAGAACCCGGTAGCAGAACCAAGATGGCTGTTTGTTCACACAATCCTAACGTAGATCCCGTTGGTGCATGTGTAGGCTTAAACGGTGCACGTGTAAATGCTATTGTAGATGAACTCGGTGGCGAAAAGATTGATATTATTAACTGGGATGAAAACCCCGGTAATTTAATCCAGAATGCATTATCTCCGGCACAGATTGTTGCGGTATTTGCAGATCCTGATGAAAAGACAGCTAAGGTTGTTGTTCCTGATTATCAGTTATCACTTGCAATCGGTAAAGAAGGACAGAATGCCCGTCTTGCAGCTAAGTTAACCGGATATAAGATTGATATTAAGAGTGAAACCCAGGCGAAAGACGCTTATGGCTTCCGTTATGAAGATTATATGGATGATGAAGAAGAATACGATGAGTATGAGGAGTACGAGGAAGGCGAATACGAAGAAAGTTATTCTGAGGAAGAATAATTTTTGAGAGCATTCCGGTACACCGGATAGGAGGTTGTTATGAACAAAAAAATACCCTTGCGTCAGTGTGTAGGCTGCATGGAAATGAAAGAAAAAAAGTCTATGATGCGTGTTTTAAAGACTCCGGAAGGAGAAATTGTTCTTGATACAACCGGAAAGAAAAACGGAAGAGGTGCCTACCTTTGCAAATCCATGGAGTGTCTGAAAAAGGCGCAGAAAAACAAAGGTTTGGAACGCTCTTTCAAAATGGGTCTTTCCAATGAGATTTATGCCGGTCTGGAAAAGGAGTTTATGGAACTTGATGCATGATAAAATTTTATCCCTATTGGGATTGGCTACTAAATCCGGAAAAGTTGTCAGCGGCGAATTCATGGTAGAAAAGATGGTAAAAGCCGGAAAAGCAAAGCTTGTGATTGTTGCTACGGACGCTTCGGACGGATCAAAGAAAAGTTATAATGATATGTGTTCATTTTATCGAACACCGATTTTCTTTTACGGAACAAAGGAAAGTTTAGGACATTGTATCGGAAAAGAAATGCGTGCATCCGTTGCAATCATTGATGAAGGATTTGCCAGAAGCATTGAAAAGAAATGGAAGGATTCAACAACAAATACGGAGGTAATTAAATGAAAATAAGCGAACTCGCAAAAGATTTAAATATAACAAGCAAAGAGGTAATCGGCTTTCTTCAGGAAAATGGATATGATTACAAAAGTCCGCAGAAGATTTTATCTGCTGATGAAGAAGGCTTAGTCAGAAAAAATCTTGCTACAGGCAAGAGCCAGCCTGTAAAAACAGAAGAAAAGCCTGTAAAGGAAGCTGCACCTGCTAAGAAGGAAGAGACACCTAAGGCAGAAACAGTGTCCGAGAAAGAAGAGCCGGCTGTTAAAAAAGAAACATCCGAAGCTGTAAAAGCAGATGATAAGCCTAAGAAAAAGAAAAATATTATTTTCGTAGGTAATCCCCAGAACAGTAAAATGGGTGGACAGAATGCAGGAAGACCGGCACAGAGACCCGGACAGCAGCCTGTACAGAATAAGAAACCTGCAACAAATGTAAATGTCAGACCCGGAGGATTGATTCGTCCGACAACCCCTCCTTCAGCTACTCCGTCTGTGAATTTTGTTCCTGCAGGTAATCCCAATAGCAGACCTCAGTCTGCACCGAAGAAAGATGCAGAAGTAGCAGAGCAGAATACAAGATCCGTAACTGAGCGTCCGACAGGTGATAACCGTGGCGAAAGACCTCAGGGAAATATAAATCGCGGTGAGAGACCTCAGGGTAATGCAGGCCGTGATAACAGAGGCGAGAGACCTCAGGGCGGTTTCAATCGTGACAACAGAGGCGAGAGACCCCAGGGTGGCCCCGGCCGTGATAACAGAGGTGAAAGACCTCAGGGTGGTTTCAACCGTGACAACAGAGGCGAAAGACCTCAGGGCGGATTTAATAAAGACAGAGGTCAGGGCGGTTTCCACAAAGACAGCGATGAAAGAGGCGGCAGAAGAGAAGATAACCGTTTTGCAAAGAAGCCTCAGGGTGGCCGTATGTTTGGCGGAGATACTCCTGTGGTAGAACCTGAGAAGCATAGAGATGACGAAAAACGTCGTATCAGCCAGGAGAAAGATAAGAAGAAAAAAGAGTCAAATTACGAAGATGGTGATTTCAAGGGTAAAGGCAAGGGCAAGTTAAAACCCGGAAGCTTTATTAAGCCTGAAAAGAAGGTGGAAGAAAAGGTTGAGGACGATATCAAGGTAATCACAATTCCCGAAGTTCTTACTTTAAAAGATTTGGCTGACAAGATGAAATTACAGCCCTCTGCTATTGTTAAGAAGTTGTTCTTAAAGGGCGAAATTCTTACTGTAAACTCAGAGATTTCTTTTGAAAAGGCAGAAGAAATTGCGATTGAATATGATATTATCTGTGAAAAGGAAGTTCAGGTAGACGTTATTGAAGAACTCTTAAAAGAGGATGAAGAAGACGAAGCTACCATGACAGAAAGACCTCCCGTAATCTGTGTTATGGGTCACGTTGACCACGGTAAAACATCCCTTTTGGATGCAATCCGTAAGACCCACGTAACCGACAGAGAAGCAGGCGGTATTACACAGCACATCGGTGCTTATATGGTTCAGGTGGATGACAGAAAGATTACATTCCTTGATACACCCGGACACGAAGCGTTTACTGCTATGCGTATGCGTGGTGCCAATGCAACAGACATTGCAATCCTTGTAGTTGCAGCAGACGACGGTGTTATGCCCCAGACCAAGGAAGCAATCAACCATGCAAAGGCTGCCGGTGTACAGATTATTGTTGCAGTGAACAAAGTTGATAAAATCGGTTACGATTTCAACGATCCCAGCAGAAAGATGGATAGCTATCCCAGCATCAACAACCTTATGCGTGAGTTGGCGGAAGAACATGAACTCTTAAGCGAAGACTGGGGCGGAACCACAATTTTTGCACCGGTAAGTGCGAAGATGGGTCACGGTATCAGCGAACTTTTGGATATGATTCTTTTATCTGCAGATATGCTTGAATTGAAGGCAAATGCTAAGAGACAGGCACGTGGTCTTGTCATTGAAGCACAGCTTGATAAGGGTAGAGGTCCCGTTGCAACCATTTTGGTTCAGAAGGGTACACTCCACGTTGGTGATTTTATTTCTGCAGGCGCATCCCACGGTAAAGTACGTGCTATGGTGGATGATAAGGGTCGCAGGGTAAAAGAAGCAACACCTTCTACACCGGTTGAAATTTTAGGTTTGAATGACGTTCCTAACGCAGGTGAAATCTTTGTCTGCCACA
>JAZNTK010000016.1:0-4177 GCA_045591685.1 Lachnospiraceae bacterium
AAACGGCAAAATTTGCCTAAAAGGATTGCCGATTGAGGAAAAAGCAGTATTAGAGGTGATTATTGAGAAGCCGGAGATTACCCAAAAAGAGATTGCAAGTAAGATAGGAAAATCGGAACGTACTGTTAGAAATAAGATTAATAGTTTAAAAGAGAAAGGTATTCTTGCGCGAGTAAACGGCAAGAGAAATGGTAAGTGGGAAGTGCGCTCATGAGCTATATACCGGAAGACAAAAATAACGAATTGTAATGAGGTTGGACTAAACCGTGCGCGCAGATGTTTAATATCACAGATTGACATGTAACGCAAATTGCGTTACAATAAAGGAAGAATGGAGGTGCATATAATGGGAAAAACAGCAACATTAAATTTAAGAGTAAATCCGGATGTAAAGGAGAATGCAGAAAGAGTTTTAGCTCAATTAGGAATACCAATGGCTACAGCAATAGATATATACTTGAAACAAATATCATTGGTTGGAGGAATACCTTTTTCAGTTGTTTTGCCAAAAGCTGCCAGTACAGTAAATACAGAGATAATGTCTGTGGAAGAGATTCATCGAAAATTGGAGAAAGGTTATGCGGATATAGAAATGGAAAATGTTGAAGAAGCAGCGAGTGCATTTGCGGCATTTAGAGAGAGGCACTAATGGCGCATTATAAGGTAGAGATTACAAAAGAAGCATTACAGGATATGGAGGATATATACAATTATATAGCGTTAGACCTGCTTTCTCCTGAGAATGCAATGGGGCAATACAATCGGATTGCCGATGAGATATTAGCTCTGGATGTATTTCCGCAACGTTATAGGATTATGGATTCAGAACCGGAAAAAAATATGGAATTACGAAGAATGATTGTGGATAATTATTCTGTATTTTATACGATTCGTGCTGATAAAGTTATTGTAATTGATGTTCTATATACTGCATCAGATATTGAAGCACGACTTCGAGGTGTGTAATAATATATGGACTAAGTTATCTTGGTGAAAAGAACAGAATGTTTTGACGAAAACCATTATTTTTTCTAAGACACATATTTCAGTCTTGTGTCAATAATAGAAGTGCATTCATGAGGTATATACCGGAAGACAAAAATAACGGAAGCGGAGGAAAAAGGATGCAGAAATTAGGGACACGCATGCTTGAGACGGATAGACTTAGTTTAAGAAAAATACAGTTAGACGATTACCTGATGATGTTTAACAATTGGGCTTGTTTGGAAGAATGCAGCGAGTTTTTTCCATGGTCAGCGGTTAAGGATATAGATATATACAAAGAGAGAGTTGCTTCATGGGTTGCAAATTATGATAATGAGTTGTATTTTAACTGGATTATTCAAAGCAAAAACAGCAAAGAAATAATCGGAATTATCAATTTGCACAATGTTGACGAGGATAATCTGATTGCGGAAACCTCGTATATTCTATGTCCAAGATACTGGGGCAACGGAATCATGACGGAAGCATTAAACAGAGTGCTTCGATTTGCGTTTGATGAGGTTTTATTAAACCGTGTGCAGGCAGATGTTTTCAGTGGGAATGTTGCATCTGAGAAGGTACTTTTGAAATGCGGCATGCAAAAAGAAGGTGTTGCAAGAGAGCGCTACCATAAAGGCGGCGTCTATATAGACGCAATACAGTATGCGATTCTGCAAAGTGATTGGCGGAATGAAGAAGCAATCAACGAAAGGAAGGTATGATTACCGGTGCGGTAATCGTACGAAGTGGTTTATGACAGATTTTGATAAGATAAAAGAGTATTACAGTGTATTTGATGAACAGAACAGATTAATACGTGATAACAGTGGCAAGCTGGAATATGAGATGACGATGCGTATTTTAGAGAAGCATTTGCCTAAGGAGGGAACGATTCTGGATCTTGGCGGCGGTGCCGGTGTATATGCATTCCCGCTTGCAAAGAAAGGGTACAAAGTGTATCTTGCTGATTTGTCTGAGCGTTTGATTGGACAGGCAAAAGAACGAAAAGAGGCGGAAAAGACAGAGGATTTGGTGGCATGCGATGTGGTAAATGCGATGGATTTAAGTATCTACCAGGATAACATGTTTGATGTCGTGCTTGCACTCGGACCCTTTTACCATTTGACAGAGGAAGATGAGCGTCGTAAATGCGTGTCCGAGATCAGAAGAGTGCTAAAAGACGGTGGTACTGTAATTGCAGGGTTCATTCCGTATTTGTCCGGAAGCATTGCAATTGTGGATCGATATTTCTTTTGCCCTGCACATGTGAATGCATCAAATCTGTCACATGTCTTTGAAACGGGCAAGTTCCATAATCTTGCGTCAAACGGTTTTCAGGAAGGATATTATGCAACAGCGGCAGAGATGAAGCAGTTGTTTGAAGACAATGGTTTTGAGACAACCTGCATCCGCTCTATTCGAGGATTCGCATATGAAAAAGAGGATATGATTTACGGGGTGAAAGATGAGGATGTTTTAGCGGAGATTATGAAAGCCATTGACAAAACGGCAGAGAATCCCGCAATTGTTGAGATGTGCGGCCATGCGGTATATGTCGGAAAATAGTATGTTGACACAACAAATTATGTTGTGATAGTATAATAAAAAATTACGAAATCAGAGGACGATTTATTCGAGTATCGAGAAATGCATAATCAAAAGGAAAACTGTAGAAGAAAAGGCTGTGAAGCAGCCTTGTTAATGTATGCCTTTATGATGCTCAATAATATGAAACCGTTTGATTTAGTAAGTGTGGATTTCAATATTTGAAGTATTTAAGGCATGACATGAGTCATGCTTTTTTTATGTCATAGGAAACCCTATGACATAAAAAACACTCCGTGAAGATGCGCAGCTCGCGACAATGAATATTGTTGCGTTGCAACACCGCTCGCGCGCTAAGAATGTGCGATGCACATTCTAATATGTCATAGGAAGTCCTATGACATAAAAAACACTCCGTAAAGAGCATCATTCAGGCATGAAGAATGTTTGATTTAAGGAGGAAAAAGAAAATGAAGAACGTAGAAAATTATAAGAAGTATTTTACCAAAGAGTATATGATGGGACCGAATGCCCTTCGTTTGTTAAGTGAAATTGTAGAAGATAATCCGGAAGCGACGGCGGGCGGCAATGTGCTTGATTTAGGATGCGGTGCGGCACTCTCGTCTTTGTTTCTTGCGAATGAAACAAAGGCTGATACTGTTTGGGCACTGGATTTGTGGGTGTCACCAACTGATAATCTGCAAAGAATTCGCGAGAATCATCTGGAACACAAAATTATACCCATTCATGGAGATGCACTTGCCCTGCCTTTTGCACATGAATATTTTGATTCCGTAATCAGTGTTGATACCTATCATTATTTCGGCTGCGAAGAAAAGATTTTCGCCGAGAAAATATTGCCTTTTATAAAAAAGGGCGGTTATGCATTGTTTGTGGTTCCGGGATTAAAAGCACAGCCTGTCGGTGAGATGAAAACTTTGATGGACGAATGGGCAGGCGACGAAGCCTATATGTTTCGGACCAAAGAATGGTGGGAAGGGCATATTAAGGATTCCTGTGAGGACGAGGTTGAAATAAAAGTCTACGAGTCTGCCCATTATGAGCAGGTATGGCAGGAATGGTTTGACTGCGGCCATGAATACGGAATCCGGGATAAAGAATTTCTGGATAAGGGATTAAAAGATATCCTGAATTTTGTTATGTTGGTTATAAAGAGAAAGTGATTTAGGAGGATAAGAACATGAATATAGAAATCAGAAAAGAGACACAGAAAGATTATCATGAAACAGAGGAAATGACGCGCAGATCATTTTATAATGTTTACGGGCCGGGATGCGATGAGCATTTGTTGGTGCATAAGCTGCGTACGCATAAGGATTTTTTGCCGGATTGCAGCAGGATTGCCCTTGTGGATGGTCAAATTGCCGGTGTGATTATGTACTTTAAGTGTATGATTCACGGAGAAGATGGTGATGTGGAAGTTGCTTCTTTCGGGCCGCTTTGTGTGGACCATAAGTATAAAAACTGCGGAATCGGAAGAAAACTTCTGGAAGAGACGATACCGCTTGTGAAAGAAGCAGGATTCCCGGGCATTGTGATTATGGGAGAACCGTACTACTATCCCAAGTTTGGTTTCCAACGTTGCAGGGAGTTTGGCATAACCGATATGGAAGGAAATGCACATGAC
>JAZNTK010000017.1:0-37287 GCA_045591685.1 Lachnospiraceae bacterium
TTCTGCCGGATTCATACGCTCAGCAGGTGCAAGGAAGGATTTTAACTTTTCTTCAATGACACGGGGATTTTCTCCCGCTTGAATCGATAAAAGACCTTCTATCATAATTTCTTTTAACATTATTTCATCTGCATTATATGCTTTCAATTTATTAGCAACCGGAGAACAAATCCAGTTTGCAAGAATAGAACCATATAATGTTGTGATTAAGGCAACAGACATCGCAGGACCGATTGCCGAAGCATCAGACATATTCTGTAACATCAGAATAAGACCTATCAGGGTACCAATCATACCCCAAGCAGGTCCCATAGACCCTAAATCCTGCCAGAAATTAATTTTCTTCTTGTGACGTTCTTCCGTACTAATCAATTCCGTTTCCAGAATAGCACGCACAAGCTCAGGATCCGTTCCATCCACTATAAGTAAAATACCTTTTTTTAAAAATTCATCATCCAACTCACTTGCAACTTCTTCCAAGGAAAGAAGGCCTTCTTTACGTGCAACATTGGATAAATCTATAATCTTTGTAATCATTTCCGGGATATTCTGAGTTGAGGATTTAAAAATCAAAAGAAAACTTTTTAATCCTGCTATGTAATCCTTCATGGAATAAGCGGCCATGGTACTGAAAAACGCACCGCCAAAGGTAATCAGGACAGACTTGAAATCCCAAAAATATTTAATTCCGGCAACTCCGTCATCTCCTGTCAAGATACCTAACATCATCATGGCAAAAGCGACAACGAGTCCAATAATCGAAGCCAAATCCACTGTTGCTCACCACTCATTCCGCATCAACGTGCAAAAATATCCTTTCTATACGATTTTACTAAATTTTTCACGTCTTGTCTACTTTCTTTTACAATTATTTTCTTTCCCGTAACCAAAGAAATCACTGTGTCGGGAGTTTCCTCCACAACCTCGATTAATTGGTCATTTACAAGGATTTTTGTACCGTTTAATCTGGTTAATTCAATCATTCTGTACCCCTTTTCCCATATAATACCATGATTTCGATATTACCGTGGCCAATATAACACGAAAAAGCCTACAAATTATCATCATTTATAGGACTTAAAACTACTATATCTAGTATATCATATTTATATTTAATAAACAACCAGAGGGCTAAGAAAATCAGCCCTCTGGGTAAAAATTTTAATTATCTCTTAAGATTTACAAGTTCTTCCAGTAAAGTATCGGAAACAGTAATAATACGGCTGTTTGCCTGGAAACCACGCTGGGTTGTAATCATCTCTGTAAATTCAGCAGAAAGGTCAACGTTACTCATTTCCAAAACACCTGTTGACATATATCCGCCACCTGCAGAAACATCTACACCAATACCATCAAACTCACCTGAGTTTAAGGTTGCACTGTAAAGGTTTTCACCTTCCTTCTGCAAACCGGATGCGTTAGAGAAAGATGCAACTGCAATTTGTCCGAGAAGTCTGGTCTGACCGTTATCATAAGATGCATAAATCATACCGTTATTCTGGATAGATACACCTGATAATTCACCAAGCTTACGTCCTGCACCAAGACCATTCTTGTCACCGGATACCATACCGATGGTAGATGTCTTGTTGTTATTAAACATGGATGATGCCGTAAAATCAATGGTTACATCCGTAAAATGTGTCAAATCCACGGGATTTCCGAGAATATCCACTGTATTTGCCGCAAAATCAAGCACTGCAGTATCTGCGCCGTTGATGGACATAAATTCACCTGTTGCAGTATCATAAATCAAAGTATTACCGGAAAGGATTGTTGTAGAAGTAATCTGCGCCTGTCCGTCCGGAGCTACCATAAATTCATATGTGGTATTTTCTCTGGAAGTATCAACACCATATGCTTCTTCAATGCTGATTTCCTTTGTGAAATTTGTTCCGTCATATGTGGTATTTCCATCAATAGTGAAGCTCTGTTCGAAAGTGAAGGAAACATTACCGTCTGCATCAAGAGTTGCCTGGAAGTTCTGAAGACCTGTTTTTCCAAGTACTTTTGCCCAGTCATCTGCAGATGCATCGTTATCCAAATGATACTCTGTTCCGTTTGCATCCTTATAGTAATAATAATTACCCTGATTTGCATCTGTTACATAAATCAAATCAAAAGCTTCTTCCAAATCATCTTTGGTTAAAGTTCCGGTACCTTCCATAAGGATGGTATCTCCTGCTGCATAATCGGTTGCTGCAACATTCGGAGAAACGCTGTATGTAATACCGCTTACACGATTGCTGTCATAATCAGAAAAAGTTTCTGAATAACCGGTCTTTTTATAATATTTATCTTTTACTTCATCGTAAGTAACTTCATCCAGAAGAGATGCCAATGTTGTTTCTTCCAAAACCTTTTCCGCACCGAAAGTAGCAATATCCTTAATACTTCCTACATTGTAACGGTCTTTTAAAGATTCATTGGTTGCTCCGTCAAGAATATCTGTTAATTCAACAGTATACTGTCCTTCTTCTTCCAAATTCTTAATAGCAAACTTAGCAGTATAAGAATAACCAAGTCCATCGTAAATACTTACGCTGATTACCTTACCATCCTTTGAAGCTGCATTGGTATCGTTTTTGTCAAGAATACCGGATACATATGCCTGAGATGTTGCCTCAGGAGGATATGTCAAATTGTCAGCACTCATGATTCTCAAAGGTTCTACGATATCCTGCTTAATGGTCTGAGTTGCAGGATCAACACCCCAACCCATAACATTATAACCGTTTGCTGTCATCGCAAGGTTACCTGCAGCATCCACATAGAAAGAACCGTCTCTTGTAAAATAGTTGTTCATACCATCATTCACAATGAAGAAGGAATCACCGGTAATTCTGATATCAAAAGGATTACCTGTTGTCTGTGTTGCACCTGCGGTTGTGATTGCTGTAGAAATCGCACCGCTTGTAACACCGAGACCGATCTGCTTTGCATTTACACCTGCTGTACCTGTTGTTTCATTAGGTCCTGAAGCAGACTGTGTTGTCTGATACATTAATTCACTAAATGTAATAGACTGGGATTTGTATGCTGTTGTGTTTACGTTTGCAATGTTGTTACCAATAACGTCCATCTTAATCTGGTGGGTCTTTAAACCTGCTACACCAGAATATAATGCTCTCATCATAATATTTGACCTCCCAATTATTATTTTGACGTTTTCGTTTCCTCTGTCAGTCAGAAACGTTAGCCTCCTTGTAAGGTCCGGCTATGCAATTACTGCTCCGTCAATGTTTGTAAAAATGTTGCCTCTGGCTTCCGTCTGGTCTAATGCCGTAACGACCGTTTTATTCGGTACATTTACGATAAAAGCCAATTCATCTACGATTACCAGAGAATCTTTGATGCCCTTCTGACCTGCATTTCTGGCACCTTCCTGTAATCGTTCCATTTGTGCTTCGGACAATTCGATGTTTCTGTCAATCAAACGTCCTGCCGCATGTTTGGAAAATTTCAGTTCCTCGACCTGTTGTTCCGCTCCTGTTGTCCGGTTCAGAACATCTTGGAATGATAATCCCGTTCCGATTTGTTGTCTCGGAAATGTTTTGTTTACGGGAAGCTGTCCGTTTACCTGTAGGTTTGAAAGGAATTGACTGTTTTCAATCTTCATCCTCATCCCTCCTTGGAATTATTCGGTTACGGTTCCCTCCGAGCTTTCATTTTCGGTGTTCCCACCTTCCATTTTATTACCTTCATTTTTTGCAGCTTCATTCTTTGCCGCTTCTTCGGCAGCTGCAAGAAGTTCATTTAATTTACTAACATATTCCGCAATCATCTTTTCTTTTTCTTCACCAAGCATTTCAACCTGATAATCAGTCATGGTTGCATATGTATTGTAAATGTTCAAAATAGAAGTTGAATCACTTAATGTTACCTGCTCAATCTTCGGAAGTTTCTCCAATTCTTTGTTAATGGTTGAGATTGCTTCCATACCTGCCTGGTATTCTTCATCCACAATCTGTACCACATCATCTACGGAATAAAGCGTTCCGTCAATGCTGATGTAAGCTTTGTTTGCCTGATATGTTACGGATTCTACATAACCCTGTACCGTAGTGGTCTTTCCGGAATCGGAAGTACTTTCCACGATTACTTCCTTACCAACCATTTCGGATGCTCTGGAAAGTGTCATATTGGCACTCATGTTCTGCATCTGCTCTAATTCAGAGAAGGTTGCGTACTGGGAAATGTACTCAGTATTTGAAGTAGGCTCTAACGGATCCTGATACTTCATCTGAGCCACCAATAACTGTAAAAACGCTTCTTTATCCATTGAGTTTGCGGATGCAGTCGCTTTTGTTTCTTTTTTTGCAATTTGAGATGTATTTGTAACTAATTCTCCATCTACAAAAGGTGCTACACTACTCATTGTACCATTCCTCCTATGCCATATAATCTACTGTGTTTCCGTTGGCTTCCATCATTTCTGCCACGAGCTGTTCTTCTTCTGTCAGCTCTTCTTCTGCCCAATTATCATTTGATAAATTAATACTTCTGGGGCTTGCTTTTCTTGCCTGTGCTTCTGCCTGTGCATTCTGCTCGTTGCTCTGCTGCATATTCTGGTTAAAAGCATGGCTTTCAACGGTTACTTCTACAGCGTCAACTTTAATTCCCTGCTCTGCAAAATTTTCTTTTAACTGAATCATCTGCATTTCAACAGCTGCTCTTACTGCTTCGTTCTGAACTACGAACTGTGCGGTAACATTGCCCTGTCTGGAACTTAAGCGAATGTGAAGCGAGCCAAGATGTTCGGGATTAAGTTGCATCTCCACCTCGGATATTCCGGGTTTCACCTGCGTCTTAATATACTCTCCGATCTGGTCGTAAATTTCTTGTGCGCTGACGTTTTCTCCCGGAATATTTCCGCTAAAATCCGTCGCCTGATTTACTGTCTTTGTGTTGTTAAACTGGGTATTACCATTGGTTGCAAACTGCTGATTGTCGCTTGCATTATGTCCGCTATCTTTATTTCCGGCCTCTGTTTCTTTTCTGTCTGCATTTGTTGCTTCTTTTAAAAGATTCGCTTCCTCCAAAGCTTTATCGGTTGTTACTCCGTTTTCCTCTATTCCGGAAACTCTGACAGAATCCGTTTCTTCCGTAATCTCAATTGCGTCTGCATCCTCGATATCAACAACGTTTTCTTCTGTTACAGCAAACTGTTCTAACGCGTCCTGCATCTGAACGTCTGTTAACTGATATTCATCTTTTACTTCATTCAGCAATTCTGCCGCTACAGCGTTTAATTCCTGTAATGTCTGATAAACATCTGCATTGGTTAAAAGCTCAACCGGTGTTGCAATCTGTTCTGCCTCCATTACCAAGGCGGTCATACCGTCCTGTGTAAATAAAGATGCATTGGTAAGTCCCAAGGTCTCCATCACTGCTTCGAGCTCTTCCACCGTAATGTCAAGCTTCTTGGCAATTTCACTTTTCAGTTCTTCCGCCGTTTCTTCCAATTCCTTTTCTACAGCTTCCATATCCTTCGGCTCGTTTGCTTTTACTTCTGCTTTGGTTTCTCTGAGTTTCTCCGCTGTTTTGGATACGCTCATGTTTTTCTCCGTTGCAGTTGTTTTGACTTTCTCCGTTTCCGGTTTTACCGAACTTTCGGATTTGTCTGCCGCTGTCTGAAAGATACCTGCGAATTCGCCGGTCTGTGTTTCAAGATTCCCTGTGTTACCGCTTATGTTGGTAATCATTTCTCCCAGTTGTGTTACTGTTGCACTGGTCATCCAAACTCCTCCTTCCTTATGAATTTTTCAAGGTTCTTCACATATTTTATGATATTTTTCAAATATCTCATGTGCAATCAAATATTATATCGGACATTTTCCTTATTTTCTTAAGTGTCCGGCTCCATAATTTTGGTAATTCTTGCCGCAACTTCAGGGTCCATTACACCAAGGATTTTACCTCTGTCATCCGGCTGCATGGCCCCGAGAATCAGCGCCGCCAATTCCAAATCATCCGTCATTGCCTCAAAAATTCCGGCCGCCTCTTTCGGTTTCATCTCCGAATAGGCTTGCGCGTAGGCCTCTATTTCCTGACTGTAATTTTCATGTGCAACCACCTGCTGATAAATCAATTCGGCAGTTTCCGGATCCATAGCCTCATAATATTCCATAAAAGCTTCCGGTCCGGGACCGTTTTCATTATAAATAACCTCTTCATAAAACTCGGTTTTGATACGGTCAAACTCCACCTGATTATCCTCAAAGGTTTCCAATCTTCTAACCTCTTCGGTCAAAGCCGCAATCTGCGCCTCGTATGTTTCTATTGTATCCAACTGGCTGTCTATCTGTGTTTCATAATACTTAATCTGATTTACCGCATCTGCCAGACTGCTGTATCCGTAATAGCTTTCCGTATCTTCCGTTTCCGTAATACTGTCTGCAGGCAGGATTTTATTCAGTACCGGAATATCTTTAATAATCGGTGCCACAAAATTGGTGCCGATTCCGCCTACATCAAGCTTAATAAAAAGAATCGTGATTCCAATCCAAATCACTACCAATAAAAGGGTCACAAAAAACACTGCAACACCGTTGCCGGATGATTCAGAATCCAATTCCGCTTCCTGTGCCGCCAACTCCTTTGCACGCTTTTTAGCCTCTTTTTTCTGTTGTTTCTTTTCCGCTTCCAATTTTTTACGTTCTGCTTTAATACGGTCGCGTTCAATTTTTTCCTGTCTGTCTTCCTCACGAACTGCCATAAACTACTCCTTTTATTGGACATTCTTTGCTGCCCGGTAACTGTTTAATTGGTCAATTTCCTTATTTTCGGCTTTATTTTCTTCCTGCACAAATGCTTCAAATGCATGTTCCCGCAACTTTTCATAGGTCTTAGTCTGGGCACGCGCTTCCATCATACGTCTGGATGCCGCATCTACCGCCTTTTGTGCCACATTCACCGCAAGACGTTGCTCCTTTTCCAAGCCCTGCGTATATTCTATTGCACTTTTGTTATCCAATATCTCACGCACACTGATTGCTTCATTGCGCAATCGTATGCCTTCTGCAATATACGCTTCCTTACGTCTGATTACATCATCAAGAAGCTCCTGCTCTTCCATCAGTTTCCGTTGTGCCTGTGCGAACTCGGTTTTGGCCTGTTCTTCAAGCTTTTCTTTCATATCCAATATATTTTGCATCCGAAAACGAAAAACTGACATCTTAAACCTCTTTTATAACAACTTATTCAAACAATGATTTCATTAAATCAAGCGTTTCTTCATAAGAAAATTTTTCATCTGTCGTCTGGCATAAAAAGCCGTTTACTTTGTTAATGTAAGTAATTGCCTCATCAATAGCAGGATTGCTGCCCTTTTTGTATGCACCGATATTGATTAAATCTTCTGCATCATTATAAGTTGCCATAATTCCTTTGATTCTGGAAGCAATACGTTTCTGCTCTTTATCCGTAATCATGGACATACAACGCGAAATAGACTGCAATACATCAATCGCCGGATAATGGTTTTTATGGGCAAGTTTACGGTTAAGCATAATATGACCGTCCAAAATACTTCGTGCCGTATCCGTAATCGGTTCATTGAAATCATCACCGTCAACCAAGACTGTATACAAACCCGTAATGGAACCTTTTTCACTGGTACCTGCTCTTTCTAAAAGCTTAGGCATCTCCGCATATACACTGGGCGGATATCCTCTTGTAACAGGCGGTTCTCCACTGGCAAGACCAATCTCTCTCTGTGCCATGGAAAAACGCGTCAGGGAGTCCATCATAAGCAATACATCTTTTCCCCTGTCGCGGAAATATTCCGCAATGGCCGTTGCTGTTTTGGCCGCTTTATTACGTTCCAAAGCAGGTTTATCCGAAGTTGCAACTACAACCACGGAACGACGCATGCCCTCTTCACCAAGGTCACGTTCAATAAATTCACGCACCTCACGTCCTCGTTCACCAATCAGGGCAATCACGTTAATATCCGCCTTGGTATTTCTTGCAATCATACCCATCAAAGTAGATTTACCTACACCGGAACCTGCAAAAATACCGATACGCTGACCCTTTCCTACGGTAATCAATCCGTCTACCGCTTTTACACCCAGAGACAACACCTCTGAAATAATCTCTCGTTTCATGGGATCAGGTGGCGCCGCATCAATATCATAAGACGCGCCTGCCGTAAAAGCTTTTCCGTCCAACGTCCTTCCAAGTCCGTCCAATACCTGACCTAATAAAAAAGGACCAACCTGTACTTTTAAGGATGTTCCCTGATTTTCCACAAGGCATCCCAGACCAATACCGCTTGTATCTTCAAAAGGCATCAACAAGGTTTTATTATCCTTAAAACCAACTACCTCTGCCATAATGGCATTCGTTTTATCATCCTCCGTATAAATACAGCAGATGTCGCCAAGGGTAGCATCCGGACCTGCCGACTCAATGGTCAGACCAACCACGTTTACTACCCTGCCAAGCTTTTTAAAATAATGTTTATTTTTTAACTTCTGATATTTATCCGGATTCATAGTACTCGTCCAAAATCCCTGTGTTTTTTATTATTGTTCATAACTTAATAATTTTAACTGTTTACGGAGTTCTTCCATCTGCGTTTTAAAGCCGCAGTCAAAAATTGCTCCGTCGGTCTCAATAATACACTGACCTTTTTTCATACTGAAGTCTTCAATCACCTCAACATTTTCCGTTGCAATACCGGTTCCCGCAACCAATTCCTTACGTTGCATGGAAACATACGGATAATCATCCTTTGATACATGGATTAAAAATTTCCTCACGCCTTCCATGTGGAACAAGGTAGTGTTAATCAAATGCAACACGATTTCACGATGTTCTTCCAAACTGATACCCAATACATGCTCGTATACTTCCGTAATAACATCCACAAGTCTGGGTTCCAGTTCCTCTACTACATTGCGGTAATCAACTTCCAGATCTTTTTTCATCTGTTCCAATTCTTTGGCCTTATGAGCCAGTTCATCCGTACCTTTTTTCAAGCCTTCGGTATAGCCCTGCTCTTTTGCCAATTGAAAAGCATCGTTTCTGACTGCCATGGCTTCCGCTTTGGCCGCTTCCAAAATCTGTGCAGCTTCTTCATTTGCCTGCTGTATGATATCGCTGGCCGCTTTGCTTGCAATCTGCACATCCGCTTTACTGCCTTTTTCTCCGTCAACAATGCCTTCGGCAAATGTTTCCGTTACCGGCTCATCATCCAAAAGCACCGCAACTTCTGTCGCTTCTATGCCTGCCGAAAAAACATCTTCCACTTCACCTTTGGAATCATTTTTTACATACTGCGCAATGGACTCCAGCTTCTTTGCAACGATATCATTGCTGTTGATAATACGCACTTCTCTTTCCTGCACCACAGCATTGGATTTAAAGAAATTACTAGACAATAATCTCGTCACCTCCGCCTCTTGAAATTACAATTTCGCCGGAATCTTCTAACTTACGAATGGTATTTACAATCTTCTGCTGCGCTTCTTCTACGTCCTTCATTCTGACAGGACCCATGAATTCCATGTCTTCCTTAATCATAACCGCAAGACGTTTCGACATATTGTTAAAGATTGCATTCTGAACTTCTTCGTTAGAACCTTTCAGGGCAATTGCAAGGTCGTTGTTATCAACATCACGCAACACACGCTGAATTGCACGGTCGTCCAAAAGCAGGATATCTTCGAATACGAACATCTTCTTGCGGATTTCGTCTGCAAGTTCGGGATCTTCGATTTCCAAAGTCTCCATGATATGCTTCTCTGTACCACGGTCTACCGTATTTAAAATTTCTACTACATGGTCCACACCACCGATAATGGTGTAGTCCTGATTTACAAGGTTTGCAAGCTTTGATTCCAAAATCTTCTCCACTTCCTTGATTACATCCGGGCTGGTTCTGTCCATGGTTGCGATACGTCTTGCAACCTCTACCTGCTGTTCCGGTGATAATGCAGAAACAATCATAGCCGACTGTGTCGGACCAAGATAAGATAAAATCAAAGCAATTGTCTGCGGATGTTCATCCTGAATAAAGCTTAACAACTGGCTTGCATCCGTTTTACGTACAAACTCGAAGGGCTTGACCTGGATAGATGCGGTCAAACGATTTAATACCTCGATTGCCTTATCTGCACCAAGCGCCTTTTCCAAAAGTTCCTTCGCATATCCGATACCGCCTTCTGCGATATACTGCTGCGCAAGACACACTTCATAAAATTCATTGATGATATTTTCTTTTATTTGCGGAGTTACACTTCTGGTATTGGCAATTTCCAAAGTTAACTCTTCAATCTCTTCTTCTTTCAGATGTTTAAAAATCAAAGCAGACTTTTCCGGTCCCAAGGAAATCAGGAGAATTGCCGCTTTTTGAAGTCCTGTAATTCTGTCATCGCCTCTCATTACGGTTTACCCCCAATCTTCATTCAGCCAGTTACGTAAAAGATTTGCAACGGCCTCCGGATTTTCTTCCACGAATTTTTCGATCATCTTTCTGGTTTCGGACTTAGTTTCCAGTTCGATGTCTTCCAACGTTTCCGTAGGCATGGATTGCAACAATGTCTCCACGGAAAGTTCTTCCGGCTGTTCTTCCTCTGCCTTATCACGCTTGAAGCTGCGGATTACCACATAAGCAAGTAGCAAAAGAATGATTATAATGATTATAATCTGTAAAACATCCGTAAATTCAACATTCACACCTTCCTTATCCACAAAGAAAGGTTCCTCATATGCAACAATGGTAATATCTTCTACCGCAATGCCGCTGGCATCAGACACTACAGAATATAACTCAGGATCAATTTCCAGTTTCTTACGCTCATTATTGGCAAGCTTATATTCTTCCCATGTAATACCGTCAAGAAGTCCTAATTCTTTCGCATCTTCTTCTCGAATGATATTGTAAGAAATTGCCGTTACTGCGATGGATGACTTATCATAAACAATACTTCCCGCAGGAATCTTTTCCACTGTAGTTTCTGAATTGGGCAAATAGTCCTTATCATACTGGGAAACAGAACTGCTTCCGCCTTCTCCCTGACTCCATACATATGTATCGTCACCGTTACTGTCCGTTCCGGGAACCATGGCAGTACCGCCATCCGTTTCCGCTTCATAGGATGACTCATGAGACAATACACCCTGCATCTGTCCGTCTGCGGGAGTATAAATAATTTCCGTTCTTTCGGTTTCTGCAAAGTTAACGGTTAAATTACTTGCTACTTCAATCAAATCAAACTGATTGGTTCCAAGCAAAACTTTCTTAACTTCACCACGGATAATTGCTTCTACCTGCTGTTTTAATCCAAGCTGGCTGGATGCATTTCCAACAGAAGACATGGTATCTCCGCCACTGAACAAAAGATTACCCTGAGTATCCCAGATTACGATATTTTCTGTTGTTTCATTACCGATTGCGGTTTTGATTGCATTGGCAATGGCATTTGCCTGATCAGAACTGCAGGCCGCATTTAATTTTAATAAAATCTGTGCAAAACTTTCTTCCTGATTGGCAATTAATGTTCCGTCATCTGCAGGAATATGTAAGGTTACGGTTGCTTCTTCAATAAATTCCACATCTTCAAGCATATTTGTTAACTCACCCTGAAGATATGCAGTATATAATTTCTCTTTATCTGCTTCCGTTGTGGTAAGGCCTCCGGAAACAACATCCGTTAATTTAAAGGTTTCCGTAAGAATATTGTTAGAGTTAATCAGAATATTCGCATCTGACAACTGTTCCCTGTTGATTTCATAAACCAATCCCTGACTGTCGGTAACCTTATAATCGTATCCACCGTCTTCCAACAACTGTTTTACCGTTGCGGACTGGGTTGCCGTTTCACAGGTAACCAAAGGTACATACTGCGGTCTTGAAACCAACGTAATCAAAACAGCAAACGCAACAATAAAACCAAGCAGAGCCGCAACCATTGCAGTCTTCTGCTTCGATGAGAATTTATTCCACCACGCCATAAATTTAGGCGGAAATTCTTTTAACTTATCAATCAGTTTTTCAACCATTACCTCTTCTCCTTACTCAACCGGTGAATTGGACATTTTTTATTCCTAATATTTTACTAAATCTGCATCTGCATAATCTCACGGTATGCCTGTAAAAATTTATCTCTTACAGCCACGGTATACTGCAATGCAGTAGATGCCTTCTGAAGAGAAATCATTAAATCGTGAGTACTTTCGGTTTCTCCCAAAGCAAATTTTATTTCTTCATTTTCGGCATCAGACAAATACGCATTGGTAGTATTTAAATTATCAATGGCAGAATTCAACATCACCGAAAACATATCACTGCCTTCGGCAACCTTTGTTTTATTGGCATTGTACTGATCCAATGCTTCCGTATTAATTCGATATACAGCGGAAAGATCCATAATTTACTACTCCTCACTTACCTAAGTAAGATTTTATGTAAAAACATTGTTGTTTCTTTTATGACTTACCAAGTTCCAAACCTTTAAGTGCCATGGATTTACTTGCTGAAAATGCAGTCGCATTGGCTTCATAGCCACGTGTTGCATCAATTAAGTTTGTCATTTCGGTAATGGTATTGACATTGGGATATGTTACATATCCTGATTCATCCGCATCGGGATGAGAAGGGTCATATACCTTGTTCATCTGTGATGTGTGGTCCTCCTGCACCGTAGTAACACGCACACCCTTACCTACAGCATTCGTAAAAGAACTTGTGGCATTGCCGAACACAGTTGCAAAAGATTCATTTCCCGGTCCTTTTGCCTGGAAAGTTACTACCTTACGACGATAAGGTGTACCGTCTTCCGTTCTTGTTGTATTTGCATTCGCAACATTCTCTGCGATAACATCCATACGATATCTCTGTGCGGTCAAACCCGAAGCACTGATATCAAAAGCATCAAACATACCCATATTACGTTACCTCCTTATCCTTATGACTTCATTACGGTCTGTAAATTCATGAATTCCTGAGAAATACTGTTCATAAGACCGTTATATTTCAACTGATTCTCTGCAAGAGCAACATTCTCGGTATCAATATCCACATTATTGCCGTCCAAACGATACATTACCTCTGCGGTATCGGTATATACCGTCGGATTCAATGTATCAAGCTTCACATTACTGATTTTTGCATCCATACTTCCGCCGCTTGCACCAAGGATTGCATGACGCAATTCATTCTCAAAAGACACATCTTGTCTTTTGTAACCCGGAGTTGCGGAATTGGCTATATTATTGCTGATAGCTTCATTGCGTTTCCAAGACGCATCCGCCGCTTTATCCAGCACGTTTATGTAGTCAAAAGTATTGGTTGTAATCATAACGTTCCTCCTATAAATGGGCACAATCCACCCACCTTATTTTATTATAGTTTATTTCTATAAAAACACAAGCTATTTTTACGAAAAAAACACTTTATATTGTGTTTTTTTGTCGTTTAACCACAAAATGTCCGATTTATGTAAATCACATGGTGTAAAATGGAAATCGGAATAAAAAAAGATTTATTGCGCAATTACAATAAATCCTTTTATCTCTCAGGTTATAAAACAGCTTCCCTGCTGTGTTTTTATAAAATGTGTCATACTATATATCGGCACATCTGCCGATTTCCTTAAGTGTCGGCCTTTAATTTCACAGTCTGGCCGCCATCACAGTTTTATAAAAATCAGTCGTTGTTTCTTTTTAAAAGATTAATTTCTTCAAATACCATGTCATTGATTACTTTAATGTAGGTTCCTTTCATTCCTGACGAACGGGATTCAATGACGCCGGCACTTTCCAATTTGCGAAGTGCGTTCACAATTACGGAACGTGTAATTCCCACACGGTCTGCAATCTTGCTGGCAACCAAAACGCCTTCCATACCGCCCAATTCATCAAAAACATGGACAATAGCCTCCATCTCAGAACCCGACAATGTACTGATAGCAGACTTCGCGCCTGCTACACGTCTGGACTCTTCAGCTGTCTCCTCACTTACAGAGCGGAGAATTTCAAGTCCTACCACGCTGGTTGCATATTCACAAAGAATGATATCATCAATTTCGTACTCACTATTATTACGATATAAAAACAATGTTCCGAGACGCTCTCCGGCTATCACAATCGGAGTAATGACACCACGGTACAATGAACAGTCCGTCTCTTCAAACCCCAAAGTACTTAAATTCACATTTTCTTTTGTAGATAATACACCTAAGAAACGTTCATTCAAATCCTTATCAATAAAAACGCCTTTTTTCTCTCCCAGAAGTTCATGAATAGCAGGCACCCTGGGAGTATTTCCCATACCAAGAATTTTACCTTTACGGCTGATAACCAGTACATTGGAATCCGTCACATCTCGCATTACCTTACAAATATCGGTAAAAACTACCTTTCCTGCATTGTTACTGTATAAAAGTTTTACAATTTTTCTTGTCTTGTCCAATAACTGTACGCTGCTCATGTTCTCTCCGTTAAGTATAATAAAAGGGCTTTCACCTTAAAATAAAAAAGGCTATATAACCATCAACTGTTACATAGCCATTTTAACACAATTAAACAAATTGTGCAACATTTCTCAAACTATTTCTCAATTTGTCTGACATAGCCACATTCCTGTTTTGCACAAACAAGTTTGTTACCTTTTGCCAGTAAAACATCCCCGCATTCAGGGCATTTTTCATTGGTCGGGCGTTGCCATGACATAAAATCACATTCCGGCGACTTCTCACAACCGTAATAAGTACGCCCCTTCTTTGTTTTACGCACAACGACTTCCCCACCGCACTTCGGACAGGTTACGCCGATTTTTTCAAGAAAAGTCTTGGTATTTCTGCACTCAGGGAAACCGGGACATGCTAAGAATTTTCCGTGAGGTCCGTATTTAATTACCATATTGCGTCCGCAAAGTTCACAAACTTCATCCGACACTTCGTCGGCAATCTTAACTTCACCCAAATCTTTTTCTGCCTGCTTAACAGCTTCATCCAAATCCGGATAAAAGTTAGACACTACCGTCTTCCAGTTTACGGTACCTTCTTCTACTTTATCAAGCAAGGCTTCCATGTAAGCCGTGAAGTTCACGTCCACAATACTGGGGAAGGCTTCTTTCATCATATTATTTACAACCTGACCGATTTCTGATGCATAAAGATTTTTATTTTCTTTAATAACATAACGGCGGGCAATAATGGTTGTAATTGTAGGCGCATAGGTACTGGGACGACCGATGCCGAGTTCTTCCAGTGCACGAACCAATGCCGCTTCCGTAAAATGTGCGGGAGGCTGGGTAAAGTGCTGCTGCTCCTCAAAACTCTCAAACTCAAGCTCGCTGTCTTTGGTAATGGAATTTAAAAGTGCATTATTTTCTGCCTTTTCATCCTCATCCTGCATATAAACACTGCGATAACCTTCAAATGCAATCTTGGATGCACTAACGCGGAAAGAATAATCCCCACCCTTAATACGCACTGAAACGGTTTCAAAAACCGCAGGTGCCATCTGACTGGCTACAAAACGTTTCCATATCAATTGATATAAACGGAATTGATCTCTGGAAAGAGAATCCTTTAACTTATCCGGAGACATGGTAACATCCGTAGGACGGATTGCTTCATGGGCATCCTGAATACGTTTTTCTTCTTTTTTCTTATTTTCGGTCTGCAATACATAACTTTCACCGTAAGTATTAGCAATATAAGCAGCTGCAGAAGTCTTTGCCTCCTCAGATACACGGGTAGAATCGGTACGTAAATAGGTAATTACACCCACGGTGCCATTTCCTTTTATATCAATTCCTTCATATAACTGCTGGGCAATACGCATGGTTTTCTGCGTTGCAAAACCTAAAACCTTACTCGCTTCCTGCTGTAGTGTAGAAGTAGTAAAAGGATTGGGTGCCTTTTTAGTACGTTCTCCGAGTTTTACTTCTTCTACAGAGAACTTCACGCCTTTCAAATCATTTTTAACAGCCTCTACGTCCTTTTTAGAGCCTAATTCAAGCTTTTTATCATCTTTACCATAAAAAGATGCCACCAAAGGCTTCTTTTCGCCTTTTAAGTTAAAAGATGCATTCAAAGACCAATATTCCTTCGGAATAAAAGCATCAATTTCTTCTTCTCTGTCACAAATAATACGCAATGCAACGGACTGTACTCGTCCGGCACTTAAACCTCTTTTTACTTTTGCCCAAAGCACGGGAGAAATACGATATCCAACCATACGGTCCAATATTCTTCTGGTCTGCTGTGCATCTACCAGATTCATATCGATTTCACGGGCATTCTTCAAAGATTCTTTTACTGCATTCTTGGTGATTTCATTAAAAGTAATACGGTATACCTTCTTGTCGGCCAATTTCAAAGCTTCATATAAATGCCATGAAATTGCTTCTCCTTCACGGTCAGGGTCAGTTGCAAGATAAATCTTCTCCGCCTTCTTTACCTCTTTACGAAGTGCCGAAAGTACATCTCCTTTTCCGCGAATTGTAATATATTTGGGTTCATAATCTTTCTCAACATCAACCCCTAACTGGCTCTTCGGCAGATCTCTTACATGACCGTTGCTTGCCAGTACTTCATAATTACTTCCCAAAAATTTCTTGATTGTCTTCACCTTCGCAGGTGATTCTACAATCACCAGATATTTTGCCATATCCATTCCCCTATTCGTTCTATCCTATTACCCTTTTTAGGGTAGCCGATATCCACTGTACACCAATTTTTTTTAACTTGCAAGAAAAATTTTATTTTCCTCAATAAAAATTCACCGATTTTTGACATTTAAACATTGCGAATTTTAGTAAAATAGGAATATTAAAGTGAATCCGATTCTTTATTTTATCGTAAGTTGTTCTGTAATCGGCCAATCTGTTCTTTGCAAATAAACATCTTCTCTGGCATAAATGTATCGGTCATTATAGTCTATAATGAACTTGTCAGGTTTATACACCTCAAATCGATAAACAGGATAATAACCGGGTGTTTCTCCTTCAATAGGCAATGCATCCACCACAAAAGGCAATCCGATAATATAGTCCGGATAACCATGTGTTGCATTTTCTTCCATTATAAGTGTCTGTGCATCTGCATCCGGCAAAAGCTGTCTGTTGTAAGAAATCTTCGGATTACCACCGTTATGGTTATAAAAAATATTTTCATCAAAGTAAGCAAGACAGTCAAAAAACTGAGTCACTGACGGCATGTGATAATATTTGGATGCATCCGTATAATCACTTTGTTCTTCAAAAGGTCCCACACCTGTAATCTCCCATTGCAGTGCACAACTTCCGTTGTCTGCTCCAACTTCTTTAATGCCTTCTGCAAGTTCTGTGGTATACCAGGTATTTTTAAACAAATCTGTCACACCACAGAATACGCTCCAAGCAATGGACATACCCAGACACAGGGTTAATGCAAGCTTCGGGATAAGTTTACATAACTTCTTATTCTTTTTAATTATTTCTTTTACAAATGACGGTGTTTTGATACCATCTCTCTTCTCTCCATCCTGTAAAGCACACCAGAATACAAAGATAAGAAACAAATGAATCAAACCAATGTGATGATACCAAAAATATACTGTTGCAGAGAATAATGCAAACAACGTATACGGTATACAAAGAAGCAAAACTTTCTTATATTTCCTTGCAAAATACAGCAAAACCGCAACTGTTATAATTCCCAGCAAAAGGTTTACATAAGAAACCGCTCCGCCTGTCAAAATGCCTTCTGCATAATTCTGCAATCTGGCATCCATTCCGGTATCCAAAAACATGGCATCTGCAGGTCCCAAAAGGCACATGTACAGAAAACTATATATAATAGTAGAAACCGAAAAACTTACCACACTGTTGGTGTCATCCATGGGAATCATCAACATAAGTTGCGCCACATTAAAAATAAGCAAAACCGCCAAGGTTGCAATATGCTTCCAATAGTTCGCTTTAATAACTGCAAACAACTCAATAATCCATACAATGCATATTCCCGCCGCAAATGCCATTCCGTAAGCACTGCTCATACATAAAAGAAGAAGTGCTGCCATTAGATAAAAAGGCTTTTCTTTCCTACTTTTATAAGCCATTGCTACCAGACAAAAGCCGAGCATGGTCATACAATAAGGCCTTACCACAACACTGTAGCGGAAGAAAATATAGTATGTAAAAGGCAATAAACATCGTACAATCTTCGGAAAGGGCGATTTAAAAACAATAAGCCAAACCGAAGTAATGCAAAACAACGCGCCCGGAATACGAAGTCCCAATTCGAAAGGCACACCGCTTTTAGCAAAAACAGCTAAAATCAAGTGCCAAAAAGGCGGATGTCCTTCATAATGCGGAATCGTAAAAAACAATTCTGTCCATGATGCATCTCGTGCAATCAACCATGCCTGAGCCTCATCATACATAGGCTCGTGAAAAGCTGAAACAAGAAAAAACAATACCACAAAGAGACCAAAACAAAGCCATTCATATCCTTGTTTTTGGTTTAAGTGTTGTTTTACTTTTATAAATATACTTTGTTTATTGCTATCTAAGTTATTTATACTATTTTTCATATTAATTACTCTGCAAATCCACTTTTTATCTGTTCAAAAATCGGCCAGTCTTCCCGTGTCATAAATATTTCTTCTCTTACATATACAAACTCTCTTGCATAAACTGCATTGTACTTATTAATACGGTAGCAAACGAATGCATACACAGGGATATAGTGTACTTCCGATGCATCAAGCCCCATCATACCCAGGATCTCAGGGTTACCGATAATAACGTCAGGATAGCCCTGTTCTCCCAATTCTGCTAAATAGGTAAGGCATTCTTCCTGAGATAACATATCATGATTCACATAACGGTTATTAGCATCACCGTCATTGAAATTGTAAATATAGTTCTCCTTTGAATCAGAATAAGCCAAAATATCTACGAAATTACACATTTTTACATACTGATGATAGTCTGCCGCATCTAACTGCGCCACTTCGGTACTGATATAAAAGCCTCCGTCGCCTTCCGTAATGGGGGCATCTGACGTCGCTTCTTCTACTACATCATCCTCAATTTCTGCATAAGTCCACTGATTTACGATACTGTAATCTGTTAACTCATATTCCTGCAACATAGCAGCCAAATCCTTGGCATACCAAGCCGCATGCTTAATATCATTTTTTATAGCAGAAACAGTCCAGAACAAAGACATACCCAAGGCTAAAATAACAAAGAAATAACCTGTCTTTTTAGCAATTCCCGGCACACTTTTTTCTAACTTTTCAACAAAACCGGGAAGTTTAATTTCTTCAGGCTTATCCGAAAATGCAGTCCAAAATACAAATAAAATAAATAACGGCACAATACCAATATGATGATTATAGAAATATCCTAACGCTGCATAACCGGCAAAAGCTACATAAGGCAAAATCAAAACTGCTTTTTTACGATAAATATGAGCAGCTGTAATCATAACAAAATACAGAGCAATCGTTATAAAAATACAAAGAATCGTGGCATAATCCGCCTGAATAATCGTATCATACTGCTGCAGTCTTCCGGTTAATGCCACATCCGATAATAATGCATCCGCCGGCAACACAAGGAACGTATATATCAGGCAACGAATTGCGGAGAATTCTACCACACGCACCTGTGCAAACGCATTATCAGCAGGCCAAATAATTACAAGAAGCCCGATTGCCAACATTAACATGGTAAATAAAAGCCAAGTTCTGCTATCCTTTACTGCTTTTTTTACAAAATCTTTTCCTTTTAATTCTTTAATGATTTCTACCGTCCAGATAAGACAAAGTACACCTGCAAACATAATGCCGTAAGCACTGCTCATACAAAGAAGAAATAACGCAACAAGGTATCGTGCCGGCTTCTTATTTCTTTCCTTATAAAAGTATGCTGCAAGGACAAAACCAAGAAACATCAAAGAATAAGGTCTACAGATAACTGTATACTGATAAAACAAGAAATAGCTAAAAGGAATTAGGCAACGAATCCATTTATGGAAAGGGGCCTTAAAAATCACAAGATACGCCGCCACACCCGAAAATAAAAGCGTCGGAATACGAAGACCGATTTCCATCGGTACACCTGTCTTAGCAAAAATAGCAAGAACCAAGGTCCAGAAAGGCGGATGTCCTTCAAAATGCGGCAAATGCCAAATCATATCACTGATACTTGCATCGCTTGCCACCATCCAAGCCTGAATTTCATCATACCAAGGCTCATGAAAAACAAACATCACGATGGATAATGCAAGAAAAACGATAAAAGCACTGATTTCAGCCCACCTATTAAATTTATTATTCTCTGTACTCATAATGTACCTACCTTTATATGTATTAACAGGGATATTATATATGAATTAAGGAAGAAAAGCAATGCATCAAAAAAGGACTGTCAGAATACTCTGACAATCCTTTCAATTATTTAGTCAAAAGCATGTGAACCATCCGCAAACCAAGCCGTTTCGGTTGCCGCAACATCATACAATGCACCGCCGGCATAATGAGTCAAATCCGTTCCTTGAAGCACAACCGCCAAGTCAACTACTTTATGTGTTCCGGTAGTCGACTGTCCGGGTAAATGAATCATAAATGCAATACGCATAGTTCCATTTGCCATTGCTGTCGTAACTTCTGTTGTAGGGCTACAACTACTAAATGCATTATTATCTTGAGTAATAATAAATCCATCACCTTCCGGATCTGCCTTCAAACCAAAGCCTTTGTTGGTCCCATACATGTCGGTACTAGATCCATGTCCATGTGAAACAGCTGAAACTGTAATATTATCCGAAGGTTTATTGGTCGTATCTGCCTGATATCCCGGTGTAGAATCTTCAATGTAGCTAACCATAGAATACTGGAACGGTTTATTAAACACTTCAACCATAGACGCAATATTGATACCGTCTATATCAATCCATGCATAGTTCGTATCTCCGGTCTGATTAGATACATAAACAACACCATCAGCAGCCGCATTCGCTGTATTCATCGTAAAATCTACCGGCTTTGTATAAACAAGAATTGTTTTGGTCTGAGCCGGAGTATCCTTCGTTGTACAAGTCAAAACTGCACCTGCATCCTTTTTTACCTGAGATGTTAAATCTTCTGAAAGCGTCGTATCATAAATAAAGAAATTGGTAAATGAACCATCTGCCACAGCTGTAACACTGGATATCGCTTTAGAAATAGATGTTTCTCCGGTGCTAAAAGTAGGTACAACAAAATCATAATTAGATGTAAATGCACCTGTAACCGAAGTAACCTCTTTAATATTATAATCTTTTTCCAAATTAATTACACTATAACGGTCAACTTCAATAGTATAATCATAGGTAGGTGCACCTCCGGGAGGAACCGCTGCACCTCCATTAATCTGATATACCGTAATATCTTCTACCGCATTACGGAAGAAAACTTCCCTTGATACTTCATAAGTGTATCCGTCTTTGTCCATTGTGATTTCAATGGTTACTTTATTATCTCTATCCGCATCTCCATCCGTCTGCGAGAAACCATCAATATCAAAGATAGACACATATTCCGCCATTAAGGAATAACCTGATAAATCCGGGCTGGATGCAGTTAAAGACGTTTTGCAAAACCACAATTCATCCGTATCATCCTTATGTACAATGTTATATCTGGTGCCACTAGCCTGATCATAGATATAGTACTCAACATATCCATCTTTAGTGCCACTACCAATAGATGCATTCGTAGTAGTCACCGTACCATCTGCACCAACTGTTGTTTTATTACCAATATCAACCAATAACTCTTCAACCTGATTTGCAACAATTTGAACTTCCGTCTGCATTGCAACCTCATTTGAACCATTCACATAAGAAACAGAGGTCGTACGCATAATCATCGCAATACCAATCATTACGATACCAAAGATTGCAATGGTTATCATTAATTCCACAAGGGTATAACCTTTGTTATTTCTCTTCATCCTTTTGCTCGCCTCTCTTTCTAATATACAAGTTCTGTTTTCCCCGTCTCGGGATACAGTTTAATTTCTGCGACTTTATCACCATGAATCATTACAATTCGATCACAATACACTTTACTTCCATCAGGTAAATCTATAGGTTTAAACGAACCAGTGGACTGATTATACTGAAGTCGCAACGGATTACTTTCTGTTACCTGATACAACGTATCTGCATCACCAGCCAAATAGTATCCTACAATAACCGGAGATGCAACAAGTTCCTCCTGCAATTCTTCTTTATCCGTAGCGCCAGCCGCCCCTACATAACAATAATACTGCGTACCATCATAAGAAATTTCAAAAGCTCCTTTTAATGTTCCGCGTGCCATGGAACTGTTACGTGCTTGATTCAAGGAACTACTTACCTTCTCAATTCCACGATTAATATTGGTTCTGCCAATCAACCCCATGGAAAGTGCCATAACACCAATCAAAATCGCCATGATAGCAATAACTAATATAAATTCCACATAGGAAAAACCCTTATTATTATTCTTCATAAGTTCCTCCTATTCCTTTATCCAATTAGCATAACCTACTGCAGTTTCAATAGTCGGAATACCATTTTCCAAATTAGTAGCACTACCAAGTATTTTATTAACCGCCTGGTTAGGATCGTCTACAAATAATGAACCCAATTTAAAATTATGCTCTTCAGTTAAACTTCCTGCACTATTATAATATTTAAAAGTAAACTCATGAGAACCTGCTGTATAATGTGTATCTTCAGTTGCACTTTCTGCAATTAACATATTAAATACATCACTACCAATCTGACTCAATAATAAATACTTCGCATTTACAACATATACCGGCTCCAAGGATATTAAAGTCGAATTCAAATTTCGACTACCATCCTGCTGTGTTAAAGAATCTCCTGCGTTACTATTTACAAAAATCAACTTATTTGAATTTCCATAACCATTCAAATTACTTTCAGCATGTAATCTTGAATTATAATTCATACCATAATAGTTTACAGTACTCAAATCCTTATTTTCATTAAAGCCCATTAATTTTTCATGAGCATCTGTCTTCAAAATCTGATTTAATATTCCATCATCCGCTGTCGATGTAGTATTAAACCCAAGATATTTTAATGTGTCATTATAATTTGTAGCAGACAAACGATTGATTCCGGTAGTCGTTGTAGTAATCGTATGAGGAATAACATTATTTGCCGAACCATTTCCATGTGTTTCGGTGACTCCGGTTACAGGATCTGTGTAAGAATATCCTGTAAAATTAATACCATAAGGTTGACCTGTTACAGGGTTATTTCCCTCCGGCATATATAGTTTACCCTCACACAACAAAGCTGCATTATCACGAATCTTAATATCACCAAATACCGTCAAACGTCCACTTAATACATTAAGAACTGCATTATCTTCCAACACAAGATTGCCAAAAACAATCATGTAATCGCCCTTTTGCGTAAAGACAGAATCACCGGTTAATACCAAAGCATCTTTCTTCGCTGGTTGCACTGTAGTACTGTCAGCTGGATTCGTATAATAATATTCACCAGGTCCAATAAAAACATTTCCATACATTGCAACACGAACAGCAGCAGTAGAACCGTCAATAGACATATTACTATCCATCAATACACTAAACTCACCAACTCCACCCGGATCATCAGTTGTTGTAGATTTTTGATATCTAAACACTAAATCTGTGGTAATCTTGTGTGTAGTTTCGCTCTCTTTCGTATAATGTTGAATTTCAACACCCTTTAATGTAATGGTTTCCCCATCGGGATCAATAATAAAATTAGATTCTCCACCAGAAACAGTTGTATTAAATCCAATAAGAACATCCGTTGTATCAATAATAACACCTGTAGTATCCGCTACATTATAACCATATGTAGCAGCCGGATATACCAAGTCAGCCAATTTTCGCGGATTATAACGGGTAATGCCACCAACTTCCGAAAATCCCACGGTATCTTTTAACTCCTGCAAAGGATCAGAATCATTTGCAATATGATTACGAATTATAGTAGAAACCTCTGTCATATCTTTCTCTGTACCATAGAAGTTTACCTTAGATTGGTAGTTTACCAACTTCATCTGATAGTTAGAATAAGACATATAAAGAATTGCACTTGCTAAAATTGAAATGAATGCTACAGCAATCATAATGGATACTAAAGCAGCACCTCTGTTATCTTTTATCCAATTATTCTTTCTTTTCATCTTTCCCCTCCTACTCATTCGCAACAGCGCCTTCAATGGTAACAAGTTTCTCAGCAAAATGCTGTGTAGCAGTCACATTGTTTCCGTCTTCATCCACTGTAGTGACTTCTTCTGTCTTATATACTTCTATTGTAACATCATAAGTATAAAATGTATCCGAACCCGTATCATTGGAATCAAACCAAATGATAACATCCAACTCATAATTACTATATTTTACCGCATTAAGTGCAACACCCAAATACTCATCACTTCCTATGGAATTGATATAAACTTTTTTACCTGCTGTTGCACTATAAGTTGCAATCAATTCATTACGGAATGCATCCAAAGTAGCATATGATGTCGTCAACTGTGTTCCCGAAGCCGTATAAGATAAGCCCGGAACACGTTCTACACTATTAGTATCTGCCATAATTGCCTTAATGCCATCCGTAGTATCATCAAACTTCAAACTGGTCAAATACTCCATAGTTGTGTTCGCCACATCCGTTGCTGCCATAATTTCTTTGGAACGATGATTAATCTGTGCCGATGTTACAAATATCTGTAAAATCGGTGCTGCAACCAATCCCAAGATTACAATGGCAAGTAACACTTCAATCAACGAAAAGCCATGATTACCAGCTCTTTTTGTAATATCCTTTTTCCTTTTCATTCTATCCCTCCGCAAATTTCCCTTAATTTAAACTCTTATGATAAGGCAATACATTACCCTCTAATAAAAACTCAAATCAAGTTCAATAATCCTTGTGGTGCGTTATGCACCACAAGGAATTATATTTTACTTACTCTTCTTCGGCGTCTTCTTCCTCACCATTTTCAGCTTCCATTTCTTCTCTGAGTGCTTCATCAGAAATATATGTACCGAATACACTATCATTACCATGAGGCATTGCAGGAATAACAGCAGGCGCAAGTTCTCTGCCATCTGTTGTAACAGCAAACTGATCAAGAATAAATGAACCAGATACCTTACCGGTTGCACTGTCATAAGCAATATTAACAGTTGAGGTAACCATTCTTTCATCATTTGCTTCTTCGCTTGCAAGAATATATGCAAGGAAATCCTTGATATTTTGATAGTCACATGTATATGTAACAGAAGACTGTGTCTTAACAGCATTGATTGCGCCGGTTACAGTACCATCTTCTGCAGTGGTCCCTGCAAGAATCGGGGTTACCGAATTACCACCAAATGAAATTGACGGCATTTCCACAGGGATATTAAGTTCAAGACCTCTTAAAAACATAATTACGTTTTCCTGACGGATGCCGGGAGCATAATTAGCGATAATATCATCACTTTCTTTGTTCATACGAACAATTTCAGATTCATAGAAACCACGCTGTTCTTCCATAACCTTTAATTCATCATATCTGGTCTGTAAGTTTGCGATTTCACCCTCTACGCCTGTAATCTTCTCATTTGTGGGTTTGATAATAAGTAAGTAAGGCAGAGCCACTACAAGTGCGATGAAAATAATAACAATAATCTTTTTATCTCTATCACTGATTTTCATTACTGTGCTCCTCCTTCCTCTTCAACAGGTGCTACCAATACACAACTAAACTCGTATGTAACAACTGTATATTTAATAGGGTTACCGTCTTCATCTTCTGTCGGAAGTTCTCCTTCCTCTAAAGCAAGTGCTCTTGCAGAACCTGCGATCACACCTTCTTCTTCCTTAATAGCAGGAATTGAGAATGACTGAACATAATCAAGTTTTCTCATTTCAACAATTACATCAGCAACTGCTTCTTTACTTTCGGTCATAACCTGGAAGTTAACAGCACCATTACTTGAGTTAAAGTTGTTGATAATTGTATCTGTAGGCATCATCTTCTCTAAGTCATTGATAAACTGTAATACTAACTCATTATTTGAATGAGTAGAGTCATCAAATGCTACAACGCTATTATATGCTGTTGTTGCACTATCATAATTTGCCTTAATCTGCTCAATATCCTGAATTGCAGCAATCTGATTTTCCAAAGTCTTCTTATCGTCTAACTTACCATAGTAATTTGTTAATACGATTACAGACCAGATAGCAACTGCTACAATTGCAAGTGCTAAGATTGCATACAATACCTTATCTGCAGTCTTAGATACATTTTCTTTGGCCTTTCCTCTGTTCAAGTTTAATCCGATAGGATTTAAAACAGCACCGAAGTTTGCAAGATAACGAAGTGCAGTTTCACTTGTAAGGTAAGCCTTACCGCTAACGGTAATACCCTGCAATGTTGAGAAGTGAGTAACCTGAGCACCCAACTCCTGTCTTAAGACTTCATCGATACCTGCGATTGCAGAACCTTCACCGAACACACGGATGCCATCAATGATACGATCCGGGTTACGGCTTCTGTGGTATTCTACGATACGACCGATACTACTGATTAAGTAACGAACTGCTTCTGCATATTCTTCTTCAGTAACCTGACGGTCAAGCATATCTCTGTTAGAAAGTAAAGTCTTAGCTTCTTTCTCTGTTAACTTCTTAATCTCCATCATGGAGTTGATAACAGCGTTTTTACCATAAGGTACGCTACGCTGTAAGATAACTGACTTACCGCTCATAACGTTAACGAAAGTCATATCTTTTTCAATCTGTAATACGAGTTCGGTATCGCCTTCCTTCATCTGTAAGCTTAACAGCTGAAGAACTGAGTTACCTACGTAGTCGATATCTTCTACAGTAAGCTTCAACTCATCTGCTAATTCGTAATAGCATTCAACCAAGTCGCTGGGTGAAGCTACTGCTGTCAAACGAAGTTTCTTTCCTTCGTCATCCTGGAACTGCTCCATAACACTGTGTGCAAAAAGGAAATCTCCTGTAGTACTCATAGGGAAGTACTCACTTGAGTTTGCCTCCAAAATTGCTGCGATTTTTTTGTCTCCACGAACGTACGGAATTACGACTTCCTTGTTCGCAATCTTCTTGGAAGAGATTGTAAAGATAACCTTGCTTGCGGTAAATCCTCTTCCGAATACGCAACCCCTGATTGCTTCTGCAATTGCCGGAACATCTGTAAGGTAACCGTCATCCACAGCACCTGTAGGTGTAGAAACTTCTGTAGCGTTGTTTACCACAATCTTGGTTGCGGACTTCTTAACAACTTCACAGATACGGGTTACTTCGTTTCCAACGTAAATGGACAATAATTTTTGTTCCATTCTCTTGTTCCCCTTTCATGTAAGAATCATAGTATATTTTGACTAAACCGGCATGCATAGCCGAATTTATTCCTTAAGTAATTACAACCCGAACTGTCCAAAATACCAGTTTACTACCGGGTCTCCAAATAAAATGGTAAGATAAATGCCTGCACATAGGTACGGTCCGAATGCAAGAACATGTTCTTTCTTCTTATTAAAGAGCATCTTGCTGCAATGAATTACAGACCCCAGCACGCAACCAACAAGCATTGCCAAAAGTATGTGTTTCCATCCAAGCAACAAACCTGCCGCTGCCATGAGTTTTACATCTCCGCCACCCATGCCTCTGCCCTTGGTTAGCCATACAATCAACAAGAACAAAGAACTTACGGTAAAAAATCCGATTATGTACTCGTACCAGTGGGGATAATCAATGATAACTCTTGCAATACCCAATACCGCAATAAAAATATTACAGCCAAAAGGAATTTCCATGGTTCTCTCATCGATAACCGTAATAACAATCAACACCGATGCACACAGACAGAATAAAATGCTTTCCCATCTCAATCCGTGTACCAGCACCACCGCAATCCAAAGCACTGCATTCAATGCCTCTACAATGGGATACTGCCAGGAAATCTTCTTTTTGCAACTGCGACACTTACCGCCCTGAATCAGAAAACTGAAAACAGGAATCAACTCATACCACTGAAGCACATGACCGCAATGCATACAATGGGAACGTTCCACTGCAATATCTTCCTTTTTCGGAATTCGGAAGATACATACATTCAAAAAACTTCCAACTACTATTCCCAATATTCCAAGCATCACAAACAGAACAATGGTTCCGTTTGTTCCAAGCATTGTAAAATCAGCCATGTTATCTCCTGCAAAAGATAGGCTTTTTCATATTTTTACACACCTATCCAGTTATAAGAATTATAGCAAATTCGCCCTTTATCAGCAAGCAAAAATCATATTTTTCTAAAAGAGCTTTTTATATTTGTAAAATATTCACAAGAAATTTGCATCGTTTTTGTTAATTTGTAACATTCTTTATCTTTTTTTATATGTAAAAAAGCAGAATATCTATAAAATTTTGCTTATAATATCGACAATCGGAGTCTTCGGCAACACTTTGACCAGTAAACGAAAGACACCGATGTGAGGACCATCCACAGACACAGCTTTATGTAATGCCGCATCTCCTAAGGCCCTGCGTACTACAACCTCCGGCGTATTCATCATCGCCTTCTTAAAAGGGCTGATTCCCGTACCATATCTCTCGCTCACGTCAAAAAACGGCGTATTCACCGGCCCGGGACAAACCGCAAGCACATGAATCCCCTTCGGTTTCAGTTCCGCACGCAACGCTCTCGAGAAGTTCAAAACATACGCCTTGCTTGCTCCATATACCGAATATCCGGGGAACGGTAAAAATGCCGCACTGGATGCAAGATGAATAATATGACCTCCTCTTCTCATAAAAGGAATACACATTGATGTAAAATTCGTCAACGCCTCACAATTTAAGCGAATCATCGCTGCCTGATCCTTCGCCGTCATCTCGGCAAATTTCCCATGCAGGCCCATGCCGGCACTCTGAAACAGCATCCTTATATTTGGATTTAACTTATATAATACATTTTCAAATGCTGCCATATCCTTCTCATCAGTAACATCCATCGCAAAGGTTCTGACGCTGTGTTTTAACTTTTTCTGCAATTCCAGAAGTTTCTCTTCTCTTCTACCGATAATCCATATTTCATCCAGGCTTCCGAATCTTCTGTCAATCTGAACCGCCGCCTCATAACCGATTCCCGAGGTAGCCCCTGTGATAATTGCAACCTTCATTTTTTATCTTCTCCTATATACTTTTATCTTCACTTATACTTTTCTGCCAAATCTTTTCACTGTTACAATACTTATTAACACATCTTAAAACTTCTCGCTGTAGTAGCTCTTATAGCCCTGTCCGAATATTTCACTGGCACTGGTGACAATCATAAAAGCTCCCGCATCCACGGATTTTACGACTTCTTCCACCTTAGGAGCAACACGCTTGCGGGCAACACACATAATGATTTGCTTCTTTTTATCGGTATAAGCACCCGTACCTTCCAGATATGTTACGCCCATCTCTAAATCTTCCATGAGCTGTTTTGCAATCTCGCCCGGCTTGTCGCTAATGATATAAATCAATTTTGCTTCATCCTTACCATATAACACCAGATCCAAAACCCAGCTGGTAATCATGATGGCAATTACCGCATACATCGCCTTCTCAAAATCACGGAACACCAAAAGAGAGCCGGAAATAACAATCAAATCCACAACCAGAAACAGAGAACCGGTTTTCAGATGAGGATGCTTGATACGCAAGAGGCGCACCACAATATCCGTTCCTCCCGTAGTCAGACCGTTTTTCAAAACAGTTCCCAAACCTACCGCGATACAAATACCGCCTGCAACCGCCGCCAACAACAAATCCGTGGTAACAGGTTCCAAATGTTCAAATAGATTTGTAAAAAAAGTAATCAATACCAACGCTGATAATGTTCCCGTTACAAATCGCCAGCCAAACTTTTTCCATGCAATAATCAAAAGCGGAATATTCAATAAAAGTATCAGGGTACCTGTTTCCACATGTATCAGTCTGTTTAAAAGCACCGAAATACCCGTCACGCCGCCGGGTGCCAGATTATTGGGGTCTAAAAACAACGCAACCCCTGCCGAATAAATTCCGGTGGCAAGAATAATCTTAAATATTCTGTATATATTTTTGAAAACTTTATTTTGTTTTACACCTTTGTCACTCATATTTTCACCACCCGCATCAAACAAAAAAACACTATCCGTTACAGTTAAAACTACTTCATATGAAATACCAAAAACAGGCAAGCCCTTATATCATCTAGCATACCTGTTTTCGTTATAAAATATTCTCTTACTCAATATCAAACAATGCATTCACAAACTGCTCGCTGTCGAACTTCTGCAAATCTTCAATGGTTTCACCCACACCGATATATTTCACGGGAACTTTCAATTCAGACTGAATTGCTACCGCAATACCGCCTTTAGCCGTACCGTCCATCTTGGTAAGAATAATACCCGTAAGATTTGTTACCTCGCCAAATTCCCTTGCCTGCATTAATGCATTCTGCCCGGTAGTACCATCCAGAACAATCAAATTCTCCCGATGGGCATTCGGAAACTCTCTTTCGATAATACGGTTAATCTTTTTTAACTCTTCCATAAGATTACGCTTATTGTGAAGACGTCCTGCAGTATCGCAAATCAAAACATCAACATTACGTGATTTTGCAGCACTGACCGCATCAAAAATTACGCTGGCAGGGTCGGAACCGGTATTTGCCTTAATAATTTCCACACCTGCTCTGTTAGACCATTCTTCCAACTGTTCCACCGCTGCCGCACGAAACGTATCCGCAGCCGCAATCAACACACGTTTTCCGTTATCTTTTAACTTACCGGCAAGCTTGCCGACAGAGGTGGTCTTACCGACGCCGTTTACACCGATAACGAGAATCACTGACTGGGCATTCTCGAATTCATAAGCAGTTTCACCAACCTTCATCTGCTCTTTGATATTTTCAATCAAAAGCTCACGGCACTCCTGAGGTTCACGAATATGTTGTTCTTTTACCTGCTTACGCAGACGTTCCATGATTTCACCGGTGGCATTCACGCCGATATCACCCATAATGAGTACTTCTTCCAGTTCTTCATAAAACTCTTCATCTATACGTGAGTATCCCTTAAAAACAGAGTCCATGCCATGTACAATATTATTTCTTGTTTTTGTAAGTCCCTGTTTTAATCGGCTAAAAAATCCTTTTTTCTCCTCACTCATAACAGACCAACCTTTCTTAAATCAACACCGCTTTCGCGATTTTTATAAAAGATTATCATTTCGCATAAAAGCAATAACCCTTACGCTTCGTTCTTCTGTAAATCTACGCTGACCAGAGTAGATACGCCCTTCTCCTGCATGGTGATACCATAGAGCTGGTTTGCCTGATCCATGGTTCCTCGTCTGTGGGTAATGACAATAAACTGCGTAGACTTGGTCATCTTGTGAAGATACTTTGCAAAACGGTCTACGTTGCTTTCATCCAACGCCGCTTCAATTTCGTCTAAAAGACAGAACGGTGAAGGCTTTAAGTTCTGGATTGCAAATAAAAGTGAAATCGCAGTTAACGCCTTTTCACCACCGGATAACTGCATCATATTCTGCAGTTTCTTTCCGGGGGGCTGGGCAATAATCTTAATACCTGCTTCCAGAATATCGTCATCATCCATAAGCTCTAAGTTTGCCTGTCCGCCACCAAAAAGCTCCTTGAATACCTTGTCAAACTCGTGATCAATCTCTGCAAAACGTTCTCTGAACTGCTTACGCATCAATTCATCCAAGTCCACAATAATCTTCTGAAGGCTCTTCTCTGCCTCAATCAAATCTTCATGCTGCTTATGTAAGAATGTGTAACGTTCCATGACATTTTTATAATCTTCAATAGCGTTTACATTGACATCACCAAGACGTTTGATTTTATCTTTTAAAGAAACAACTTCCTTCTTCATAGCAGGTAAATCATTGAGTTCTTCATTACGAAGTCCCTGAGCATCGTGAAGAGTAATCTCGTACTCCTGCCACATATAACTGCTCTGGGAAGCCATGGATTCTTCTGCACGTTCTTTCTGAGACTTCAAACGGAAGATTTCCTTGTCCAAATCATTAATCTGCTTACTTAATTTATCTCTTTCTTCAAAGAAACTCTTCTGCTTTGCATTTAACTCATCGCGTTTGGCAATCGCCGCATCCAACTTCACCTGAGTATCAGACTTAGTCGTATGGGAAGCTGCAATGGTCTTCTCAATTTCCTGAATACTTTCTGTTTTATGTTCAATATCGCTGACACCGGAATTGATGCCTTCCACAATTTCTTTCTTTTCTTCTTCGTGGCGGGCAATTTCTCCGTTTACACGATCCAAATTCTGCTGTTCAAAGCCCTGGCGTTGAAGTAACTTCTCTACTTCCACATCCAGTTCCGCAACCTTGTTTAACTTAAGTGTTTCATCCGCGCGGGCTTCTTCCAGTTTCTTCTGATTTACGGTGATTGCTTCCGTCTCACGTTTCTCTAAACTTTCCGAATCTGCAAATTCCTTCTGGATTGCATCTTTTTCCTCGGCAATGTGCTGTAAGGACTCTCTTAAATCCTCTTCTTCCAGCTTCAATTCATCGAAGCCTTTTTGTACATCGCCCTTCTTCTCCTGAGCCTGCATAACATTTAAGCGGGCTGTATTCTGACGGATAAAAGCACCCTGCAGATTGTCTTTGGCATCCGCCATGTTTTTACGAAGTTCATTACGTTCTTTCTTTAAGTTCTCGATATCATCCAAAACAACATCGATTTCTTTTAAAAGTGCCTTAACCTTCTTCTCCAATTCGTCCATTTCACGACGGCGACCGAGGAGATTACTGTTATTACGGAAAGCACCACCGCTGATGGCACCGCCGGGCACCAAAAGTTCACCTTCCAAGGTAACCATGCGGATGCCGTAATCAAACTTCTTGGCAATTTTTAAAGCATTATCAACGGTATCCACCACAACAATACGTCCAAGCATAGCTTTGGCAACATCTTTGTACTTTGCTTCCAGATTTACCAACGCATCCGCCATACCGATAACACCGGGTTCATCCAATGCTTCGGGATTCTTAAACTCCTGAGGATTGGTAATGCTTGTTAAAGGTAAAAAGGTAGCTCTGCCGTGCTTGTTGTCCTTTAAGAACTGAATCATCTTCTTGGCAGTTGCTTCATTGTCGGTAACAATATTCTGGATATTGCCGCCAAGTGCAGTTTCAATTGCAGTCTCATACTTGGCATCTACCTTGATAATATCTGCAACAACACCGCAGATTCCAGGATTGGACGCCTTTTGCTCCATTACCTTCTTAACACTGCTTCCGTAGCCTTCATAACGTTCGGTCAAATTGGTGATTGCATCCAGTTTAGACTTTTCCTGATGATACAACACCTGGGTATCACGGAGTTTCTTGTCCATTTCTCCCAGTTCATCATGTATTTTACCGGCACGTTCTTCCATGACACGTATTTCATGGTTACGTTCCTCGATTTCTTTGGTAACTGCCTGGAATGCTTCTTCCAATTTGGCAATCACATCATCCTGCTCTGCTTCTTCTGTTTTTGCTTTTAAAATACGGGCATTTAATTCAGACAAACGGATATTGTTCTGCTCTGTCATAGAATCCAAACGGCTTAATTTTGCCTTAATGGTAGCACGTTCATTCAAAAGCTCAATAATACAGTTTTTACTTTTTTCTACGCTGAAATTCAAGGTTTCAATCTCAGTCTGGCATGCAAGAAGTTCTTCTCTTGCCGCATCTCTTAATGCAACACCTTCTGCGGTTTTTGCATCAATCTCGTTCTTTGACTCCAGAATTACAGTCTTTTCTGCCTCTTTTCCGGCAATCTGCTCGTTCACGGATGCAAGGCGGGCATTCATATGCTCTTTATTGCCTTCTGCAGAGTGAATCTGCTCTTTTAAAAGTTTGATTTCACCCTCTAACTTTTCACGCATAATATCGGTATTCGCAAGGCTTGAACGGGACTCTTCAATCTCCTTCTCAAGTTCTGCAAGAATACCTTCTATTTCATCATATTCTGCTTTTAATTTATCATTCGCCTGATTGGCAATATTATAGTCATTTTCTGCAATAATGGCTTTTTTATCCAGTTCTTCCAACTGTTCACGGACACGCTTGCTCTCCAAAAGGAAAACATTTACGTCCAAAGTCTTTAATTCTTCTTTGTGTTTTAAATAAACCTTCGCCTTTTCGGACTGTTTCTCCAACGGTCCGATTTGCTTTTCAAGCTCGGATAAAATATCGCTGACACGCACAAGGTTCTGCTGTTCCGCCTCTAACTTACGTCCGGCTTCCACCTTACGTCTTTTATATTTAACGATACCTGCAGCTTCATCAAAAAGTTCACGGCGGTCTTCCGGCTTGGAACTTAAGATTTTATCAATCTGACCCTGGCCGATAATGGAATACCCTTCCTTACCGATACCGGTATCATAAAAGAGTTCGTTCACATCCTTCAAACGGCAAACGGTACCGTTGATTAAGTACTCACTTTCACCGGAACGGTAGATTCGTCTTGCTACGGTAACTTCATCGTAATCAATTGCAAGGGAATGGTCAGAATTGTCCAATGTAATGGCAACATAAGCAGAACCCACAGGCTTGCGCATCTGGGTACCCGAAAAGATTACGTCCTGCATAGACGCACCACGTAACTGCTTGATTCTCTGTTCACCAAGAACCCAACGCACCGCATCGGCAACATTACTCTTACCACTACCATTCGGTCCAACAATACCGGTAATACCGTTTGTGAACTTGAACACTATTTTATTTGCAAAGGACTTAAATCCCTGTACTTCAATACTTTTTAAATACATTTTTATGCTTCCTTCATCTTTTTCAATGCCAGATAAGCCGCCTGCTGCTCTGCATCCTTTTTGTTGTGCCCGATTGCCGTGGCCATGCATTCATCATTGATATAAACTGCCACTTCAAAACTCTTGTCGTGCTCGGGGCCATCCTCTGCAATCAGTTTGTAACAAAGTGTACTTCCTGTTTCAGCCTGAATCTTTTCCTGCAGAATACTCTTACTGTCTACAAACAACTGATTTTCTTCCACATCATCCAGGACAAATTTGTGAATAAATTTTCTCGCCTCTTCCAAGCCACCATCCTGATACATCGCACCGATAATTGCTTCGAAGACGTCAGAAAGAATAGAATTACGCTCACGTCCGCCACCAAGTTCTTCTCCCTTACCAAGCAAAATCAACTCACCCAAATTAATTTTTCTTGCGCAAAAAGCCAGTGCCGGCTCGCATACCATGGAAGCACGAACTTTAGACATTTTGCCCTCGGACATAACAGAATTGCCTTCATACAAAAACTCACTGCTGACCAGTTCAAGCACCGCATCACCCAGAAACTCCAGACGCTGGTAATTCTCCCATTTATTGATTTTTAATTCATTTGTAAAAGAACTGTGTGTCAACGCACACTTAAGCAGTTCTTTATTTTTAAAAGTATAAGAAATACGCTTCTCAACTTCAGCGATATTCGCATCTACATTCATAACACTTCTCCGTTACTAATGTTTTCCCTTATTCTCATAGAAAAAGCCCCTTTGGGCCTTTCCGGATTATTCATTCTTTTCTGCGTTGGTAATTACCTCAATTGCTTCTTTTACAGTGGTAATCTTCTCCACCTCTTCTGCGGTAATGGTAATATTTAATTCCTCTTCCACACCACTTACAATCTGATAAACATCAAGGGAGTCTGCACCTAAATCGCCCAAAAAGGTAGTATCCTCTGTGATTTCATTAGGGTCAACCTTGAGAATATTTGATATTACTGTTTTTAATACTTCCAGTTCCATTGTATCTCCAATCTTTCTCTTACGCCTCTTCTGCTGTTGCGCTTAAACTTTCACTAATCTTGCGATTAATATCGTGCTCTTTAAAATCCACACACTGTAAAATAGAATGCTTCACTTCCTCTGCATCTGAACTTCCGTGAGATTTTACAACAAGACCTTTCAAACCAAGCAAAGGCGCACCGCCGTACTCATCGGCAGAAAATTTCTTCAAGGCCTGCTTCAGACCGGGTTTTACCAATGCTCCGCCAATCTTTCCCCTTGTGGTAGACATCATGGCATCTTTTACCACCTTAATCAATGTAGAACCGACACCTTCATATAACTTAAGAATAACGTTGCCTACAAATGCATCGCAGACAATAACATCCACATCACCCTTTGGAATATCTCTTGCTTCCACACTGCCAACAAAATTAATATCAGGACATGCTTTTAACAAAGGGAATGTTTCCTTAACAAGTGCATTTCCCTTCTCTTCCTCTGCACCGTTGTTTACGATACCAACTCTGGGATTCTCTATTCCCATAATATTCTTCATATAAACAGTACCCATCTTGGCAAATTGCACAAGATAAGAAGGCTTCGCGTCTACGTTGGCACCACAGTCAATAAGAAGAGCCATACCCTTCGCTGTCGGAATCAACGGTGCCAAAGGCGGTCTTTGCACACCCGGAAGGCGCCCTACCAAAACCTGTCCGCCCACCAGAATTGCACCGGTACTTCCACAGGATACAAAAGCATCAGCCTGTCCTTCTTTTACAAGACCCATACCTTTTACGATGGAAGAATCTTTCTTGGTACGAATTGCATTAACAGGGGATTCTGCCATCTCAATGACTTCCCTTGCATCCACGATTTCAACCTGTTCCTTATTATATTCGTACTGTTTTAATTCTTCTTCAATAACTTCCTGTTTGCCGGTAAGAAGCACTTTTACTTTATCATTTTCTTTAATCGCTTTCACGGCACCTTTTATAATTTCTACGGGAGCATTGTCGCCACCCATAGCATCTACTACGACTCTAACATATTCTGACATTGTCCATCTCCGTTCTTCGGCAGGTTTTCATCATAATCTTTATACTATGTATAAAAGCTTATCCATTTTGCACTATGGACAGAAACCCACACTCGTCTAATACTATACTAAAATTGCAAGCAAAAATCAAGATTTCATATAAAAAAGAACTTTTGGGGATAATACAAAGATTTTTTAAAATATAATGAGAAATGGTAAAATTTTAGTTGACAAAGTACCTTCATGCTTGTATAATCTGAAAAGTACGAATATTTCCGGCATCGGTTTATGATATGGAGGTGTAACACAATGTCTATTTGTCCTAAGAATAAATCTTCCAAAGGTAGAAGAGATAAAAGACGCGCAAACTGGAAAATGAGCGCTCCTACATTAGTAAAGTG
>JAZNTK010000018.1:0-9083 GCA_045591685.1 Lachnospiraceae bacterium
TAAGATCTTCATCGAGCCTCAGGGATTCGCAGTTATGTCTGATATCGGTAAAGAAGAAGGCGCGGACATCAAGACTTTGAACTCTATTGATAAATACCTGAATACAGACTTCGGTCTCGTACTTAACAACCCCGCATTCACTAAGTACTATATCCAGTACGGTGAGATTTCTACTTATCCCGGCGGTTACAAAGAGAACGCAGGTATCTTCACTCACAACAATGCATGGATTATCTGTGCAGAAGCATACGCAGGTCGTGGAGACAAGGCATTTGAGTACTACTCAAAGATTGCTCCCGCTTTCACTGAGGAAACTTCTGATATCCACAAGACTGAGCCTTATGTATACGGCCAGATGATCGGTGGTAAGGACGCAGGTTCCGATATCGGCAGACCCGGCAAGAACTTTGGTCAGGGTAAGAATTCATGGTTAACCGGTACTGCAGCTTGGAACATGGTAGCTATTTCACAGTACATCCTCGGTATCGCTCCTGACTTCGATGGTTTGAAGATTGATCCTTCTATCCCCGCAGCTTGGGACGGACTTACCGCTACTCGTCAGTTTAGAGGCGCTGTTTACAACATCACAATTAAGAACCCTGCTCATGTATGCAAGGGCGTTAAATCATTGGTAGTTGACGGACAGGAAGTAGACGGATGCATCATCCCTTACGAAGAGGGCAAGGAAGTTTACAACGTAGTTGTAACAATGGGCTAATCCAAACTTTATACTTAAATATAAAACCTCTCTCACGGATTCGTGAGGGAGGTTTTTTAAGTTGCGGTCCGCTTTGCAGGGATTTATAACGAGCCTCAGCACGATATTGTTATATTCCCTTCAGAACGCGCTCTCGCTCAATTGTCCACGTAACAGTACTAAACTCGCAGTACGCTAGGCTTCTGCTCGTTAAGTGCTGACGTGTACAAAAGGTTCTTCAGTGAAAATAACATATCTTTGCTGAGGATATACTACTATGACAGTTCCCTACAAAGCGGGATTCACTACGTTAAAAATGTTTGATATACTCATCCGTGTTCGCGATGTGCCCAAACAGAGATACCTAGCGATAAACAATATAATAAAGAATCCTCAAGAAAATCCAATAAAACGATGGTTTTTCACAAAGAAATGTACTATAATATAGAAAGTGTGCGAATGCATGCATATTATATACATAAAAGAGAAATGGAGCCACTATGTATTACACAAACGTTTTAGACTTAATCGGAAACACTCCCTTAATTTCTTTAAAAGAAACAACAGGGTTGAATATTTTTGCCAAAGCCGAGTTTTTAAATCCGGGCGGAAGCATCAAGGACCGCATTGCCAAGAATATGTTAGACGAAGCCGAGAAATCCGGCAAATTAAAACCCGGCATGACTATTATCGAACCCACTTCCGGTAATACCGGTATCGGTCTTGCACTCTGCGGTATCCGCAAAGGTTATAAAGTTATTATCGTTATGCCTGAGAATATGAGCGAAGAACGTAAGAAAATCATCCGTGCTTTAGGAGCAGAACTTGTTTTAACACCTCCCGAGTTAAGCATCGGCGGTTCTGTAGAGGAAGCGGAACGTATTGCTGCTTCTTCTGACAAATATTTCGTGCCTCAGCAGTTCCAGAATCCGGCAAACCCTGATATTCATTATAAAACCACTGCCGTTGAACTTTGTGACCAACTCGGTCAACAAATTGATATCTATGTTTCCGGTATCGGAAGCGGCGGAACCTTACAAGGTGTATCCAAATATTTGTTAGAAAAGAACCCCAACACCAAGATTGTTGCGGTAGAACCCAAGAATGTATCCGCACTTCTTGGCGACGAACCGGGCCTTCACCAGATTCAGGGTATCGGCGATGGTTTTATCCCTGATATTTTAGATGTATCTATCATTAACGATATTGTGGAAGTAACCGACGAAGACGCGATTGAAACTGCAAGAGAACTGGCAAGAGTCCAGGGCTTGCTTTGCGGAACCTCAGCTGGTGCCAATGTATGGGCAGCGAAAAAGATGGCAGAGAAGTACGGCAAAGATAAAGTAATTGCAACCATCCTTCCCGATAGAGTTGAAAGATATTTCAGTACTGCGTTGATATAAGTTATATTTATAAAAAATTTGGTATTTTAGAAAACAAAAATGCATCCCTTCAAAAGGATGCATTTTTAATTATGCTTCTATTTTTATACCACTCTACTAACCACCCAGCGGCACAAATAAATCTTCCCTCATATCAACTGCTTTTCCGTTTTCATCAAAGGTAATGATATAATACTCCGGGTCCAAAAAGATATATCTTGTATAATAAGCCATTTCATTATGTCCATGTGCCTCGTCTGTATCAAAGCGAGGCTCTCCATACACTTCTATAATCTCTTCCTCCGTTTTGCCCAACACCCATAAATCCACATAGGGAAAGGCCGTCGGAAATATAAGATACCATATGATTGCGACCGTAGGACACACCCCTATGATTACAGCCGCCACACGTATTAACTTCTCTTTTTTATAAGGAATGGAGCGACATATCACAATTACAGCAATAAAAGCAATCAAGCCACAAAGCAACGCAACACCCAATTCTGATATAAGCAATCGAATCGTTGCAAACGCTATAACAAACCACATAAAAATACCATCAAATAATATCTTCATCTTACTTCTCCCGCTTCACGCTCTCCATGGCGAACACAACTTTCTCCTTCGCTCTCACGGTCTCAAGCACAGCCTTCATATCTTCGTTACCTACCACAGGCAACACAGCTTCTAAGCCTACATTTCCGGCAGTTGCACTTCTCGGTGCAACTACAGTAATGCACTTTGCTTTATAAGTATCATTGATCCAGTCAATGTACTCATTCAGACAATCCAAGCCTTTTATTTCAATATATATAATAACCTTTTTATTCTTCTTGCGCCCTCTGCCTTCTAATTTAAATAAAATTGCTGAAGTAATTGCCACTACCAAAGTACCAACCAACGCTCCCACATAAAAGCCATAGCCGCAGGCAATACCGATTGCTGCAGTCGCCCAAAGGCCCGCCGCTGTGGTAAGCCCTGTAATGTGGTCATGCTCTTTTACAAGGATGGTTCCTACACCGAGGAAACCAATACCTGAGATCACCTGTGCCGCAATACGCACAGGGTCGGAATTCGCTCCCATCTCATACACCACATATAAACCGATTAACGCCGTCATGCAGGAACCCACACAAACCAAAATATGTGTTCTGAAACCGGCCGGTCGTTTACTTTTCTCACGTTCCAAACCAATGCAACCGCCAAGAAGCATCGCAAGCAACATTCTTACAATAACAGATATTACATTAAATTCATTTATAGTCTCTAACCAAGTCATAGGAGTACCTCCTTTCACCGCTACACGGCGCATTATGTTTATATACATTATAACATATCGTCTTTTTGATTAAAACCCTTTCCTTTCTTGTATATATACGCGCTTTTCTGCTATAATTGTAACGTAAAGAATATGCCGACACACTCACATACAAAAAGGAGTCTCACATGGAAATCGAAAGAAAATTTACAATAAATAAATTGCCCGACAACTTGGAACAATACCCCTGCCTCACTTTAGAACAGGGCTATCTGAACACAGCCCCTGTCGTACGCGTACGCCGCGAAAATGATGACTTTTATCTCACGTATAAAGGAAAAGGCTTCCTTGCCAGAGAAGAATATAATCTTCCCTTAAACGAAGAAGCCTACTATCATTTGCGCGAAAAAGCTGACGGCTTGATTATCTCCAAGAAGCGCTACCGCATTCCCTACAATGAGAAACTTACCATCGAATTAGACGTATTTGAAGCGCCTTTGGCACCCTTAGTCCTTGCCGAAGTTGAATTTGAAAGTATTGAAGAAGCCAATGCTTTTACACCACCCGCATGGTTTGAGAAAGATGTGACCGAAGACAGGTCCTTCTCCAATTCAGAACTTAGTAAAATGTTCTAAATATAAAAACGGAGTGTTTTTCACACTCCGTTTTTTCTCTCTTATAATCTGCCGTACACCTTCGTCATTTCATAAAGCTGCTTAGCATCTTCATCTCGTAACTGTTCCGGAAGCAATCTCCACTTCCAGTTCAATCCCATTGTAGAAGGCGTATTCATTCGTGCCTCAGAACCAAGTCCCAAAATATCCTGCATCGGAACAATCGCCGTATCCGCTACGCTTGATAACGCCAAACGAATCATATCCCAATGAAGATTCTTACTATTCTGAACACCCAAATATAACTTAATCTGCTTTTTATCCGTTCTGTTTGCAGATGCATACCATCCCTGCACGGTATCATTGTCATGGGTACCTGTGTATACCACACAATTTGTTGAGAAATTATGCGGAAGATAATCGTTGTCTTCATTTGAATCAAATGCGAACTCCAAAATCTTCATTCCGGGGTATCCTGTACGCTTTACAAGTCGAATGACTGATTTGGTCAAAAGGCCCAAATCCTCAGCAATAATAGGTTTATCGCCCAAAGCATCCCTCATCGCACGGAATAATTCAAATCCCGGACCATATTCCCACTCGCCAAACTCTGCAGTCGGATCACCGTAAGGAATATTATAATATTCATCAAAACCGCGGAAGTGGTCAATACGCACCATATCATACAACTTAAAGCACTGCGCCATTCTGTCAATCCACCACTCAAATTCGGTATCCTCATGATAATCCCAGTCATACAACGGATTGCCCCATAACTGACCGGTCTTAGAGAAATAATCAGGCGGGCAACCTGCTACACCAGTAGGATAACCTTCCTCATCCAAAAGGAATAATTCCGGTCTTGACCAGGTATCTGCACTATCGTATGCTACATAAATAGGAATATCGCCGATAATCTCAATACCCTTATCATTTGCATAATCCTTAATGGAAAGCCATTGCAACGTAAACATATACTGCAAAAAGGCATAAAATTCGATCTCAGTTGCCAATCTGCGCTTTGCTACCGCAATTTCTTTTTTATCTCTTTTACGAAGTTTCTCCGGCCACTCAATAAAGCTTTTACCGCCGTTTTCATCCTTAATTGCCATATAAAGGCAATAATCCGGCAACCAATCCTTCTCTTCCTCACAGAACGCCTGAAAGTCTTCATTCTCAGCGATATTGGACTTTTCATAAGCCTTGCGAAGCAATTTGAAACGACCTTTATAAATCTTCTCGTAATCAATGTACTGCTCCATATCGCCGAAATCCACGGCGTCACATTCCTTAGCTGTCAGCCACTTACGCTCAATCAAATCTTCCAAATCGATAAAATAAGGATTTCCCGCAAATGTAGAGAATGACTGATAAGGCGAATCACCATAGCCAGTCGGCCCCATAGGAAGCACCTGCCAGTAATGCTGGCCTGCTGCCTCAAGGTAATCTACAAAATCATAAGCCTCTTTTGAAAAGCAACCAATACCGTATTTTGACGGCAAGCTCGTGATTGCCAGTAACACTCCGCTCTTTCTAACCATTTTTAATTCCCCCCGTGTTGTAGCTTACTTCAACTTCCAGATATCGCGATTGTATTCTGCGATTGTACGGTCTGATGAGAAGAAACCTGCTTTTGCAATGTTTACAAGCATCATCTTTCTCCACATTGCTCTGTCTTCGAAGTCTGCAAACATCTTATCTTTTACTTCGATATATTCTTCAAGGTCGAGTAATGTCATGAACCAGTCTTTATTTAAAAGTTCATTGTAAAGACGTTCTAACTGCTCCTTGTGACCAATCTTTAAGGTTTCTTTGCTTACGATAAAATCAACCGCTTCCTTGATTACAGGGCTGTTCTTATAGTAATCCTTAGATACGTAATCAGCCTTTGCATAATGCTCGATAACTACTTCACTGGACTTACCGAACTTATAGATGTTATCATCGCCTACAAGCTGATGAATTTCTACGTTAGCACCGTCTGCTGTACCTAATGTTACCGCACCGTTTAACATAAACTTCATGTTACCGGTACCTGATGCTTCCTTGCTTGCCAAAGAAATCTGTTCTGAAATATCGCAGGCAGGAATCAAACGCTGTGCATATGCTACGTTGTAATTCTCAACCATAACAAGCTTCATATAAGGGCTTACTTCAGGATCATTATTAATGATTTCCTGCATTACAAGGATTAAATGAATGATATCCTGTGCAATGATGTAAGCAGGCGCTGCCTTCGCACCAAAGATAAAAGTCAAGGGGCGAACAGGCTTCTTGCCGGCCTTGATTTCAAGGTACTTGTGAATGATGTATAAAACATTCATCTGCTGACGCTTATATTCATGCATTCTCTTAATCTGAATGTCAAAAATAGATTCCGGATCAAGTGTAACGCCTTCGTTTTCAGCGATGTATGCTGCAAGTTCAGCTTTTTTACCCTTCTTGATTTCTTCTAACTTCGCAAGTAATTCTTCATTATCCTTGTAAGCAAGAAGCTTCTCAAGTTCATCAGCATCCTTCTTATAACCGTTACCGATTAAAGAAGTAATGTATTCTGCCAACTCACGGTTGCAAGATAACAACCAGCGACGGAAGGTAATACCGTTTGTCTTGTTGTTAAACTTCTCGGGATAAATCTTATAAAATGCATTCAATTCGGTATCTTTTAAGATATCTGTGTGGAGTGCTGCAACACCATTGATTGCAAATCCGTAGTGAATATCGATGTGTGCCATATGTACACGCTCATCTTTATCAATAATCTGTACCTTGGGATCGTCATACTTTGCAGCTACGCGCTTATCCAATTCCTTGATAATGGGTACCAAAGCAGGAACAACCTTCTCTAAGTACTTCAAAGGCCATTTTTCAAGAGCTTCTGCTAAAATGGTATGGTTTGTATATGCACAGGTCTTGCTAACGATTTCAATTGCCTCATCCATGCTGATTGCCTTATCTTCTGTAAGGATACGAATCAACTCAGGAATAATCATGGTAGGATGTGTATCGTTAATCTGGATAACCGCATGCTCATACATCTTTCTTAAATCGTACTTACGCTCTTTCATCTCATGAAGAATCAACTGAGCCGCATTACTTACCATGAAGTACTGCTGGTAAATACGAAGTAAGTTACCTGCTTCGTCGGAATCATCGGGATATAAGAACAATGTTAAGTTCTTCTCGATATCTTCTTTATCGAAATCAATTCCCTCTTTTACAAGGCTTTCATCGATGCTTTCCAAGTCAAATAAATGAAGCTTGTTTACACCGTTTTCATAACCGATTACATCGATATCAAACAATCTTGATTTCACTGTAAAATCTTTGTATTTTACATCAAAGCTTACATCTGTACGGTTTAACCATGACTGTTCTTCAATCCAGTCATTCTTCTCTGCGCACTGCTTGTAATCCTTGAACACCTGCTTAAAAAGACCGAAGTGGTAATTCAAACCGATACCGTCACCGGGCAAGCCTAAGGTTGCAATGGAATCCAAGAAACAAGCTGCAAGACGTCCGAGACCACCGTTACCAAGTGAAGGTTCGGGCTCGAATTCTTCTACCTTTGCAAGGTCCTTGCCGTTTGCTTTTAAAATATCGCTTACGCGGTCATAAATACCTAAGTTAATTAAATTATTGGAAAGAAGCTTACCAATGAGGAATTCTGCTGAGATATAATAAACCTTCTTCTCGCCTTCGATAGCGTCGGTCACCTTGGACAAATCCTTGGTAAAACTCAACAATACATAATAAAGCTCTGCTTCACTGCAATCCTTAAAGCTCTTGCCATAAAGTCTCTCTGCAGCTTTTGCAAGCTCAGTTTCCATATTCGCTTCTAAAAGTTGTTTTTGAATCATTTCAGACTGTACTGACATTTCAAACTTCCTTTCTTACATTAAACATCTTCTCATACGTTCAATAGTTTACACGAAAAAAGCAAGTTTTGCAAGCGTGTGAACATTGTAAAAGTGCCGAAAAATGTAGATTTTCCGACACTTTTATTATGAATTATTAACTTCTTTTATACCCCATATCCAAAGGGATTAATCATCAAATATACAAAGTACACTACATACGCACCGAGAAGCACTGCGCCGCCCCAGCGTTTTAACTTGCAATCCTTGTTTAATACAAAGAGGAATAAAAGCAATGCCGCAACTGCAGCTACAATATTATCCACGATAAACGCGTTCTGATATGATACCGGAGTAATCAATGCAGTAGTGCCAAGTACGAAAAGCACGTTAAAAATATTACTTCCCACTACGTTACCGATGGCAATGTCTGCTTTCTTCTTGCAAGCCGCAATTACGGAAGTTACAAGCTCAGGAAGCGATGTTCCAAGCGCCACAATGGTAAGACCGATTAAACGCTCACTCCAGCCCATAGAGGTTGCAATAGCTGTCGCTCCGTCTACCGCAAAATCACTACCGAACACGATTGCTACGCCACCGATAATAATCTTGGCAATCAACCAGATGATAGGCGCCTTCTTTTTCTCCGGTTCCGGTTCTTCCACAGGGGTATTGTTCTTGCCGCTTAAAGCAGTTTTTAACAGATATACCATAAAAGCAATCATACATGCCCAGAGAATCAAACCGTCTACCCAAGCAAGCTTGCCGTCAAACATACCAAGGAACATCATAAGCAAGGTTGTTGCAATAACAAAAGGCATCTCAATCTTTCTGGTATTCTTCTGTACCGCAAGAGGCGTAATCACGGAAGCAAGACCAAGAATAACAAAGATGTTCATAATATTGCTACCCACAACATTACTTACCGCCAAGTCCGCGCTGCCTTTTAAACCTGCCGAAATACTTACCGCCGCTTCCGGTGCACTGGTACCGAAGGCTACGATGGTAAGACCGATTACAATCTGAGGAATCTTCATACGGTCTGCCACTTTGCTTGCGCCGTCTACGAAGAAATCCGCACCCCAAATCAAAAGGGCAAAACCTACAACCAGTAATAAAATTGCCAACCAAATACTCATTGTTTTATCTCCATTCTTTTACTGTATATTTATTTTTCTTTGCTGTTTCTTAACCAACTTTTCACATTATAGCATTCTTTTCAAAGAAAACAAATATAAAATAAAAAGTTTTCACATTTTTTCCATAGAAATTGAA
>JAZNTK010000019.1:0-16202 GCA_045591685.1 Lachnospiraceae bacterium
TAAATCAAACTCTCGATAGTAATTGTAACTTTTTAAATTCTTAATTTTCTTATCAAGCGCATTCATTTGTTCATTCAACTTATGTACAATACATTCCAAGACTAATACATTTTTTAAATAAATCTTCAATGCCCTTTTATCAAGTTCTTTACTATAAACACCTTCTTGTTTTGAAGCAGTTACCGTTCCGGAATCCCCAACCTTTGTACCACATTGGGGACAAAATATGCTTCCGTCAGCCATTTTGTTTCCACATTTAACGCAAAACATTCTATTTCCTCCTTGCCTGGTTTTAATATATATTAAAAATTCTTGGCTACCAGTTAAGGCAAGGGTTTTTACCCTTGCCTTTGCAATTGATTATGTTGTTGATTTACCAGAAAGTATGTGATAATACTTTTCCATTGGCATCGAAATCAAATTCGATATAAGACATATCACCATCCGTAGGTGGTACTACCCAAATGATTGTAATTTCTTCAATATCAGCAACGGTTATTAAAGCATTTACATCAGTAATGTATCCGGGTACTCCCATTACATTGACAACATCTTCGTAGGTTTTGAATGTGTCGTAAAATACACCATCTGTTTTGTACTTTACCATAGTGTCGTATGTTTCAGTAGTAATAGCATAGTATTCGTTGTCACACATAAAGTATTCGTATGCTTCAACAATATCATTACTTGAAGCAAACATTCTACGAACGTGTGTGTCTGCACCTTCAAGGTAATCAAAATTAGAAATAAACGATGCACCATTGGAATTGGTATGGGAATAGTAGTGCATATAATCCGTTTCGCTAGGGACATTTGCCTCGCCTATGTGTGCTACCATATCCTCGTAAGTACCACCTGCAATAACTTCTCCCTGCAAAATGGGGTGGGCATCAAATGCAGGCTTGAATGTATCGGATACTTTGTCAGACCATACTTCAGGTACTACTTCCTCTATAACATCTTCAACTATATCTTCAGTTATGCCTATTTCCTCACTAACAACAGGCTCTTGCTCCGATGCAGTTGTTCCGGTCTCTTCTTTGCCACATGCAACGAAACTCATAACCAAACATCCAATTAATATGCTACAAAATATTTTTCTTTTCATCTTGTTTTTCCTTTCTCATTTTATAAAATACGGAATGCAGGGGTATTTCTACCCCTGCTTTTTAATAAAACTATTTCGTCCTCTACTCCACTACATTATTCTCATATGCATATGCATCTATCTGTGATACAACGCAATCATTATATAATTCATCCAGAGTACCGTATCCGAAATAATAGAACATCCAACTACCTGTAGGTTGCCATTTATTTTCTACAAATTCATATTGACTCAAATCCACCACTCCGTTACCTGCTTCATCTACAGAAATATCTGAAAACTTAACATATACATAATGAGGGTAAGCAGTACCACTAAGGGAACAATCTACTTTATATACCATATAAATTTGATTTGTTTCTTCTCCGGACATCCCTTCTTTCTTATATAAGAAATAGTTTCCTATATAAGTTAATCCCTGCAATCCGTCCATATTGCCTTCTAATTCTACCCAACGTGCTTTATATGCATCCTCTGCCTGTTGCTTGATTGAATCAAGTGTTGTGTCGTCAATATCTGCTACAGAAGAAACATAAGATGTCAAACCTTCTACAGTAAATTCCATAGTAACAGGACTGGGGATAGAGTTAAACTGCTGTGCAAAACTATCAACATCACCTTGTATATCAGCAGTTACCACAACAACATCTCCATTTGAAAGTCCACTACTTTTATCTGCAGAGAACGATAAATATTGCATCTCCGGTTTATCATAATCAGGGGTAATCGTAACTGTACCATCAGGCGCAATTCCTGCAATATCCACGGTCACATAATCAAACGGATTAAAAGTACCAATCTCTTCAAGTCCTTCTACCGTATATTCAATATCAGAGTATTTTAAATTACAATTAAAAATCTCTTTTACAGTTTCATCTTCACAATCCCAAACAAGCTTAATTACATCACCATTAGAAAGTTCACTTGTCTTATCAACCTCATAATCCGTACAATAATTTAACATTACCGTATGCGGTTCTCCTCCATAATAAAGATCTAAACTCATCGATGTGATATTATTTTCATCAATTCTTGCTGTAATTTTGTCTCCATAATCTTCTTCATAAGCATCATAGTCAAAGGATACTTTTGCCTCTCCCAGCGAATTGTATCCCGACACCTCAATAGTGATATACTCATTAAGGTCTACGGTAGTGCTGCCACAACCCGTCAAACCAAAGACTATGGTTCCTAAAATTCCTGTTAACAACAGGGTTTTCATCTTGTTTTTCATTTTGTTTTTCTCCTTTTTGTTTTATGTCAGTTGTCTTCTAACAACTTTTACATATATATCGCATCTGTTCCGTTATTTTATCACAAATATCGCTTTAGGTCAAATATCTTCTCACAATATATTGGATACAATATGATAAAAGGAGGTGCTGTTTTATGTATGAAGAAAAATTTGCTTTGCGACTTACTGAATTGAGAAATCAGAAGAAAGTATCCGCCAGAGATATGAGTCTGTCCATTGGGCAAAACCCCGGATATATTAATAACATCGAATCCGGTAAATCATTGCCTTCTATGACTGCCTTTTTTTACATTTGCGAGTACTTGTGCATATCGCCCCAAGAATTCTTTGACACTGACGCCAAGCAGCCGGTTGAATTGCAACAACTCTTTTTAAATATAAAAAAATTAACTCCTAACCAGTTAAATTGCATTTCCTCATTAGTTACTGAATTAATTAAAAAGCAATAATTACACATACAAAAAGAGAAGGCGCGCACCTTCTCTTTTACTTTGTACTTTTTATTTTTTCGTCTTCCAAATCTTGCTTTGAAAGTTCTATTTTAGGAGGTTCTCCTTCTGCCAACTTCCTGAAGGTTTCATCATATCGGTTCATAGTCTCGTTTAAAACTTCGTTGAATTTGTCCATAGTGGCATCCTCCTTTATTCCACTTTTCCCTCAAACTCTTCTTCCTCGTCACTAATCCACTCATAAAAACTCATTTGTGACTTTCCCAAAATTTCCGAGTCTCCTTCTTTCCAAGCAATATCGAATACATAGTCGTCCCCAAATTCCTTCAAATCTTTCACAAGTTGTGCTTCTATTTCTTCAGAAGTAATATCATAATAATCTTTTTCTATTCCGTTTTCCTCTATTATATCCAATGTTCTCATACGATAACATTCCAAAATGCTCTCTTTCAAAGTATCCCTTTTGTAAGCAAATGTAATAAGATTTACTTTTTTATTTTGTGGTACGTGCAACACTTCTTCTCCAAAATGTACTTCTAATTTAGGTAACATGGTTCATTCTCCCTTTGTTCACTTAGTAATTCTTTTATAAAAAAATAGCGAAAACCTTGATATACAAGACTTTCGCTTAATCTTCAACGCAGAAAGAGGGATTTGAACCCTCGCGCCGGTTGCCCGACCTACACCCTTAGCAGGGGCGCCTCTTCAGCCTCTTGAGTATTTCTCCATAGCCTGAAACTACCTTACCAATATGTGTATGTTTCATGTCACGTCTTCCGACGCAAATGTTATTATACTAGGTCATTTTCCTTTTGTCAACTGTTTTTACATTATAAAAGGGTGCCGTAAAAGCACCCTTTTTATTCGTTATACATTACTTAATGTGTCGAATACTATGTATTTTACTTCAAATTCTCGAGAGCCTTTTTATAGTCTTCTATTTTGAGAGTAATGCCTTCAACAATCAGTCGCTTTTCTTTTACATCTCGGTTACGTGCAACTAATGTTTTCACGAAATTGACAATTGCTGCAACCACGCCCAAAATACCGCATGTAAAACCGTTAATAAAATACGCTCCGAAAAAGCTCAATATACTGCTCCATTTGAACAACATCATAGTACTTATTGTTCCGCCTATAAACGCTGCAAGCGTACCAACAAGCATACATATCATTGCAGAATCATAAACAGCATTATTATCTGTAGATGCCAATGCCCCACCTATTAACAAGGCGAGTACACCTACAATAATAATAAGTAACATAAATGCGGTCGGGAAAAGTTTGAATACATTCTTACTCTTCTTTAAATTCTTCTTTGCGGTATCCAGCTCTTTGTGCGATTTATCAAGATGATAATTTGTTATCTTTCTGCGGCAGTTAATCATTTGCTGATTAGCGTCATTCCAGTCTTTAATGGATGCAAAAAGTTCTATCGCGTCTGCAACATTTCCCATATTAGTAGATCTTGCAAGTTCTTCCGCCTTGGCATATACATGAACTTTTCTGGAAATCTCTGCCTTCTCAAAATGCGGAGCCAATTCTCTTTTTAACTTTTCATCTGCATAATCCATGAATTTACGGTAATTCGGATTATTTCTGATATCAAGATAATATTCATCAATATGATTGATTTTGGAAATACGAAGCTGGGACATAAGGTTTGTCAAATATGCCTTAGCATATCTGGGGTTCATATCCAATACTTTTTCACTGTAGTTTCCTGCTTCGTCCCAATTTCTGTCCGCAAGGAAGTCCTCTGCACGCATCATAAGAGAATCTATGCTCACACCTGCGGATGAAACAACCGGCGCCTTCTGTTCCGGAGAAATAATCTTTCCTACATTACGCACAAGATCCTGTATAGAACCAACGGCCGCAAGATTAACAGACTGTAAATTCTTAAATTCTCTCGGCATATCATAAGCATCAATATCGCGATAGCAGGGAATCAGTACTTTCTCTGCATCCGTCTTTTTTAATTCCAAAAATCTCTGCCACTCATTCTTTACCCATACAGCATCAAAATACTCATATTTTGAACCAATCACAAGCATTACCTTTGCAGAGCAAAGTGCGGAGAAAATATAAGGCTCGTATTCCTTTCCGAACTTATCCTCTAAAGTAATTCTTGCAAAAAATACCTTATAATCTTTCTCGATAAGCTTATCATAAATTTCCTGTGCAATTACGCTGTCATCAGTACGTTCTCCGTCTTCATCTGTTTCCTTATAACAGATAAAAATATCATAAGGCTCTTCCTGTGCGGCAACTTCCAGTATAGACTGCTGAATACGGTCAATTTCCTTTGCCTTCTCGCGATACATCTCTTTCATGTCGGCATCGGAATTTTCCAGTACCTGCGAAAAATCATCATCATCTAAAATACATTCAGTAAGTGTACGGTGGCAGGTCGGAATTTTCTTGTCTGTTCCCGGATCATCCACATATTCGATACCATACTTACAAAGACAAAGTCCCCAATAAGCCTCTGCATCGTCCGGATAACTTGTAACGATAGTCTCATAAATACCTTCTGCCTTGTCAAACTCGCACTGCATTCTTAACTTAGTTGCTCGATTGTAGATATTAATCTTCTTTTCATCGTCTGTCTGCGGAACAGTCTGCTGGGTACCACAATAGGGACACTCTAAAACACGTGACCCACCGTTGTTTATTACATCAAGATTACCTCCACAACTTTCACATTTAAAAACCGCCATAAGTTCCTCCTTAGTATATTAAAATATTCTTTTTTATTTTTCCCTTTTGTATATCTAAGTCTTATTACGCATTTCTCAAGGATACAACCGCATCGCTGATTTTCTTCGCAACATCGGGCTGATTCATGGTATACAAGTGCACACCGTCCACGCCCTGACTCATCAAATCCACCACCTGATCAATCGCATATGCAATACCTGCATCACGGAGTGCTTCGGGCGAATGCTCAAAACGATTCATCATTTTAACAAATTTGGCAGGAAGGCTGGCTCCGCAAGTAGTAACCATTCTTTCAATCTGTGCCTTATTCACAACCGGCATAATTCCGGCCTCAATGGGTACGTTAATGCCTGCAAGACGGGCCTTTTCCTGAAATTCATAAAACATGTTATTATCAAAGAAAAGCTGTGACACCAAATGCTGGGCACCTGCATCCACCTTCTTTTTCAAATTCAAAATGTCATCTACCATATTGTCGCACTCGGGATGTCCTTCTGGATAGCAAGCACCGGATACGTGGAAATCGCCGTGTTTTTTAATATATGTAACCAACTCATTGGCATGCATAAAATCGGTCTGTCTCGGAAGGTCAGGTACAATATCACCACGCAGTGCCAAGATATTTTCGATCTTGTATTCCTTAATTAATTTCAGAACCTCTTCCACCGATTCCTTACTGGAATTGACACAGGTCAAATGCATCATTGCCGGAATATGGTAATCTTCCTGAATGGTTTTACAAATATCTGCTGTTAACACACTGGCTCCGCCACCGCCGGCTCCATAAGTAACACTGATAAAATCAGGCTTGCATTCTGATAACTCACCTAATTTAGAATAAATACTTTCAATGGAACTGGTTTTCTTAGGAGGGAATACCTCAAAAGAAAACACGGTTTTTTTCTGTTTAAAAATCTCCGAAATTTTCATTTTTTACACTCCATACACAAGTTCAAACGACTGTGCCCCTGTTGGAACACAGTCGCATTTAAACTTTTATAATAGCTGATATTCCATGCTTATACATGGTCAAATACTATTAAAATACAAACAATGCCGCACCATAAGCAGGAAGATTGAACTCCAAGTAATAAGGTCTTCCGTCACATTCACCTTCCTGTGCGGTTAATGTTTCGGGAATCGCTCCGCCGTTGCCGCCGAAACGCTTGTCATCACTGTTCAGAATCAATTTATATTTCTTCTTTGCGGGTACGCCGACTCTGTAGTTTTCACGACGCATCGGTGTCATGTTAAGAACTACGAGAATGCGATTCTTATTTTCTTTGCCTTTACGGAAGTAGCTGTAAATACTTCTGTCTGCATCATCTGCATTAATCCATTCGAAACCGTCCCAGCTGTTATCAATCTGATATAAAGAAGGGTACTTACGGTAGATTGCAAGCAATTCCTTCATGTATTCCAGCATACCGCGGTTCAAATGGTTCTCAAGTAAGTACCAGTCAAGCTCTCTTGCCTCGCTCCACTCTCTTTCCTGCGCAAATTCCTGGCCCATGAAAAGAAGCTTCTTTCCTTCATGCGTAAACATAAATGTATAACCAACACGAAGGTTTGCATACTTATCTACCTGATATCCGGGCATCTTATTAACCATAGAACACTTTAAGTGAACCACTTCGTCATGTGATAAGGGCATGATATAGTTTTCACTTGAGTTATAACTCATGGCAAAGGTTAACTTATTGTGGTTACCTTTTCTAAAATAAGGATCCAACTTCATGTATTCACAGAAGTCATGCATCCAACCCATATTCCACTTAAAAGTAAATCCAAGACCGTCATCTTCCGGAGCACCGGTAACCTTAGGCCATGCAGTAGATTCTTCCGCAATCATGCATACGCCGGGATATGTACCGCGTACTACGGAATTTAAGTGCTTGAAGAACTCAATAGCGTCCAGATTCTGATTACCGCCATATTTATTGGCTACCCACTGACCATCCTGCTTACCGTAATCCAAGTAGAGCATGGACGCTACCGCATCTACTCTAAGACCATCGATGTGGAATTCCCTAATCCAGAACAAAGCATTGGCGATAAGGAAGTTACGCACTTCATTTTTACCATAGTTAAAAATCTTGGTACCCCAGTCAGGATGTTCACCAAGGCGGGGATCCGGATGCTCGAATAAACATGTTCCGTCAAATTCTGCCAAACCGTGGGCATCTCTGGGGAAATGAGCAGGTACCCAGTCAAGGATAACGCCGATTTTATTTTTATGAAGGAGATTTACCAGATACTGGAAATCTTCCGGTGTACCATATCTTGAAGTAGGTGCATAATATCCCGTTACCTGATATCCCCAGGAACCATCAAAAGGATGTTCTGCAATACCCATTAATTCTACATGGGTGTACTTCATTTCTTTCAAATATTCTACGATTCTGTCTGCGAATTCTCTGTAATTGTAGAAACCTTCCTCTTCTTCACGGGGATGACGCATCCATGAACCGATGTGGCATTCATAAACTGCCATAGGCTCCTCGAAAACATTCTTGGAATCTCTGGCTCCCATCCAGCTATCATCGCTCCATTTAAACTTGTTAATGTCCGCCACTTTCGATGCATTACCGGGTCTCATTTCAGCATGATTTCCGAACGGGTCAGCCTTATAAAGCTTCTTTCCTTCCGGAGTTTCAATGAGATACTTGTACATATCTCCTACTTTTGCTTCTTTGATAAAAGCTGCGTATACGCCACCATCACCGACTTCACCCATAGGATTTGCATTTTCATCCCATCCGTTAAATGAACCGATTACATGTACGCTGATTGCATTCGGTGCCCATACACCGAAATGAATACCTTCTACACCGTCTTCTACAGAAGGGTGCGCACCTAATTTTTTATAAATATCATAATGTGTACCCTGTCCGAATAAGTAACAGTCTGCATCAGAGATAAAAACTCTTTCTCCCTGAACAACATTTTTTTTCACTTTTTTACTTTCAGCCTTATCTACCTTAGTAGTCTTAGCCTTTGCTGCCATTTTGTTTTCCCCCTAAATTAATCAAAGTCTTTTTCTTTTAAGATAATCAAATCATTTTCATCGTAACGCTTGCGCATGATAATGCTTGCCATCTTAGAAAGCCCGCCTTTATTTGCACTGTGCATAGCGTCGTCCATGATTTCTTTTACCTCTGCAACGGTTACTGTGTGATTACCTGCCTGCATTTCTGAAATTCTCTTGTACAATGCAAGACGCCCCATATCATCAACGCTGTAACCCTTGTCATATACATAACGGATGCCGTAAGTAACCAACATATCCACATTCATGGAAAGTACGTCAATTCTTGCATTAAAGAACTCGCTGATGACTGCACCTCTTCCCATAAGAGTGTCCATGGGTTTCTTCTTATCCATTAAGATAACGATAATGCCGTTTGCTTCCTGATTTAACTCCTGAAGCATGGAACGCATTGCCTGGCTACTTAAATTACCTGCATCTTCTACAAGAAGTGCACCATTTACCAGCTTGGCAAATACATTACCCATATCTTTTTTATTTAATTTTTCTGCATCAATCTTTGCTACGTTGCCTGAGAAATTATCATCGCACTTACGTACATAAGAAACAATAAGTTTTGCCAACTGCAACGCTGTTTTATCGGAATCTGCGGTAATTACCACATTACCCACATAAGCAGCAAGCGTAATCTTCTCCAACGTATCCAGAATCTGTACCTTCATCTTCTTGGAATACAAGAAGGGCTGGAATAATTCTTTTTCCTCTGCCGTCAAATCTTTATTTGTATCTGCCTGCTGTTCGTCATCAGAAGCAACATCATCCTGCTCCTGCATGTTAAATTCATTCACAGCATCTTCCTCCTGTATTTCTTCTGTATCTTCTATAACACCATCCACTTCTTTCCAGATGCTTCCGGGAATTGCTGCTGTTACGGAACCATAAAAGTTTCCTTCGCCGTTTGCTGCAAAATCGGTAGGTGCCTCTACATCTTCCGATACCACACTCTCCGCGATTACTACCGTTTCTTCTTCTCCTGATGTTGTTGAAATCTCGCCCGTAAACTGGGATACAATCGTCTGGGTATCAATCTCTGCGGTTTCCTCTATCGGTGAAAGAACACTGGCTATTGTCGTTGTGTCTTCCACAACACTGTCAATCAACTCCGGTGTTAACTCTTCTACTACGGGAGCTTCCTCTATAACCTCTTCTTCGATGCTTAATTCCTCTTCAGCCTCGCTTTCGATGATTTCGGGAGATTCCTCTACCTCAACAGTAATTTCTTCTTCCGGAATCTCTTCTTCCTTCTTCATGGAGTCCGGTAAAATCACCTGCTTTGTATGGCTTTCCAAGCCTTTCATCACGGTATCGCTGACCGGAATTTCCATACGGTCCAAAACAGAAGGGTCTTCTAAAGATGCCAAAATACCTGTTTTAGATGATTCATCAAACTGGGTAAAAATCTGTCCGGTCTGCTCAAGCACTTTCTGACGCACATCTTCCTGCATCTTCTGCTCACGCTCTTTTTTCATCTTTTCCCAATCTGCTAAAATATCCTGAATATTTAACTGACCGGTAATCTGCTTCTCAACTACTCTCTCCTCCGGAAGGGTTGCAAGACTAATCTGTCCGTCCTTCTCCTGAGCAAGAAGTCTTTCATATGCAGAAGGAGCCTTCAAAACAGCGTCCATCGGTGCTGTATTGGCAGAAACCTGAGGATTCACCTCCACGCCTTCCAATACCATATCATCTTCAAAACGAATCTCCTGTACGTCACGGGTCTGCATACGTGCAGTATCTGTTACTACAGTAGCTTTCACCACTTCTTCAACAGGAATCTCCTCCGTTGCTTCTTCGCCTAAATCCTCAATTAACTGTCCCATAGACTGGGGAGGTTCTGTTCCCACATAGTCTTGTGCAAAGCTCTCTCTAAAAGCTTCCATCTCCGGTGTTGCTTCTGCTACATTTATCGGTGTGGGAATCTGATAACGCATATCCGCTGTCTGATCCGCAAAGAAAACCTCCTGCGCGTCGGCAGGAATGGTATTATGATATACCAGCTGGTCCTCTCTGTTTGCACCTATGGGCTGAATGGGTTCCGGCTCATCGTTGATATATTCCTTCAGGTTCTCAGCCAGTTCCGCCTGCAGGTTCATGGTATTGAACTTGCTCATATCGATGGTTTTTACACGGAAATCATCGTCTAAATCCATCTCTCCGGTATTTCTTTCCATAGCTGCCTGTGCCGCAACCTGAATCTTTTCTTCGTTTCTGCGGTCATATTTTTCCTGTTGGGAGGGAGTTAGAGGTTCATGAAGCATCTTAAGCTCCATTGCCTTAATCACATAAGGGCCTTCGCCAAACCATAAAATCAGTTCGTCACACTCTTCCACACACTTGGTTGCAAAACCGGCACGATGATAAAGATATGCCAGCTCATACTCCCATTCTTCAATACGGTCTTTTTTCTTAAGCTCTTCCAACAACTCAATGCGGTCTTCATAACCCACATTCTGTGCTTCATAAATACGATAACGAAGCGTATAAACACCGGTATCCCTGGGTGCCAGCTTCGCAAATTCCTTAAAATATTCAATCGCCTCTACAATGTCACCGAATTCCAAGGAAATTTCGCATAACGCATAGACAACATTTCTGTTGCCGGGATTACGGTCATATGCCATTTCCAAAAGATCTCTACATTCTTCAAAACGCTTATTAAGCTTATACAACTCAGCAATTTTAGCTAAAGTTGAAGCGCTTTTTACACGGCGCCAATCTATGGTATCTGCCAATCGAACAGCGTCAGCATACTTCTGCTGTTCCATTAACTTATCAATTTCTTCGGAACGAAGTTTAAATTCATACTTATCCAAAGTATCCACCTCTTACAATTGCAATTTGGTTATGTACATTATTAACCCATGTTACTATTTTTAAGTTTACCACACAGGCCTTTGTATGTCAAAAAAAGAATGCAAAAAAGAGCCGAAAATACATAATTTATTTCAGCTCTTTTTTATCATAAAAATATGATATTCTCTTTCTTATCGGCAATTGCCGCATACCATTCTTTCCAACTCCTCAATACTCTCTGCTTCATTAATCCTTCTTCGGAGTGTCGACGAATTATGATATCCGCTTGTATACCATGCTACATGCTGACGCATTTCACGGACTGCAGTGTATTCACCCTTGCATTCCACAAGCATTTTGCTGTGACGGACAATCATCTGCTGCATCTCTTCCATAGGCGGTTTGCCAATAACTTCTCCTGTTTCGAAGTATTTTATAATATTACGGAATATCCATGGATTTCCTCTGGCAGCACGGCCAATCATAACACCGTCACAGCCGGTTTCTTTCATCAATCGTTCTGCCGACGGTCCGTCAACCACATCACCATTTCCGATAACCGGAATAGACAAGGCATCTTTTACGCGAGCGACAATCTCCCAATCTGCCGTTCCGGAGTAAAACTGCTGCCTGGTTCTGCCATGTACCGCAACTGCTACCGCACCGCTCTCCTGGGCAATGCGCGCAATCTCTACCGCATTGATGGAATTCTCGTCAAAGCCGGCACGGATTTTTACAGTAAGAGGCTTCTTTATGGCACCTGCCACAGCCTCTACAATTTGTCCCACAAGAAGAGGATTCTTCATTAGGGCACTTCCCTCACCGTTATTCACAACCTTCGGCACAGGGCAACCCATATTGATATCCATGATATCAAACGGCAGTTCTTCGATTCGTTTTGCCGCCTCTGCCATAACATCGGGTTCGGAACCAAATAGCTGTAAGGACACGCAGGTCTCCCGCGGATCAATCTTCATCATATCCCAGGTTGCCTTGTTATTATATGTAATTGCCTTGGCACTTACCATCTCCATGCAATTCATTCCTGCGCCCATCTCACTGCATAAAACACGAAATGGCAGGTCTGTTACTCCTGCCATGGGTGCCAAAATAAAAGGATTTTTTAAGTTTACATCTCCGATTGTTAAGGTGTTCACCTAATTCTTTCCTCCGCTTTTTTGATTCTTTTCATAAATCAGGCGTAAGCCCTCTAAAGTAAGCTGTCTGTCATATACATCAATTGCTTTGGTTTCATCACTGATAATACTTCCCAAGCCGCCGGTTGCTACAACCTTTAAGTTTGAAAGACCGCTTTCCTCTTTTACTTTCTTGATAATATATTCAGTCTGGCCAATCTGTCCGTATACAAGTCCGGCCTGCATACTGCTAATGGTTTCCTGGGCTAAAATTGACGCCGGCTTCTTAATTTCAATCTTAGGAAGCTTTGCAGTATCTTCCCAAAGAGCTCTTGCCGAAATTTTAATACCGGGAGCTGTAATACCCGCCGCAAATGAACCGTCCTCAGTTACCAAATCGTAAGTGGTTGCAGTTCCGAAGTCAAGCACCAAAACAGGTCCGCCATACTTTTCATAAGCTGCTACCGCATCTACAATACGGTCTGCACCGACTTCACGGGGATTCTCTGTAATGATTTTAATGCCGGTTTTGATTCCGGGGCCCACAATCAGGGGTTTTACTTCAATATAACGTTCAATGGAACCAACCAATGCATGCATTACGTTGGGTACAACACTGGCAATAATGGCTCCTTCGATTTTCTTTTTATCAATATTATTTAACTTCAGCAAATCACAAATTGCCATACCAAATTCATCAGAGGTTCTCTCCAACTTGGACATCAATTTGAATTTCACTAAAAGCTCTTCGCCGTCATACACACCAAAGTTGGTGTTAGTATTTCCTACGTCTACAACCAGAAGCATGTTGTTATTCCTCCACTTCCTTAAGCAACTCCTCAATCGGCTCACCCTGCACAAAGACACGGTAATAAATTTTTAAGGATTCAAAGAAATCCTGGCGGTTTCGTCTGATTTCCTGCACCAGAAGACCGCTGGAAATTTCATCATAATAAATATCGGTTTCATCCGCCACAGTTTCCAAAGAAAGGCTTCCGTCCTCCTCAAATACCATGGTAAAAACGCCGCCGACTTCCTCTGTAAAAAGCACGCAGATAATCTGCAACTCATCTTTTACCGCCTGAGGAAGTTTGGCAAACTGCTCATTCAAATAGTACTTCTGCTCATAGGCATTTGCTCCGCAGAGCACAACTCTTTTATCACTCATTCTCAAATGCCCCCAGTGTTGCTGCCATCATAGCCTTGATGGTATGCATTCTGTTTTCAGCCTCTTCAAACACTCTTGAATAAGAAGACTCAAAAACTTCGTCAGTTACTTCCAACTCACTCAAGCCGTACTTTTCACCAATTTCCTTACCAATTGTTGTCTTATGATCATGATATGAAGGAAGGCAATGTAAAAAGATTGCATTCTCGCCGGCATTCTTCATAACGTCCATAGTTACACGGTAAGGTGTTAAATCCTTAATACGCTCAACCCATACATTGTCGGGCTCGCCCATGGATACCCATACGTCAGTATAGATAACATCCACATCCTTGGTGCCTTCTTCCACATCTTCCGTAAAACGTAAGGTTGCACCACTTTCCTTGGCATATTCTTCACACTGCTTAATGAGTTCCTCATCCGGGAAATAACGCTTCGGCGCACATGCGGTAAAATGCATACCCATCTTTGCACATGCAATCATCAATGAATTACCCATATTGTAGCGTGCATCACCCATATAAGTTAATTTTACGCCTTTCAAGCGTCCAAGCTGCTCCTGAATGGTAAGCATATCTGCAAGCATCTGTGTGGGATGATATTCATTGGTTAATCCGTTCCATACAGGAACATCTGAACATCTTGCAAGCTCTTCCACAATAGTCTGTCCATATCCGCGGTATTCAATACCGTCATACATGCGGCTTAATACTCTCGCGGTATCTGCAATGCTTTCCTTCTTGCCAATCTGGCTTACGGAAGGATCCAAATATGTAACGCCCATGCCCAAATCAAACGCTGCCACTTCAAAAGAACAGCGGGTTCTGGTACTGGTCTTTTCAAAAATAAGCACAATATTTTTTCCGCGAAGGACGTCCATGGGAACGCCCTTCTTCTTTTTATCTTTTAATTCTGCGGATAATTTTAAAAGATATTCAATCTCCTCCGCCGTAAAATCTTTTAAGGTTAAAAAATCGCGACCTTTTAACTGAACGCTCATTTTATTCTCCTCCGTAAACACTTATATTCTAAAATCTGATTTGCTGTTTATTTATCCAAAATTTCCTTAGCGGTTGCGGCAAGACCTGCAATACCCTGAATTTCAGAAGGAATGATAATCTTAGTAGCCTGACCGCTAGCTGCTGCCGCAAAAGCCTCCAAACTCTTAATCTTAAGAACTGCTTCGTCTGCTCCTGCTTCACGAATCATACGGATACCTTCTGCATTTGCCTGCTGTACCTTAAGAATAGCTTCTGCCTGACCTTCTGCTTCCTTAATCGTTTTCTCTTTTTCAGCTTCTGCACGTAAAATAGCTGATTCTTTCTCAGCTTCTGCTTCCAAAATAGCAGCTGCCTTCTTACCTTCTGCTTCCAATACGGCTGCTTTCTTCTCACCTTCTGCTTTGGTTACGGCCTCACGACGTTCACGTTCCGCCTTCATCTGCTTCTCCATTGCATCCTGAATAGCTGCGGGAGGCATGATATTCTTTAATTCAACACGATTTACCTTAATTCCCCAAGGATCTGTTGCCACATCCAAAGAAGCACGCATCTTGGTGTTAATAATTTCACGAGAAGTAAGTGTCTGGTCAAGTTCCATTTCACCGATAATGTTACGTAATGTAGTTGCTGTCAGGTTCTCAATCGCCATAATGGGATTTTCTACACCGTATACAAACAACTTAGGATCTGTAATCTGATAAAAGACAACAGTATCTATACGCATAGTAACGTTATCTCTGGTAATAACGGGCTGAGGCGGAAAATCCACAACCTGTTCTTTTAACGTAATTCTCTTAGCCACTCTGTCAATAATAGGCCATTTAAAATGAATGCCTACTGACCATGTAGCCTTATATGCACCCAGACTTTCTACAACATACGCATTTGCCTGCGGAACAATCTTAATACAAGATACTACCACAACCAAAAGAAAAACAAAAACCACAATCAAAACACATAATAATGCGCCAAGACCTGCACCACCTGCTAAAAACATTCCATTCATCCTTTTACCCTCTTTTCTTTCTTATTTGTATTGAAAAATTTCTTTATCGTCCACATTATGCTCCTGTGGACATTTAACAAGAATCAGTTTTACACCTTCTATTGCATGAACCAACGCAATTTCGCCTTTTATAAAAATGACACCGTCTTCTTTTGCACGCGCCGTCCATTCTAATCCGGATGCAACCGCGACTCCTGTTGCTTTAACATTATCTACCTCTTCCGTGACCATAACCTTTTTCCCGATTAAGTCCTCTGAATTGGTCTTCTGTATCTTCTCCGTAAAATATTTCTTAGCAAGAGGCTTTGTAAAAATAAGAAGTACCGTTGAAACTAATACAAAAACAATTAACTGCAACCACCATGGTCCGCCGAACACCGCAACAATAGCTGCTAAAAGAGCTCCACCGGCAAACCAGATGCATACAAGTCCCAAAGTTGCAACTTCAATGACAACCAGTACAATCATTACAAAAAGCCACGCTAATGCCAAGTATAATGACATATTATTACC
>JAZNTK010000020.1:0-48699 GCA_045591685.1 Lachnospiraceae bacterium
TAGAGTATTAAAACTTGCAAAAGGTTACAGAGGAGCAAGATCTAAGCAGTATCGTGTTGCTAAGCAGTCAGTTATGAGAGCTTTAACTTCCGCTTACGCAGGCAGAAAGCAGAACAAGCGTCAGTTCAGACGTCTTTGGATCGCACGTATCAACGCTGCAGCTAGAATGAACGGTTTATCATACAGCAAATTTATGTATGGTTTAAAGCTTGCTAACATCGACATCAACAGAAAGATGCTTGCTGAAATGGCAATCAACGATGCAGCAGGATTCACAGCTTTAGCAGATATCGCTAAGAGCAAAATCGCTTAATTGATTTTGAAAAGTAAATTTGTGTCTCGGCACATGAAAAAAAGACAGGTTCGCCTGTCTTTTTTTGCGTTTTTTCCTTGCAATAATGGACAACCTATAATAAACTGATATAGTATGGCTTAATATGTGGATATTATCGTCTTACATAAAGAATAAGGAGAGAAAAAGGTTATGCAGAATGAAAAACAGAGGTATTTCTTCTGGCTTAAAATTTTACTCACGATAGCCGTCCTTACTTTGGGCGTAATTTATTTTAAACAGATATGGGCATTCATAAAAGAAGGCTTCAGTATTATATCACCTTTCTTAATCGGCGCCCTGATTGCTTTTATCCTAAATTTGCCGATGCGCAGTATCGAAAAGCATCTTTTTGGCAAGGCTAAAGGTAAGTTTTGGTTGAAAATCAAACGACCGGTCAGCATTATTTTATCAATTGTTTTTATATGCGGACTTTTGACCTTGCTTGCGTTTGCAGTCATTCCGCAGGTAGTAGAAACTGCTGAAATGATACCGGATAAAATTTCGGCATTCTGGCATTCAACTTTGGACTGGCTGGAAGCATTGCTTGCCAAGTATCCGAAAGAAACCGAAATGGTTATGGTGGAACTTGATAAGTTAAGCGAAATGAAAATTGACTGGCAGGCACTGATTATTCAGGTAAAAGATTTCTTCTTCAACGGCTTCGGCGGTTCTTTTATCAAGAATATATTCAGTATCACAGGTAAAATCGGCGGCGGTATTTTCAATGCTGTGATTGCAATCATTTTCTCAATTTACATTCTTGCCCAGAAAGAGAAGTTGTGTATGCAGGGGAAACGAATTTTAAGTGCGTTTCTTTCCGAGAAGGCATATCGTAAGACTGCGAAAATGATTAGCGTGCTGATGACCAATACTAGCAATTTTATTGCGGGCCAGTGTATTGAAGCGGTGATTTTAGGTCTGCTTACCATGCTTGCTATGGCGATTTTCGGATTCGATTATATTCTGCTGGTTGGCGTATTGGTTGCTTTTACAGCTTTGATTCCTGTGGTCGGTGGTTTTATCGGTTGTGGTATCGGTGCATTTTTGTTTTTGATGGACAACCCGATGACAGCCCTGTGGTTTATCGTACTTTTTATCGTGGTACAGCAGATTGAAGGCAACTTAATTTACCCTTATGTAGTCGGAAATACCGTAGGCCTTCCTTCTATGTGGATTCTTGCGGCAATCACTGTCGGCGGAAGTGTAATGGGTATCGGCGGTATGCTGTTCTTCATTCCGTTATTCTCTACTGCTTATATGTTGCTTCGCGATGAGGTAAATGAGCGAAATGCTGAGAAACCCTGGACTGAAGCGGCTTTAAAAGAGAAGATAAAAGCGCACGATGATGAGGAAGACATCAAGAGAAAACAAAACAAACTGTTTGCACTTTTTAAGAAGAAGGATACGAAAGTAAAAGAGAAGTCTAAGACATCTGCAAAGAAAAAAGAAGTTCCTAAAAGTGTGGTTGCGGATGAAAAGAAAAAAGAGACAGAAAACAAAGAACAAAAGAAATAAAACATACTAATTAGCACAAAAAGTGCAAGATGGGAGAAAACAATGAAAGAAAAGAAAGAATTAACAGTGGTTTCCATTATTTTGGGAATCGTGCTGGCAGTAGTGTTCGGTGCTGCCAATGCGTATTTGGGACTTAGAGTTGGTATGACAGTATCAGCGTCTATTCCCGCAGCGGTAATTTCCATGGCAATTATCCGTTTTATTTTACGCAGAAACTCTATTGTAGAAAACAATATGGTACAGACTATCGGTTCTGCCGGTGAATCTTTAGCGGCAGGTGCGATTTTTACCATGCCTGTATTGTTTATGTGGGCAATCGAAGACGGTACTGCAATGCCGAGCCTTCTTGAAATTATGTTGATTGCCTTATGCGGCGGTATTTTGGGTGTGCTTTTCATGGTGCCCTTACGTCAGACTTTAATTGTAGATGAACACGATAAGCTTCCGTACCCGGAAGGAACTGCGTGTGCACAGGTTTTACAGGCAGGTGCCAGCGGTGGTGCTAAGGCAGGTACCGTATTCAGCGGTCTTGGTATTGCGGCAGTTTATAAGTTTATCGCAGACGGAATTAAAATCTTCCCTTCGGAAGTTGATTTCAGTATTAAGAAATACCGTGGTGCAGGTATTGGTGTAGACGTTTTACCCGCATTACTTGGTGTTGGTTATATCTGCGGTGCCAAAACTTCAGCATATATGTTTGCAGGCGGTGTGCTTTCATGGCTTGTACTTATGCCTTTGATTTCCCTTTTCGGCGGAGATATGATTATGTATCCCGGTGAAATTGCAATACAGGATATGGGAACCTGGGATCTTTGGAAATGTTATATCAGATATATCGGTGCGGGTGCGGTTGCAGCCGGCGGTATTATCAGTTTAATTAAATCGTTACCCTTAATTATCAAAACTTTTACACAGAGTATTAAAGGATTTAAGTCAAATAAAGACGATCTTCCTATTTGGCTGATTCTTGGCGGTGTACTTGTCGTAGCCGTTGCTATGTGGTTGATTCCTGCAATTCCCGTTAACTTCTTCGGTGCATTGATTATTATCGTATTCGGTTTCTTCTTTGCAACCGTTTCATCACGTATGGTAGGTATTGTAGGCAGCAGTAACAACCCGATTTCAGGTATGACCATTGCAGCTTTGATTATTGTATCCATCCTTTTAAAAGCAACCGGTAACGGCGGTAAGGAATCAATGGTTGCAGCCATTGCAATCGGTACCGTAGTATGTATTGTTGCTGCTATGGCAGGTGATACTTCTCAGGATTTAAAGACCGGTTTCTTAGTTGGTGCGACTCCTAAGAAACAGCAGATTGGTGAATTAATCGGTGCAGTGGTTTCAGCCCTTGCAATCGGTGGCGTGCTTTACCTTTTAAACGAAGCTTGGAGCTATGGTTCATCAGAACTTCCCGCACCTCAGGCCGGCATTATGAAGCTGGTAGTAGAAGGTGTTATGGGTGAAAACCTTCCTTGGGCGCTTATTATTGCAGGTGCAGGCATTGCTGTTGCAATGGAAATTATCGGCGGTTCCGTACTTCCTTTTGCGGTAGGTATGTATTTACCTATTCACTTAAGCGCACCCATTATGTGCGGTGGTCTTGTTAAGCTTCTTGTTGAAAAGAACAAAAAGGCTAAGGCAGAAGAAAGAGAAGGACAGCTTGAAAACGGTATTCTTTTCTCATCAGGTATGATTGCAGGTGAAGGTTTGATTGGTATTGCCTTGGCAATTCTTGCAATTATTCCTACAGCACTTACAGATGCAGAAGGCAATGCACTCAGCGTTGGACAGGTAATCGATCTTTCTGGTAAATTCTCAACAGGAAATATCGGCGGTTTGGTATTCTTCGCATTGTTGATTGGTTCATTCTTATTCTTTATTTATAAAAAGCACAAACCTTCGAAGGAGGAAGTGGAGTAAAAGCATGAATTTAAATGACTTACAGCCGAAAGAGGTATTCCGATATTTTTATGAAATATGCCGGATACCTCACGGCAGTTACAATATTGATGCCATCAGTGATTATCTGGTGGCATTTGCCAAAGAAAGAAATCTTGAAGTTGTTCAGGATGAGTTAAAAAATGTTATCATCAAAAAGCCTGCAACAGAAGGCTATGAGAAAGAAGAAACCTTGATTTTGCAGGGCCATATGGATATGGTGGCCGTAAAAGATGCGGAAGCGGACATTGATTTGGAAAAAGACCCCTTGCGCCTGAATTTTAAGGATGGCTGTCTCTACGCGGAAGGCACAAGCCTTGGCGGTGATGATGGTATTGCCATCGCATATGCCCTGGCAATTCTGGATTCTGACACAATCAAGCACCCTGCTTTGGAAGTGGTAATTACCGTAAACGAGGAAGTGGGAATGGATGGTGCCATCGGCATTGATTTATCCGGTTTAAAAGGCACAAGACTTTTAAACATTGACTCGGAAGAGGAAGGTGTACTTTTAACTTCCTGTGCCGGCGGTATGCGCGTACACGCCGTACTTCCGGTGAATAAAGTGCCTTTGGAAGGTACTTGTGTAGAAATTACTTTAAGCGGTTTAAAAGGCGGGCATTCCGGTGCGGAAATTCATCACGGAAGAGCCAACGCCAACCATACAATGGGCAGAATTTTGGCAGATCTTTCTAAGAAAATGTCCTTTGGTATCGTAGAAATTTCCGGCGGCGAAAAGGACAATGCGATTCCCTTGTATGCGGAGTCTGTACTGGCAGTTAAAGATGTGGATATGGCTTTGATGAAGGCAGAATTGGAAGCCTTGGAGGCCATGCTTAACAACGAATATGCGGGCAAGGAAGAGAATATTTTAATTACCCTGCGTAAAAAAGAATGCGAAAACACTGTGATGGCAGATAATGCCTCTACCGCACGCATTTGTGAGTATCTTTGTGCGGTTCCTGACGGTGTAATTGCTATGAGCGGATTAAACCCCGGCTTTGTGGAAACATCGCTTAATTTGGGCGTTTTAAAGCTTACAGAAGCAGGCTTGGAAGCAGATTATGCATTGCGAAGCAGTATCGAGCAGTCGAAACTTTTCTTACGCGACAGAGTAGATATGATTACGAGAGCCTTCGGAGGAACCTGTGAATTCTCCGGAGATTATCCCGGCTGGGAGTACAAGGCAGTTTCTCCCCTGCGCGATAAAATGATTCGCGTGTATGAAGAATGCTACGGAAGTTCACCGGAAGTAACAGCCATTCACGCAGGATTGGAGTGCGGTATTCTTTTGGAGAAGAAGAAAGACCTGGATTGTATTTCTTTTGGTCCCGATATCTATGATATCCACACTACCAAGGAACGTATGCCTGTATATTCCGTAAAGAGAACCTGGGAGTATCTGTTGGCAGTACTTGCGGAAAAAGAGAATGAGTAAATAAATTCCGGGATAACCGGAGTTTATATAAAAGTAACTTAAGTTTATAACTATTACAGAGAGGTAAAAAACTTATGAAGAAGACACGAATGAAAATTGTGGTGTTGCTGGTATGCGTTATGACGTTATTCTTCGGTATGACAGTATATGCAACAGACGCAGAAACACTTGATGCGCAGACAACGGCAGAGATTGCTGAAACTGTTGCGGACGAAAATGCCGAAGCAGCTTACACAGAAGAAGACATGGCTGCTGCATTGGATTATGTAGACAATTATGATTCAAATTTGATGGCAGACGGAGATGCATTTGACAGTAATCTGGAAGTGGCTGTAAATACAATCCGTTCCGATGTAAAAGTATATGCTACTTTTGTATCACTCCTTCCGCCCATCATTGCAATTGTACTTGCATTGATTACCAAGGAAGTATATATGTCCTTGTTTATTGGTATTTTATCAGGTTCTTTGATTTATACCATGTTCAATCCCGTACAGACCGTAACCAAGACATTTGATACCATTATCGCAAAACTTGCAGATGGTTGGAATGTTGGTATTATCATTTTCCTTGTTATTCTTGGTATTATGGTAAGCTTTATTAACAAAGCCGGTGGTTCTGCAGCATACGGTGAATGGGCAGCAAAAAAGATTAAGGGCCGTACAGGCGCTTCTTTAGCAACTTTTGCCTTAGGTGCCATGATTTTCGTGGATGACTATTTTAACTGTCTTACCGTAGGTAGCGTTATGCGTCCGGTAACAGATAAAAGTAAGATTTCAAGAGCAAAACTTGCATATTTAATTGATGCAACAGCTGCTCCGATTTGTATTATTGCACCGATTTCTTCTTGGGCGGCAGCGGTAACGTCTGTAGCACCGGAAGGCGAAGGTTTGTCTTTGTTTATGAGATCCATTCCGTATAACTTTTATGCATTATTAACAATTGTAATGGTTATTGCAATTTCTCTTCTCGGCTTTGATTACGGTCCGATGAAGAAGCATGAGTTAAACGCTGCGAACGGTGATTTGTTTACAAGCGGCAAGGAAGAAAATGAAAAAGAAGCAACACCTGCGGATACCAAGAAGGGACGCGTTCTTGATTTGATTCTCCCTGTAGTTGTATTGATTGTATCTTGCGTAATTGGTATGGTTTATACCGGTGGATTCTTTGACGGTGTTGATTTTATTACTGCATTCTCTGATTGTGATGCATCTGTAGGTTTGGTATTGGGTTCATTCATTGCCCTTGCATTTACTTTTATCTACTATTTAGTAACAAGAAGATTGACATTCAAGGAATTGACAGCATCCTTTACAGAAGGATTTAGAGCAATGGTACCTGCTATTATGATTCTTACTTTTGCATGGACTTTAAGTGGTATTACCATGGATTTGGGTGCTAAAGTATTCGTGGCAGAGTTTGTACGTGGTAACGCGGCAGGACTTACCTGGTTATTACCTGCAATCGTATTTGTAATTGCAATCGGTCTTGCATTTTCTACCGGTACATCATGGGGAACTTTTGGTATCTTATTGCCCATCGTATGTGCAGTATTCCCCGGTGGCGGAGAACTGATGATTATTTCAATCTCTGCATGTCTTGCAGGTGCTGTTTGCGGTGACCATTGTTCACCGATTTCCGATACCACAATTATGGCATCTGCCGGTGCACAGTGTAACCACATCAATCATGTATCGACACAGTTACCTTATGCACTGACGGTTGCTGCTGTTTCCTTTGTAACCTTCCTGCTTGCAGGTTTAATTCAGAATGCTCTTATTACATTGGCTATCGGTATTGTATTAATGATACTTGTATTATTTGTAATTAAGAAAGTTACGGCCCAAAAGGAGTAAAAGGAAGCTTTTGTATTTCAATCAGATAGCAGCTGTCCTGATATGTCAGGGAGCAGTTATCGTAGCAGGTGATAAAGATATCACCCGGTAAACAATAATAATCTGTAATATGTTCCTTCAACTGTTGAATGGAATGTTGTATGGAATCTAATGAGCCTTTGTGTATCAAGGCAGCATATTTCCCGGCAGGACGTATTAATGTCCGGTTGTTCTCTGTTCCGTAGGAATCAGGAGAATAAATCAGTAAGGGTTGGCTGTTTTGAACACGAAGGCTTTCTCTTTTTATATAAAATCCAAGTGGAAAAGGGTAAATATGATTTTGAGAACAGTTGTTGATATGATGTTCTAAAGATTCAATGATTTCTTTTGCGGAAAATGTATAGGATTGCGATAGGGTAGCAAATGTTTTTAAGGGATGCTCATGTGTGATAAGAAAAGGTTTATCGAAAGGTATCTTCTTATATTGAGTCGTTAGCGACTGTTGGACATTGATGTATTGCAAAGCGTTTTCCAAACTTTGCTTTCGTAATTCCAGTTCGCATATTTGTTTTTCAAGATTTTCTGATAAAGTGGGTAGTGGATTATCAGAAAGCATTTCGCGGATATCGGTTAGGGAAAAGCCAAGCTCCGCAAGTAATTGTATGGTTTTAAAAGTATAGCATTGGGATATATGGTAATATCGCCGATGCCGTGGGGTTAGGTTTGCCGGAGGAAACAATCCGATGCCGTCATAATGAATCAGAGTATCCGTTGTGGTGTGGCATAATTTGGCAAACCGACCAATGGAAAGTAGTTTGGGCATAAAAGCCACCTCCTTATTTTGTACCGCTGTAGTATAACATATTTGTATTTGATTTTCATCCCTGTTTTTGATAAACTTTTGAGAAAAGGAGGCGTGAATTATGTCAAGACAGTATTGGAAACCCGGGAATATGTTATATCCGTTGCCTGCGGTAATGGTAAGTTGCCAGAGAGAAGGGGAGAAACCGAATATCATTACGTTAGCATGGGTAGGAACGGTAAACAGTGATCCGCCGATGGTATCCATATCGGTAAGACCGGAGCGCATTTCTTATGATATTATTCGTGAAACCAAAGAATTTGTCATTAACCTAACCACTGAGAATCTTGTAAAAGCCACTGATTATTGCGGAGTCCGTTCAGGTAGGGATGTAGACAAATTCAAGGAAATGGGTCTTACGCCCTGTCCGTCCAAAGAAATTAAGGTACCCGGCATTGCAGAAAGCCCCGTTTGCATGGAATGCAGGGTGACACAAGAGATACCGTTAGGCTCTCATACCATGTTTTTGGCAGAGGTGTTGGCTGTTTCCGTAGATGAGACTTACATGGATGAGAAGGGTAAGTTTTCTTTGGACCAAACAGGTTTGATTGCGTATTCTCACGGGGGATATTTCAGCCTTGGAGAACAAATCGGAAGTTTTGGTTATTCCGTACGAAAGAAAAAATAATAAAGCACAAACTAACACATTGACTTTTGAAAATCATAGGATATAATATAATTAATAAGGGATGTTGGGGGCATCATATACGTTATTTAGGGGAAAGACGTTATTTTGTGTAAAGAGTGAATAAAGGAGGAATGAGACATGGCAGAACAGTATTACATTGCACACAACACTAGAACAGACGAGTATCTGGCAGAGAAATTTCTTCGAGGATTCTATATGTCGGTAGACGTTACATCAGCAGTAAAATGTAAAAGTGAGTTAGAATTACAGAAGAAGATTGATAAGGCAAATGTTGATTATAAATCTCAGCTGGTAATCGAAACAATTACAGTATATTAAAAGCAAGGAAAAACCAGGTAAGCTAAATTGCCTGGTTTTATTTTGGAGATAAAAACGATAAAATTAGGAATGTACGAAATATGAAGTTGTATTTTTATTATTATGGTAAGGCGATATTAGGGATTATAGCCATTGCGGTTTTTGGCTATATGTATTTGCAGAATCCGGAGTATTTGAATTTTATATCAGAAGCCAGGTGGATTGGTGTTGATATTTTCTGGGTGATTTTACTGATTGATTTATCCTGGAGATTTATCCCGGGGAAATTTCATCACATTGGGCAACAGAAGCATTTAAAATGCAATTTTACGCCGACAAAAGCTTATGAAGAAAACGGTGGACTTACGGCGAAAGAACTGAATCTCAAGAGAACTATGGACAAGAGGGCAGTGTTTGCCTTGGGTGCATTTTTTCTGATGAATGCAATCTGGTTAGTTTTCTATATTTTAGGGATTTTTCGCCCGCAGGAACTGTTTGGACTGATGCTTTTATATTTTATAGGAGATATGATTTGCGCATTTGGGTTCTGTCCGTTTCGAATGATTTTCCTGCGACACAGATGTTGTAATGTGTGTCGTATTTATAACTGGGACTCCCTAATGCTGGTGACGCCTCTAATGTTGGTGCCAAGCTTTTATTCCTGGTCGTTGGGAGTGATTGCAATTGTGTATACCATTGTTTGGGAAGTTTCTTATTATAAGCATCCGGAGCGTTTTTACGGTAGCAGTAATGCAACTTTGGGTTGTAATAATTGCAAGCATGGAATGTGTCCTTACCGATATAAAAAAGGAAAAAAGAAGAAAGAACATGCAGAGGCTTCGTAAGTTGATTATATGTAAAACAGTCATGAAAAAAAGCAGAATCAAAATTGATTCTGCTTTTATGTTATGTTAAAATAAAAAAATCGGAGTGACAAGATTCGAACTTGCGACCTCTGCCTCCCTAAGGCAGCGCTCTAGCCAAACTGAGCCACACCCCGATAGATGTATGAGTTTTCGTAACTCACGAATGCTATTATAAGCTGAAAGATAGGTAGAAGTCAAGCACTTTTTTAAAAAATAAAAAATAAAAAGAAAAATACGTAAAAATGTATTATTTGGAGACTGAAAATGAAAAAAGAACCGAAAAATTATTTAAAAACATATATGGGGAATAAAGTAGACCCCTTAGAAGTGGCGGCAGAAGATATTACACTGGAAGATATTGCCCATGCATTATCACTGATGTGTCGCGGAAACGGTCAGGTGGTGCATTTTTATTCTGTAGGGCAGCATTGTATTAATTGTGCCAAAGAAGCGAAAGCACGCGGTTGGAATGAACGTTTGCAATTGGGGTGCCTTTTGCATGACGCGGCGGAAGCTTACATGAGCGATTTGATTACGCCGATTAAAGTGCATATGCCGCAGTATTATGAAATAGAAGATCGTTTTTTAAAGGCAGTCTATGAAAAATTCGGTTTGGCAGATTTGTCTAAGGAAGAGTGGGACAAGATTATGGATGTGGATCGTGCGCTCCTTACTTATGACTTGGTGGAATTATTAAAGGAACCTGTGCCGGAGGAAGGTTATCGGGTGGTACGTATTCCGGATATTGTGTTTTGCCCCTTTGAGGAAGTGGAAGAAGAGTATAAAAGTATCGCACAATCTCTGTTAAATGATATAAAAATGAAATCATAGGACTAAATTCACAAGCGGAAGGAAAGAATATTGTAAAATAGCAAAGTGTTGAGGGCATTGGTATGAGCAATATTCTTGATTATGTCAGAACTTATGGGAAGGAAACCATGCTGGAGAGGCATTTTTGTTCCGCAGATGCATTGGTTTTGGCGCAGCTTTCATATATTGACTGGGAATCGGCAGTTCCCGGAATGAAGGGAAATGATGATTTTATTACGTTAAAAGATACCATGTATCGGGGAAATGTGGAAAAGATGGTAAAAGGCTCTGTTTTTAAGGAAGAAAACAGGGCATTGTTTTTTCAGGCGGCCGCAAGTCCCAGATTTTCGGAAGTTAAAATTAATTTTTACACGGAGATTATCAATGAGGAGAGAAATCTCCAGATGGCGGCAATGACCTTTCTTTTACCTTGCGGAAGGGCATGTGTTACCTTTCGGGGGACGGATGATACCTTAAACGGCTGGAAAGAAAATTTCAGTATGGTGTACCGATTTCCCGTGCCGGCACAGGAGTATGCGGCCACATATCTGTATCAGGTGTCAAAGCGCCTGGATTGTCCGCTGATTGTTTGCGGGCATTCCAAGGGTGGTAATCTGGCAGTCTATGCTTCTGCGAAATGCGGTGAAGAGGTGCAGGGACGGATTCGAAGAATCTATAATTTTGACGGACCGGGATTCTGGGATGCTTTTATGGAGGGGCAGGACTATGCAAGGGTTGCCTTAAGGATTCGAAAGTATGTGGCACCGGAAAGTTTTATCGGTTTGCTTTTACGGGACGATTCCAATACTTTTATGGTGAAATGCAACGCGCACGGGATGCTTCAGCACGACCCTTATAACTGGGAAATGTATAAAGGGCGTTTGCGAAAGGTGCAGAAGTATAATCAGGATAAAAGAGTGGCAGGACAAAACCTTAATCACAAAATTATGTCGTTATCCAAAGATAGGGCCCGGCTGGTTATCGAAAGTTTTTTTGAAGCGGTTAAGCGCAGCGGACTATGCAGATTGTCTGAATTGAATAGTGATTATGCTTTGGAGGTATTGCGTAATTTCCATGAGAATCATGTCTATGACAGGGATTCCCTGATGGTTCTTGCAAGACTTTTATTATATTTGATTCCCGGGCGAAAAATACTGCGCCAATAGTGGCAGAGCAGAAAAAAATTTGGTATAATAAATAAGTGTCTATTTTTATATAAAAGGAGCAAAAGAGAATGGAAGCAAAGTTAAGAATTGAAGGTATTATAAATAAAACAATCAGCTTTTCCATGCAGCAGAACCGCATCAATGCGATTAAAAAAATACGCATCAGTAATTTAACAACGGAAGAGTATAACGGGCTTGCGGTAAAAGTATCTTTTGCCCCGGATTTTGCCACCAATATGGAGGTTTCGGTACTGAAACTTGCAGGTGGCGAAAACGTGGAATTAAAAAATATTGTCCCGGTAATAAACGGGGATTATCTTGCTACACTTACCGAGAAGGAAGTAGGAACGGTTACCATAGAAGTATATAACGGCGAAGAACTTCTTGGTATTGAGAATTTGGAGATTGAAATTCTTCCTTACGGACAGTGGAGCGGTACTGTGTATATGCCGGAGCTTCTCTGTGCTTTTGTAATGCCAAATCATCCTGCGGTACAGGGGATTGTGGCGAAGGCTGCTATCTGGCTTGAGAAGTGGAAGGGAGATCCCTCCATTCTCGGATATTCCACACAGAATCCAAATGAAGTAAGAATGCAGATGGCAGCAGTGTATGAGGCAATCAAACAGGAGGCAATTGCATATTGCCTTCCGCCCGCATCTTATGAAACGGTTGGGCAGAAGATTCGTACGGCGGATGAAATTACAGGGCAGAAAATGGCAACCTGTCTGGATTTGGCAGTGTTGTATGCCTCTGCTTTGGAAGCCATGCGATTGAATCCTTTGATTATGATACATAAAGAACATGCATATATCGGTTGTTGGTTGGAGGAGAAATCCTTTGCAGAATGTGTACAGGACGATGTTTCTGCACTTTTAAAACGTACCGCAGAAGGTATTGATGAAATTGCGGTAGCAGAATGTACGGTTATGACAGCAGGTAAAAATGTATCCTTTGAAGATGCCTGCAAGACAGCCAAAGAATTATTGTCAAAAGAAGATGACTTCCGCATGGCAATTGATGTGGAACGTTGCCGTGGCGGTAATATCAGACCCTTACCTGCAAGAGTGTTAGAGAACGGTACTTATACCATCGTATCATACGATACGGCACCCGAAGAGGCCCAGGCACCCAAGGAATTAAGTACGGCAGGCCGTGGTGCTACCGTAACCGAGAATACAATGACCAAGCAGAAGTTGTGGGAGCGTAAATTACTTGACTTAAGCCTTCGCAATACCCTGCTTAATTTCCGTGTTACCAAAGCGGGTATTCAGTTGATGGCAGATGACCCTGCACATCTGGAGGATGCATTGCAGCACGGAGAAGATTTTGCGGTATTACCTTTGCCGGCAGATTCCAATTTGACTCCCGGCGTTGATAAAATCTTTTCTGTTACGGATTATGCGGAAGAAATTAAAACCATTGCAGTCTCTGAGTTTAAAAGTAAAAGAATCCGTACTTTTATGCAGGAAGAAGATCTTGCCAAGGGTATGAAATACTTACAGCGTCAGGCGAAACTGAGCATGGAAGAAAACGGTTCCAATACCTTGTATTTGGCACTTGGTTTCCTTAAATGGTATGAGTCCGATGTAAGCCAGAAGCCCCGTTATGCTCCTCTTGTAATGGTTCCTGTGGATGTAACCAAGAAGTTACAGGATAAAAGCTATCACATCCGTATCCGTGATGAAGAACCGCAGATTAATATTACATTGTTGGAATTTTTACGCCAGGATTTCGGTATGGATATCGGAGGCTTGGATCCTCTTCCCATGGACGAAAGTGGCGTGGATATTCCTCTGGTATTTAATACAGTACGTAAAAGTATTATGGAAAAGAAAAACTGGGATGTGCTTCCGTTGACCTTCCTTGGAATCTTTTCTTTTAGCAGATTTATTATGTGGAACGATTTGCGTAACCGTTCCGCTGAGATTATGTCCAATAAAGTAGTGGCAAGTTTGATTTCCGGTAAAATGGAATGGGAGCCGAAAGAGGCTATTCACGCGGAAGATATTGATACCCGTATGAAGCCTGCTGATATGGCAGTGGTAATGAGTGCGGATTCTTCACAGATGGTAGCCATTGAAACCGCGGCAAAGGGTGAAAGTTTTGTACTTCACGGACCGCCCGGTACCGGTAAGAGCCAGACTATTACGAATATGATTGCCAACGCGTTGTATCAGGGCAAGTCTGTCCTTTTTGTGGCAGAGAAGATGGCGGCGTTATCGGTAGTTCAGAAGCGTCTTGAAAAGGTTGGTCTGGCACCTTTTTGTCTGGAATTACATTCCAATAAGGCACAGAAGCAGGCAGTACTTGCACAGCTTGAAAGAACGCTGGAAGCCGGTGGTAAAAAGAGCAGTGGTGAATATGAGGCTTATGCAGAGAAATTATATGCAGAGCGTTGTAAGTTAAATGATGTGGTAGAGGCCTTGCACGAGAAGCAGGCAAGTGGTCTGTCAATCTATGAATTAATCGGTAAATATGAATTATCCAAGGCATATGAAGGGAAGGCATATTTTACGGAAGAATGGGCCATGGATGTAAACCGTGCTGCCTATGATGAGTGTATCGCAAGTCTTTCGGAATGTGCTGCCATCGGTAAAGAATGCGGTGGCTTAAGTGAACATGCCCTGAAAGAATTTAAGTTATATGAGTACTCTATGCAGCTTCGTAAGGAATGGGAAGAAATTCTTTCGAAGTATCAGGTTGCATTGAGGGAAAAGAGTGCCGTGCTGTCACAGCTGGGTGCCTCTTTAGAGTTGCCCGAAACTGCGTCCATGGATGATTTGTATCTGTTGGAGAGAGTTGCATCTTACCTGCTTGGAATGGAAGAAATCCATGATACCCTTTTAAAAGATATGTATGCCTTGCAGAAAGAGGAAGCAATTCGTGCAGAAATTACCAAGGGAACGAATTTAGATAATCTTCGTAAGGAATTACTGACACATTTTAAGCCTGCAGTATTTGACTATGATATTGCAGGAGCAAGACAGCGTTTGATTGCTGCTCAAGGTAAATGGGCACTGGCAAAGAAGATGGATATTAATGCTCTTGTAAAAGAACTTCGTTTCCTTGCACTGAATTCCAATATTGTGCAGGAGGGTAATTTAGAGAAGTTATATGAACGTATCGAACTGTATCATCAAATGATGGGCAATGCATCGGTAAATCCTGAATTTGAGACAGCTTTCACAGGCTTGTATCAAAAGGATAATACCGACTGGCAGAAGCTTGCCGCAGTGTATGAAGAGCATCTTGCTTTGTGTAAAATTTTTGCAGAAAGCGAAGAAAAGAAAGGTTTCCTCCCTGTATTATCAGGTCTTGTTACCGGTGGCAGTTTGTCAGGGCTTATGCAGGATGAAAGGGACGGATTACAGATGTTCCTTGATAAATCCAAGGCTTGCCTCGAGATTGAAAATCAGTTAATTGAGAAGTTCGGTCTTGATTGGAATGCCTTCCGTGAAGAAGAGGATTTACTTTCCGCCTTGTTTGAACGCTGTGCAGGCTGGTTATCCCATGCAGAAGAGTTGCGTTCATATGCGGCTTACTGTAATGCCGAGAAACAGGCAGCAGAATTAGGCCTTGCAGATATTACCGAACACTATCGTAAGGGTGCATTAAAAGAAGATGAATTCATTCCTGCCTTTGAGTGTAATTTTGCCAAGGCGGCAGCAAGCGGAGCTATCTCGTCAAGAGATGAGTTGGCACATTTTAACGGCGCAGGCTTTACGGCAGCGATTGAGCGTTTTGTGGAGATTTCAGATAAATTTGAGAAGCTTACAAGGGAAGAAATTGTGGCAAAATTATCCGCAAGAATTCCCGAAGCAGGAGAAGGCTTTGCAGGCACTTCGGAAATCGGTATTTTACGCAAGGCAATCAAGAGCCAGAGAAGGGCTATGCCGATTCGTAAGTTATTTAATGAAATACCTGTATTGCTTCGCAGAATGTGTCCCTGTATGTTAATGAGCCCTATTTCCGTGGCACAGTACATAGACCCTTCGTTCCCGAAGTTTGATTTGGTTATTTTTGATGAGGCTTCACAGCTTCCTACCGGTGAATCCGTAGGTGCACTTGCACGTGGTGAAAATGTAATTGTCGTAGGTGACCCGAAGCAGTTACCGCCTACCAGCTTCTTTATGACTAACCAGCATGATGAGGAAAATATTGAAGTAGAGGATATGGAAAGCTTACTGGATGACTGTCTGGCTCTCAGTATGCCCCAGAATCACCTTTTATGGCATTATCGTTCACGACATGAAAGTCTCATTGCATACAGTAACATGACTTACTATGATAATAAATTATATACTTTCCCTTCTCCCAACGACCGCGTATCAGAGGTAAAATGGGTCTATGTGGAAGGTCAGTATGACAGAGGTAAAACCAAGCAAAACAGAGCGGAAGCGGAAGCTGTGGTGGAAGAAATTTTACGACGTCTCCGTGACGAAGAATTGCGTAAGAGCAGTATCGGTGTCGTTACGTTCAGTTCGGTTCAGCAGGAACTTATTGATGACTTGATGCAGGAAGCGTTGCATAAGGAACCTGAGTTGGAGCAGTATTGCGTCAATGTGGAAGAGCCGCTGTTTATTAAGAATCTTGAAAACGTACAGGGTGATGAGAGAGATGTCATTCTCTTCTCCGTAGGTTACGGTCCCGATGCAAACGGCAGAGTGGCCATGAATTTCGGTCCTTTGAATCAGGATGGCGGTTGGAGACGATTAAACGTAGCTATTTCGCGTTCCAGAAAGAGCATGATGATTTATTCATCCTTCCGTCCCGAGAAGCTTGATTTGTCCAGAACTTCGGCAGCAGGTATTGTCGGATTGAAGGGCTTCTTAGAGTTTGCGGCAAGGGGTAAAAATGCCCTTTACCAGAGCGCGGATACCATTAAGCTTCGTAACAGCGATGTAGCAAAATCCATTGCGGCACGTTTAAAAGAAGCAGGGTATGATGCAGACCTTGATATCGGTACTTCCGAATACAAGGTGGATATCGGTGTAATGGATCCCGAAAATCCTGATAAGTACTGTCTTGGTATTTTGCTGGATGGTGAGAACTATATGGCAGCAGCTACCGCCAGAGACCGTAATTTAGGTCAGCCTTCTGTTTTACAGGGCTTAGGTTGGAATCTACACCGCGTATGGACTTTGGATTGGCTGGATACACCGGAGCGTGAATTTGCCAAGATAGAGGATGTGATTAAGAGAATCTTGCATCCGGAGTTGTATGAGGAAGAGGAAAATACAGATGCGACAGAGGTGGGAGACGGTGATACAAAACTGTCCGGAAGCGAAGATGCGAATGAAGATGGTGCAGATGTTGCGGATTCAGATGCTGAAGTGATTGATGAAGTGAACAGCGAGATCATCGCCGGCAGTATCAGCACAGACAATACACAGCCTTCGGCACCTGTTAAAAGGCAGTCTGCCCGCAGGGAATACGTGCATGTGGAATTGCCTACTTTGGGTGACTCTGAAGATTTTTATGAGCCCAAAACAAAGGTGCAGATTATGAAGGCAATTGAAAAGACCTTACAGGCAGAAGCACCGGTGGAATATGATTACATGAAGAAGAAAGTACTTCTTTGCTGGGGCATGATGCGTAACACGCCGAAGTCTGATGCAATTTTTGAAGAGATTCTACGTGAAGTACCTGTAACTCAGACTAACACCGCAGGCAATACCTTCCTGTGGTTACAAAACATTGACCCCTGCAAGTACGGTATCTACCGTTTGCATGCGGAAGGTGATTTGGAGAAACGAACCTTAAGTCAGATTCCCGCAGAAGAAGTAGTAAATGCAGTGCGAGAAGTGGTGGATGTGAATGTATCCTTAGCGCGTGAGGATTTAGTGAAGGAAACTGCTAAGGTGTTCGGTTTCAATCGCGTTACGGCAAGTATTGATCAGGTTGTAGGCATTGCAATTTCATATGCAGAGCAGAGAGGATTCGTGGAGATTTCCGAGGATGGAATGAAGGTGACACAGAAACAGTAGGTAATCACCTTAAAATATTAATAACCGGAGAGGTTTTGTAATGAGTAAATCTAAGGATAAAAGAATTAAAAGATTAAAAAAGACCCGTATTTGGCCGTCTATATTGGGCCTGCTCTTTATATCAGTATGCCTTGGCGGAATTATGTTGGTGGTAATATCATTCCTGCTTACCGACATTGTAAAAAATAAAGTGGTAACAGGGTATGAGAATACGGAATCGCTGATTTATCTGTTGGAGCAGGTGAAATCGCAGGAAGAAATCAAAGAAATTGAAGAGTACATATTGCTTTACAGGGATATGGAACCGAATGTGGAATGCGTAGCCATATTAGGAGAAGATAATGCGGAAATTTGGTCCAGTGATAATAAATATCCTAATCTTGATTACGGAGGCGAATTTTTCTTCGATGATATCAAGGTATATGTTGAAGACGATCCGGATAATACATTTACGGTGGAAGATGACAATATCGTTTTCAACGCTGATTTCCTTAGCTTGAATAAGCTTTTACAGATATTTAAAGATGAAAGAATGTCCATAGGAGAAAAAGAAGAATTCGGACAGTTAAAAGTATGGTTTGAGGTGCCTTCATCAATCGGTAATGTCTATGTTTTAACAAATTTAAAACTGTATGCATATGATTTGGTTGCACTGGTGGTATGCAGCGGTTTGGTAATAGCGATTATTACTATTTTTGTATTGTATTACCTTATTTCTTTGTTGCATTTGCTTCATACAACGCATAAAACTACCAAAGTGATGTATACAGATATGGTAACCGGAGGTGCAAATCAACTCTTTTTCGAGAAAAAGGGAAATACTCTGATAAAAAGAGCTTCACGCCGTGGCAGACAGTATGCGGTCATTCACCTCAAGATGCGAAAATACAGAAGCTATTGTACCTGCTTTGGTGTAAAGGAAGGCGAAGCGCTGATAGAGAAGTGTTATACTTTGTTAAAAAAGCAAATTAAAAAGAAGGAGCTGATGGTACATCGCGAAAATGCCCAGTTTGCACTTCTTTTAATGTATGAAGACAGGGAGCAGCTGATTAAGAGAATTGAAGAATTAGAAGGTGTATTGAATACGGTATCACCGAATATTAAATTATACTTCGGTGTAGGTGTATATTTATTGCAGGAGGGCGATAAAGATATCGAGCAACTCTATAATAATGCATTGCTTGCCTGTGATATGCTGGGAGATGAGGCGGAGAATAAAATTGCGTTCTTTGATGTAGAGATGAATAATCAGAGAATATGGGAGCGCAAGGTTGAAGATGATATGAGCCGTGCATTAGCCAATAAGGAATTCCAGGTGTATTTGCAGCCTAAGATCAGCACTACCGAAGAGGTTTTAGCCGGGGCGGAGGCATTGGTTCGTTGGATTCATCCTCAGGAAGGATTTATCCCGCCCAATAAATTTATTCCGATTTTTGAGAGCAATGGTTTTATTACGAAGTTGGATGATTATATGTTAGAAGAAGTAGCTTCTTTACAGGCACAATGGATTGCCCAGAAGAGAAAGATTGTTCCGATTTCCGTTAATATTTCCAGAGCACATTTTACAAGAAGCGATTTGGCTACGCATATCAGTTCTATTGTAGATAAGTATAAGGTTCCGCACAATGTAATTGAACTGGAACTTACCGAGAGTGCGTTTTTTGATGACAAAAAGCTTTTGTTAAATACAATTAAGCAGTTGAGAGAGTCCGGATTCAGCGTATCTATGGATGATTTTGGTGCCGGTTACTCTTCCTTGAATTCATTAAAAGAAATGCAAATTGATGTTTTGAAAATTGATGCGGATTTCTTCCGTGGAGCAAATGCAGAAGAGAGAGGTATGCTTATTGTTTCGGAAGTAATTGACCTTGCTAAGAAATTAGACATGAAAATTGTGGCAGAAGGAATTGAAAGCCGTGAGCAGGTGGATTTCCTGACAGAGCAGGAGTGCGATTTGATTCAGGGATACTTCTTTGCTAAACCTATGCCGGTGGCAGAGTTTGTTGAAAAATATAATGAAGCACAATAGTATATGAGAAAAGAAAAATCCTACCCGATTGGGTAGGATTTTTTATGCAGGAGAAGGGACTTGAACCCTCATGTTGTTGCCAACACACGGACCTGAACCGTGCGCGTCTGCCATTCCGCCACTCCTGCGTTTTATTTTTTAAAAAAACCGAAGAAATAATCTTCGGTTTCTTAATGCGGGAAAAGGGACTTGAACCCTCACGTCGTTGCCAACACTAGATCCTTAGTCTAGCCTGTCTGCCAATTCCAGCATCCCCGCATATCTTATGGTAAGTATTGCTACTTATCTTTGCGACTTTTCAATATTAACAAAGCCGTGAAGAAAAGTCAAGGCATTTTTTAAAATAAATCTAAAAAATAAAAAGAATATAGACAAAGAAGAACGAAAAAAGTACAATGAGTGCGACAGAAGAAGGAGAATGTTATGAAATACTTATTCCAAACCGGCATTATTTTTGCCGTAACATTAATCGGGGAAATATTATCGCAATTGATTCCGTTGCCCATCCCCGGAAGTATCTATGGGGTGGTGCTTTTATTTGTGTTGCTTTTAACGGGCATTTTAAAATTAAAACATGTGGAAGGGGCAGGAAATTTCTTCCTTACCATACTTCCGTTTCTTTTTATATCTAATTGTGTCAGTCTTATGGATTCCATGAGCCTGTTGGGAGATAATGTCGTAGCTATTGTAATATTAACCATCGTTTCAACCCTTGTGGTGATGGTGGTAACCGGCGGTGTGGCACAGCTTTTTATCAATGGTAAAAAGCGAAAGACGGCAGGTAACGCAGATGCGAAAGGGGGAGAGACAAATGAATGAGTTTTTCTCTGAATCCTTATTGTTTGGATTTACTTTAAGCGTAGCGGCATATGCAGTAGGATACGCTATTCAACAGAAGTTTAAGAAGGCATTTTTAAGTCCTTTAATCATTGCGATGTTTCTAATCATTTTATTTTTAAAAGTATTTCAGATTGATTATGAAACCTATGATTACGGGGCAAGATATATTACATACTTTATTCAGCCGGCAACAGTGTGTCTTGCGATTCCTTTGTATAAGCAGTTTGAGGTGTTAAAAAAGAATCCGGCAACGGTTTTGGTATCCGTATTGGCAGGCTGTATTGCCCATGTGTTGATTATGCTGGGAAGTTTTTATTGGCTTGAAATTGATGAAACTATTATCCGTTCGCTTTTATCCAAGTCCGTAACCCTGGCTTTTGCCTTGCCGATTACGGAGGAATTGGGTGGAATCGGAGCTATTACAATTATCGGTTTAACCATTGCCGGTATCCTTGGAGCAGTGGTAGGACCGAGCCTTTTAAAAGCATTAAAAATAACCGACCCGGTAGCTCAGGGCTTAGGTATCGGCGCATCGTCTCACGGTGTGGGTTGTGGACGCTTGGTAGAGCTTGGCGAAGTTTATGCCGCTATGGGTACAGTATCTGTCTCTGTAGCAGGCATTTTAACCGTAGTACTTGTAAATATCGCAGTTATGTGGTTTTAACAAAGTGCACTGTTTATCATAGACAGGCAGAGGAATTACATCTACATCGCAGACTGTTTGAGTGCGTCGGTGCTTAGCAAAAAGGCTTGCTTGCAAGACTTTGCGCTTAGCATCCGTTACGTACGAAATCAAGTGAAAACGTGTCTGCGGGAAGATGTAATTCCTCTGCCGTCAATCAATTGAAACTTTTTTATAAAAATAAGGCTCTAATAGTGTAGAGGAGCATAAAGGAGGTGAATTCCTTGCAGTCCTTTTCCGGAAAAGTGAAAACAAATGAAGCAGTAGTAGAGTCGGTTCTTCTTGAGAATTACGACCGTTACTACCGGCTTGCATACAGCTATGTAAAAAATGAAGCAGATGCTTTGGATATTGTACAAAACGGTGCTTATAAAGCAATTCGCGGAAGCAAATCCCTTCGGAATCCGGAATTTGCAGGCACCTGGATATATAGAATTATGCTGAATGAAATCTTCCGTTTCTGTAAAAAGAAAGGTCCTCATATTGTTTCGCTGGAGGAGATTCCCGTGGAGCAGGGCAAGGAAGACATCTATGAAGATATTGATTTAAAAGAGGCACTGGATTCTTTGAATGCAGAGGATAAAGCTGTGATTGAACTGAGATTTTTTGAGGATAAGCAGTTAAATGAAATTGCGGAAATTCTGGGAGAGAATCTTAGTACGGTAAAAAGCCGTTTATACAGGGGACTTCGCAAATTGAAAGTGCAGTTGGCGGAGGAGTAAATTCCCGGTTTTATACAGAAACAACGTAAAATATAATTCAGATGATAAAAACAGTAGTAATAAAGACGGAATATAAACAGATACAATAGAAAGGCAAGGTGCTTTGTGAGTAAGAAAGGTATCGAAGATTTGAAAAAAGAATACGAAGAAATCCGTATGTCTGAAGTGCAGGTGAATGTATTTAAGCAGTCCATTGAAAAAGCAAAGAAGGACAATCGCAGGATAAAACAGATTCGGGTATGGAAGATGGCAGGGACAGCTGTGGCAGCAGTACTTATTACTTTTATTGTATTGCCTAATACTTCAGCAGGTGTTGCCCACGCTATGGCGAAAATTCCCTTTTTGGGGAATGTAGTCCGGGTGGTAACGTTCCGCGATTATGATTATGACAGTGAAACCCAGATTGCCAATGTGGACGTACCCAAGATTGAGTTGGAAGAAACGGTTGTTGAGGATGCCGGAATTGTTACGGCTGACTTCCCGGGAGAAGGAAGCGCGGTATACAGTGGCGAAGAAAGAATGGAAGATGAGTCGGATTCGTCTGCTTTGAAGGAAACGATAAATGGTATTAATGCAGATATAGATGAGTTAACAGAACAGATTATTGCAGATTTTAAGAAAGATGTGGAAGAGGAAACCGGTGTGAAGGAAGTGATTGTATCCCATGAAGTGGTGGCAACACCGGAAGAATATTTTACATTAAAGTTGATGCATTATGAAGCATCGGCAGACGGTGCGGAAAAGATTTATTATTATACTATTGATTTGGCAACCGGCGAGCGTCTTGCATTAGAAGATTTATTTGTGGAAGATACGGATTATATTGCTGTAATCAGCAGGGAAATTATCCGCCAGATGCGTGAACGTATGGCTATGGATGAAGATGTATGGTATTGGCTGGATGAAGAGATGGACGACTGGAATTTCAAGGAAATTACCGGGGAAACACAGTTTTACATCAGTGAGAATAACAATATAATCATCAGCTTTAATGAAGGCGACGTAGCTCCCATGTATATGGGGGTGGAAACATTTGAGATTCCGAATGCAGTGCTTGAGGGCATGCTAAAGTAGGAAAGCGATTATAGTATTTTTAAAATATAAGAATGTTATGTAAACCAACAAAGCATCTGAAATATATTTACACAATTTGATATTTCAGATGCTTTTATTATGCAAAAAAGACGTAATTTTTATAAAAAATAAAAAAGGAAATCTTGTTGATACCACGAATATTAATATTAGAGACTATCGTTTACAATTTGACAGAAGGTTTTACGTTTCGCCATTTAGTATGCCGAACCGGCATGTAAATGTGCCAAAAATTACTTCGGAATGGAGAATAACATGACAATCCGCGAGAAACTGGAATTGTACGAGAAAGAATATTTAAGTCCGTATGCCATGTTAAGCATGAATTCAAAAGGACGCCTTCATCCGGAAGAGCAGTGTGATATCCGCCCTGTTTTTCAGCGTGACCGCGACCGTATCATTCACAGCAAGGCATTCAGACGTTTAAAAGATAAAACCCAGGTGTTTCTGACACCTGAGGGAGACCACTACAGAACAAGACTGACCCATACTTTAGAGGTGTCCCAGAATGCAAGAACCATTGCCAAAGCCCTACGTTTGAATGAAGACTTGGTAGAAGCCATTGCTTTGGGTCATGATTTGGGACATACTCCTTTCGGGCACTCCGGAGAACGTGCTTTGAATATGGTTTGTCCATACGGATTTAAGCATAACGAACAGAGCGTCCGCACCGTGGATTTCCTGGAAAAGGACGGACAAGGCATTAACTTAACCATGGAAGTCCGCGATGGTATTATGAATCATCAGACATCTTCCATGCCCTCTACTTTGGAAGGTAAAATTGTTCGTTTTTCCGATAAAATTGCTTACTTCCATCACGATATGGATGATGCCATCCGTGGCGGAATTTTAACCGAGAAAGATATCCCGAAGGAAATCGGGGAAGTGTTAGGATATACAACCGGTGAAAGACTGGATCGTTTTATTCATGACATTGTAACTGCCAGTACAGATAAGGATGATATTGTCATGTCTCCCGAAATTGCGGAAGGCATGCAAAAATTGCGTCAGTTCATGTTTGAACGTGTTTATCAGAATCCGGATGCCAAGAGCGAAGAGAGTAAGGCAGAGATGCTGATCAGTACCTTATATGATTATTATCTGAAACACTTGGAGTTGTTGCCGAAAGAATTGATTATGATGCACGAAAACGGTACCCCCAAGGAAGTCGTCGTATGTGATTACATAGCGGCAATGACGGACCGATTTGCCATTGCACAATATGATGAGATTTTTATACCGAAGTCATGGCACGGCTAAGATTGTGTGATAAAAGATTGACAGGCGGTAGCGGGAGAAAGAATGCTGTTGTGCATTGACCCGAACATCGGAACAAAGATGAGGAAATGAAATGTATTTTTCAGAGGAAATTATCGCTGAGGTTCAGCAGCGAAACGATATTGTGGATGTAATTTCACAATACGTCCACCTACAAAAAAAGGGTAACAACTACACCTGTTGCTGTCCCTTTCATAATGAGAAGACCCCGTCTTTTTCCGTAAATCAGGCAAGACAGATGTATAAATGTTTCGGTTGCGGTGAAGGCGGAAGCGTTATCACTTTTTTACAGAAGTATGAGAATTATACCTTTCCGGAAGCGATAAAATATCTGGCTGAACGTGCCGGTGTGGAATTGCCCGAGGATACAAACAGCGCGGCAAATAAGGCCAAAGAAAGCCGAAGAGCAAGATTACTCGAGGTGAATAAAGAGGCTGCTAAATATTATTATTACCTGCTTCGCTCCGACAAAGGAAAAGTCGGAATGGGATATCTTGAGAGACGCCGTCTAACGGAAGAAACCAGAAATCAGTTTGGCTTAGGGTATGCCAGCAGTTACGGCAATGACTTAATTGCTTATCTGAAGAGCAAAGGCTATAAGGATGATGAAATAAAAGATGCGGGACTTGCAAGTTTTTCAGAGCAAAAGGGCTTAAGCTCCAAGTTTTGGAACCGTGTTATGTTTCCCATACAGGACAGTAATCACCGTGTTATCGGTTTCGGAGGTCGTGTTATGGGTGACGGAGAGCCAAAGTATTTAAATTCTCCGGAAACAGAGATTTTTGATAAAAGCCGTAATCTTTACGGATTGAATTTTGCAAGAACCTCCCGTAAAAACAATATGATTTTATGTGAAGGATATATGGATGTGATTGCCCTGCATCAGGCAGGTTTTAATCAGGCAGTAGCGTCTCTTGGAACCGCTTTTACATCGGGGCAGGCAAATCTTTTAAGACGTTATACGAAGGATGTATTACTGGCATACGACAGTGACGGAGCGGGAACCAAAGCGGCACTTCGTGCCATTGCAATTCTTAGGGAAACAGGACTTGCATCGAAAGTAATTAACATGAAACCTTATAAGGACCCGGATGAGTTTATTAAGAATCTGGGAGCGGAAGAATTTCAGAAGCGTATCGATGAGGCAGAAAACAGCTTTTTATTCCAGGTTCGCATTACTGAGCAGGGGTATGACATGAAGGACCCTGACGGCAGAACAAGATTTTATCGGGAAGTTGCCAAACTTCTGGCAGAATTCTCGGATGAAATAGAGCGTGAAAATTATTTGACAGCGGTGGCATCCAAGTACGGTGTGCCAAGAGATTCTTTAAGAGAACAGGTGTCAAAAAATGCCATGCAGGGCGAGGTAAAACCAATACAGAGACCTCAGTCTGCAATGGGTGGTGTCAAAGCGAAGGCAGAAGAAAACAAGCGGAAACCGCAGCAGTTATTACTAACGTGGCTTGCGGAAGAACCTGGGCTATACGCGAAAGTAAAACAGTACATTTCCGCAAAAGATTTTACGGATGAGCTGTATCAGCCTGTAGCGGAACGTTTTCTGGCAGATTTGGAGAACGGAAATGCCAATCCGGCATTGCTTGTCAGTTTGATTGAAGACCCGGAGGAGCAGAGCCGCTTGAGTGAGCTTTTTACCACAAGATTGGAAGAAATTAATACCAAAGAAGAGCGTCAAAAAGCATTCCACGATATTTTAGTGGCAGTCAAAACCAACAGTTTTGAATATTATTCTTCGAGGGCAGGAACTGATATCAACGCCATTACAGAGGTGATTCGGGGTAAAAAAGCCTTGGAAGAATTGGCAAAAACGCATATTTTTCTGGATTAAGACCAAAATAGAAGATAAAACGGAAGGATGGAACAAGAATGGACGAAAGTACAAAGCAGAAATTTGAGGAGAAGTTAAAAGAGCTCATCGAACTAGCAAAAACCAAAAAAAATATGTTGGAGTATCATGAAATCAGCGGACACTTTGCTGACATGAATCTGGAAGAGGAGCATTTTGAACGTATCCTTGAAACGCTGGATAAGAATAATGTGGATGTTCTTCGTATTACCGAAGAGGAAGAAGAACCGGTAGATGAAGAACTTCTTTTGGCAGACAGTGAGGAACTGGATGTTGATGTTGATGTGGAAAACATCGACCTTTCCGTTCCCGAGGGTGTGGGAATTGAAGACCCTGTCAGAATGTACTTGAAAGAAATCGGTAAGGTACCTCTTTTAAGTGCGGAAGAAGAAATTGAACTTGCAAAAAAAATGGAAATGGGTGATGAAGAGGCAAAGAAGCGACTTGCAGAAGCAAACTTGCGTCTTGTTGTTTCCATTGCCAAAAGATATGTAGGACGTGGGCTTTTATTCCTTGATTTAATTCAGGAAGGTAACTTAGGTCTTATTAAGGCGGTAGAAAAGTTTGACTATCGTAAAGGTTACAAATTTTCAACTTATGCAACATGGTGGATTCGTCAGGCGATTACCAGAGCTATTGCAGATCAGGCAAGAACTATCCGTATCCCTGTGCATATGGTAGAAACCATTAACAAATTGATTCGTGTCAGCAGACAGTTATTGCAGGAGTTAGGACGTGAACCGACCCCTGAAGAAATTGCTGCTGTATTAAAGATGCCGGAAGAACGTGTACGTGAAATTTTGAAAATTTCTCAGGAACCTGTATCCTTGGAGACACCTATCGGTGAAGAGGAAGACAGCCATTTGGGTGATTTTATTCAGGATGATAATGTTCCTGTGCCTGCGGACGCAGCTGCTTTTACATTGTTAAGAGAGCAGTTAAGTGAAGTATTGTCAACACTTACCGAAAGAGAGCAGAAGGTACTTCGTTTACGTTTCGGTTTAGATGACGGACGTGCTCGTACATTGGAAGAAGTTGGTAAGGAATTTAACGTTACCCGTGAACGTATCCGTCAGATTGAAGCCAAGGCATTAAGAAAACTTCGTCATCCCAGCAGAAGCCGTAAGTTGAAAGATTATCTTGATTAAGAGAGGAAAGTCTCACATGGAATTAGGAAAGAGACTTACTAAGGTTGCCGATTTGATTCTGCCGGCAGATACTTTGGCGGATGTGGGGTGCGACCACGGTTATTTATCTGTTTATCTTGTAGAGAATAAGAGATGCAGACATGTGATTGCCATGGATATCAATAAGGGACCTTTGCAGAAAGCAAAGGAAAATGTTGAAAGATTCGGATATGGTGACTACATAGAGACAAGATTATCCGATGGCATTGCAAAGCTTGAAAAAGATGAAGCCGAGGGCTTTGTATGTGCCGGAATGGGCGGGCCTTTGGCATTGCAGATACTATGGAATGACAGGGATAAAATTCAAAATATGAAGCAGATTGTTTTACAGCCGCAATCGGAATTGTGGCTTGTAAGACGCACCTTAAAAGAATGGGGCTTTCTCATTGAAAAAGAAGACATAGAGTTGGAGGACAGAAAGTATTATTTTATGATGAGAATCTGTCCCGGTGACAAGTTTGATATGAGCAAGCCGCCGAAAGCGGATGCGCTTCTTTTTGAGGATACGGAAGATGTGCAGAATGCAGATGTTTCCATAGTATCTGAAGAAGAAAAGCAACGTTACGCTTATGAATTGTATGCCAAGGAACTTTTGGATGCCAAGGATGAACTTTTAAGGGAATATATCTGTAAAGAAATAAAACGTTTGACGGACGTATATGATGCTTTATGTTTGCAAGAGGATTCTGCGAAGTGCAGGGTACGAAAGGAAGCAATAAAGAGAGAACTTATCATTCATCAGTGGGCATTGGGGAGATACGTATGAAGTGTAAGGATTTGATTGCAAAACTGGAAGAATTGTCACCGGCTATGTATGCCATGGATTGGGATAATTCCGGACTTCTGGTAGGAGACCCGGAAAAGGAAGTGACCAAAGTACTTCTTTCCGTGGATGTGACCGATGAAGTTGTGGATGAAGCAATCCGTGAAGGTGCCAATATGATTCTGGCACATCATCCTTTGATTTTTTCAAAGATTAATAAGGTGGTTGCTACGGATTTTATCGGTAAAAGAATTATCCGTATGATTGAGAATGGCATCTGTTGCTATTGTATGCATACCAATTTTGATGTAATGGGAATGGCAGATGCGGCGGCAGACGAGTTGGGACTGCTTCAGAGCGAGGTGCTGATGGTAACCTATGAGGATGATATTTCCAAAGAGGGTATCGGTCGATTCGGATTTTTAAAAGACATTTGTTCGTTGCAGGAACTGGCAGAACGTGTGAAGAAGACTTTTGCTTTGGAGCATGTGACTGCTTACGGAGACAGAAATACCGAGGTCGCCAAGGTTGCAATATCCACAGGTTCCGGAAAGAGTGTTATCAAATATGCATTGGCTACTGATTGCGATGTGATTATCACAGGTGATATTGATTATCATACGGCTTTAGACAGTGTAGCACAGGGGTTGTGTATTATTGATGCAGGGCATTTCGGCCTGGAGAAGCTGTTTATCACATATCTGCAGGAGTATTTAAGAAGAGAAGCACCGTTAATTGCTACAGTGAAGTCTTCACAGGGCGAAATCGGTTATGTCATTTAATGTTGGGGCATATCAATCATTGTCTGCGGACAGTGATATCATTTAAAAATTTGGGGTATATATAAAATATAAATAAGGGGGTATGGGTTATGTTACAATTTATTATTAACGGCAAAAAGAAGGAATACGAAGAAGGTATTACCTTTGAAGAAATTGCCAAGGAATATCAGGAAGAATATAAAAGTACCATTGCGGCAGTTATTTTAAACGGTAAAATCAGTGAATTGATGAAAAAGCCTTTCCGCAACGGTGAACTTAGTTTCTGTGATTTAAGTACATCTATCGGTCATCTTACTTATGTCAGAACTGCTACATTGCTTTTTGTAAAAGCGGCGCATGATGTAATCGGAGATAAAAATATTGATAAAATTAAAGTAGAATGTGCTTTGGGTTCCGGTTTTTATTTTACTGCAAAAGGTGATTTTGTGGTAAGTCATGAATTGGCACAGAAAATTAAAGACCGCATGCAGGAAATGGTAGATGCCAAGACTCCGATTCAGAAACATTCCATGGCTTTGGACGATGCAGTTGCTATATTTGCAAAACAGGGAATGAAGGATAAGCAGCGTCTGTGCAAATTCCGTAGAAGTTCTTTGATTAATGTATATGATGTAGATGGTTACTATGATTATTTTTACGGTTATATGCTTCCTAACATGGGTTATGTGAAACTCTTTGATGTTATTGCATATAATAATGGTTTTGTTTTAAATCTTCCCAGAAAGAGTGCACCCAATGAGTTGAAAGAATTTGTCCCTCTGGAGAAATTATTTGCAACTATGATGGAAGCTACTGATTGGAGTGAAAAGCTGGAAATTGATACCGTAGGTGAGTTAAACGAACGTATTTGTAATGGCGGTCTGAATGAAATGATTCTGGTACAGGAGGCATTGCAGGAACGTAAAATTGCTGAAATTGCCCACGATATTGTAAGCCGTGGCGGTGTTAAATTCGTTATGATTGCAGGTCCTTCTTCATCTGGAAAGACCAGCTTCTCACATAGATTGTCAGTACAGTTAAAAACCCATGGCTTGAAGCCTCATCCGATTGCGGTAGATGACTATTTTGTAAATCGTGAAGATACTCCGTTGGATGAAAACGGTGATTATAATTTTGAATGTCTGGAAGCAATTGATATTAAACTTTTTAACAGGGATATGCAGAATCTCCTTGCGGGTAAAACCGTAGAGATTCCGACCTTTAATTTTAAGACAGGCAAACGTGAGTACAAGGGCAATTATAAAACCTTGGGACCCGATGATGTACTGGTTATCGAAGGTATCCATGCTTTAAATGATAAAATGTCAGAAAGCCTTCCTGTAGAGAGTAAGTATAAGGTATATATCAGTGCTTTGACTACTTTAAATATTGATGAGCATAACCGCATTCCGACTACAGACGGAAGATTACTTCGTCGTATGGTAAGAGATGCCAGAACCCGTGGTGCATCTGCAACCAGAACCATCCAGATGTGGCCTTCGGTACGTCGCGGTGAGGAGGAGAATATTTTCCCCTTCCAGGAAAGCGCGGATGCTATGTTTAATTCAGCATTGATTTATGAGTTGGCAGTGATTAAGCCGTTGGCGGAACCGCTTTTATACAGTGTAAAACCTACAGATCCCGAGTATCATGAGGCGAAGAGATTATTGAAGTTCTTAGAATACTTCCTGACGGTAGACACCGTGAATTTGCCGAATAATTCCATTGCAAGGGAATTTGTTGGCGGAAGTTGTTTTAATGTTTAGTTAAAAACCGAGTGGGATAAATGATCGCGCCTGTCTGTCCGCAAGGTGGCAGGTGAGGAAAGTCCGGGCTTCACAGGGCAGGATGCCGGATAACGTCCGGTGGAGGTGACTCCAAGGATAGTGCAACAGAAATAAACCGCCGTGTAAACGGTAAGGGTGGAAAGGCAGTGTAAGAGACTACCGTCCGGGTGGTAACATCCGGGGCTATGTAAACCCCATCCGAAGCAAGACCAAATAGAGAACCATAGACTTGCCCGGTCTGTTCTCAGGTAGGTCGCTTGAGATTAGCGGTAACGTTAATACCAGATAGATGATCATTCACGACAGAACCCGGCTTACAGTCCCACTCGTTTTTTATAGAATTAATGTATGTTGTTTTATTGCAAATGATAGTGACCATTTAGGTGTATTGGGTGTTACAAAGGAGAAAGGGGAATTTATTGATATGGGGCGTGTGTCTGTAAAAGAAAATAAAACGTTGTATCAGGTACGCAGAGAAGAGTTAGGGTTGTCCCGAGAAAAAGCAGCGGAACTTCTGGAAACTATTCCTCCCGAGCGTATTGAGAAAATCGAAAATCAAAAATCCATGCCGCATCCCGATGAAGTATTGATAATGGCAGAGTCATATAAAATGCCTAAAATATGTAATTATTATTGCGCGAATGATTGTCCCATCGGAAAACAGTATGTGCCGGAAATTAAGCAAAAGGATTTATCTCAGATTGTACTTGAAATGTTGGCATCCTTAAATGCTATGGAAAAGAAGCAGGAGCGATTGATTGAGATTACGGTAGATGGCAAGATTGAAGGCGAAGAAATCAAGGATTTTATACATATCCAAGAGGAATTGGAACGTATTTCCATTACGGTAGAAAGTTTGCAATTATGGGTTGAGCAGATGCTGGCAGACGGAACCATTGATGTAGAAGAATATAATACTTATAAGAACCGTAAGGCGTAGAATAATAATGTAAGTAAAGCACTTTTGTTAGGAATGATGAAAAATCATAATAACGAAAGTGCTTTTTATTTTGCTGTTTTAGTGAAAATAGGGAGGTTTATTTTAGTTTTTATAATATATAATTTGTAGTTGAATTATGTTAAAGTGATAAAGTAGTATTCATATTTTATGATAAAAAAGTAACTAATATATTTTTGTGTGAAAGGAGTTTATATGTATCAGGTAAAAAATGCAAGCGATTTTCGTGAGGAAGCACGAAAGGCACTAAAGGGCAACTGGTGGATTGGTGCGATAGCAGCGTTGGTTGCTATGATTCTGGGGGCAAGTACATTATTCAATGCTACTACCATAGGAGATGGGGGAATTTTAAGCTCCGTCACGGAGGAACTTCCGCTATATCCGGCATATCAACAGGGTATTATTTTGATTGTTGGAATTATTGTATCTGTAGTGGTATTTCTTATTAATCTTGCAATCTTTCTTATTGCGGGAGCGGTGACATTAGGATATATCCAATTCAATTTTAAAATACTTAATGGTGAAAAACCGAAATTTAAAGATTTATTTTCACAGTTCAAACGTTTTGGGGAAGGTTTGAGCGTGCATTTCTTCCGTTGGTTGTTTGTAACATTATGGACCTTGGCAGCAGTAGGCGTTGCAGTTGTTGTCATGATTCCGTTTGTTATTTTGTTTGTTTTCATGCAAGCCGGCGAAGCATTTTTTATGGTGATTTGCGGAGGACTTGGTGTTGCGGCAGGAATTTTTGTTTTTATTAAGATGCTTGATTATGTTCTGGCTCCTTATATTGTTTATGACAATCCGGGAATCGGAGGAAGAGAAGCTCTTAAAAAGTCTAAGAGATTAATGAATGGAAATAAAGGAAGACTATTTGGCTTGACATTGAGTTTTATCGGATGGGGCCTACTGGCTAATTTGCCGTATATGATTTGTTTTCTCTTTTGGAAAGAGGCGGTTTTGTTTTCTATACCGCTTTGCATAGGAGCCCTTTGGTTAAAGGCATATCAGGAGGTTGCATACGCTGCATTTTATAAGCAGATAGTAGCAGAAGACAATGGAACAATATTGTCAAATGATGGTCCGAAAGAGTATGTTCTTGGAAAAGGCAATTTAGATGAAGTAGAAAGTGTTGTGCAAACATCCAGATGGAATTATTAAAAGGAAGCGGTCTGATAAGGGCCGCTTTATGATTTTGTGTCGAGAGTTTGTGTTTTAATATAAAATATGTTTTTATTTTGCTTTTTTTATAAAAATAAAGCTGTTTATTTTGCTATGATTATTATTTTTACTTTTATACAGAAGAGATACAATAAAAGCGTAAAAGGAAGTGTTATATATGAAGCGGAGGACAAATTGAGGGTGGCGACCTGATAAGCGACCGAAGCTATCCTATTAAGGAAGGAGGATATATAACATGAAAGTCAAAAAAGGACTTTCGAAGCGAAGCGGGGACTGCCCTTCGGGGCAGTCTGTAGCGGATTTGGGGTTATAATGTATAGGAGGATTTATGAAAAGTAACAAAGGTTTTTCGCTTGTGGAATTAATTATTGTAATTGCAATTATGGCACTCTTGGTAGGTGTTATGGCACCGCAGTTGATTAAGTACATTGAGAAAACAAATGTATCTGCGGATATTCAACTGTGTGATACCATTCACTCGGCAATTACGTTAGCAATGTCAGATCCGGACGTTTTTATGTCAGGAGATACCTATGCAATGAATCAGATTAACAGTATTCAAGATGCAGACAGTTCAACCAGATTAGGTGGCGGTTTCGCGGATTCCGCTTTGACAGAGGCGGTAAACGAAGCTGTTGGATTTGATGTATTCAGTAGTGGAGATGCAGAATTGCAGGCACATTTAAAATCATCTCCGGCATGTACGGATGGTTCTTTATATGTGCAGGGAACCGGCGGAGGCGGATTTGTGCTTTGGATATCCAGTAGTGACGTTACCGGCCAGAAAATTGAAGGAAACCGAATTATAGATAAGGCAGACATCACAAATGAAAATGTAATCTATGTAGAATAGTTTAGATAAATCAATTCTTCTTTTTAAAGAACATAGTATAGAGTGATATTTCTGAAAAATTGCCACATAAAAAGTGTGGCAATTTTTTATTGTAATAAAATAAAAATAGCAGTCGATCCAATATAAACATGGTTTGACTGCTATTTTTTTGCGGATGGCGTTGAATCATTTGTAAGTCCGGCAATATAGTCGAGAGATACATTATAAAATTTAGCTAGAGTCACTGCTAATTCAAACGGAACTTCTCTCTTTCCGGTTTCATAATTATGATATGTTGTCCGTTGCATATGAAGCATATCCGATAATTTTCGGATGGATAAATCTTTATCTTCTCGCAAATCTCGTAATCGTGGATAATAGCCCATGGAGAGGTACCTCCTTTCATTGACAGTGTACAACAAATGATGTACAATTATACAAAATGTCCAACAAATGGCGGACGAACAAAAGAGAGGTATTAAACATGCTAAAGAGTAAGCAACTTAAATTTATCATTCCGATTATCGTTGCTATAGTACTGCTTATAATTGGTACTATTTTTTTGATTGTAAAAAATGCGGATAAAACTAAAGTATATGATAATGTTCATGTGCTTAATGAAGAGTCTGAAAACAACGAATTACTGGTGGATATAGAAGAAAATAAGTTGATATTTGAAAATGAACCGGGATATGTAGTAGGAGATGTATTGGTGTCAGGAATTACAGAAGAGGCGCCGGACGGATTTATACGAAAGGTTGTCAGTGTTGGACAAGAGAATGGTCAATATGTTTTGCAGACAGAACCGGGATTAATTACGGATGTTTTTGAAGAAGCACATGTAGAAAAGACATTTTTGATAACAAAAGAAGGTGCAACAGAGGTAGAAGATACGGATATTGCATATTCAAATTCAATAAATGATATTATTAACTCTTCTGTAGCGACAGCAACTGGTATTACACGAACGAATGAACATCCTTCGGGGGATGAAAATTACGAGTTTTCATGCAACGGTGAATATAACATTAATGATTATTTGTCTGTCAGAACTGAAATTGGTTTTAGTCTTTGGTTAGAAGTTAAGTTAGAGATAGAAGATGGTAATGTGATTTTGGGTATGACCGTGCATAACCTGGTGGGTGGTGACATATTTTTAGGATGCAGTGAGGAAATAACAAAAGAGTTTGAAGAGATGATTTTTTCACAGGAATTGCCTAGTATACAATTTGCTGTCGGTGTAGTTCCTATTGTAATCACAAATCAGTTATATGCAAGTGTAGAAGGGCATGTTAGTTTGTCGGGTGAACTCGGAACTGTAATAGCAATTCAATCTGAAAAAGTGGCAGGTTTTGAATATAACAGTGCAACAAATGAAGTAATTGAAATAAAAGAAAATAACTATCTATCTGATGGTATAGACTGGTCTATTGGAGCTAAGGCAAAAGGGGAAGCTGCGGTAGGTGTTTTTTTACATTTGACGTCTAAGCTATATGATAGTACAGGCATTGATATGTCTTTGGGATTAGAAGGAACAGCCAGTGCAGAACTTGCTACTAACTTCAAAATGGATGGTAGTAGTGGAGAATGTGTTGGACGTATTGATTTAGCGATTGGGCCTAAATTAGAAGGGCAAATTGTTGTTACGGTTCCTGTAATAGATTATGAATTGGCAGATTTTAAAATATTTGAAGTTGAATTACCAACACTTTGGGAGCATCATTGGGTTTCAAGTGAAGGTTGGCAGGAAGAACTGGAGACAATAGAAAATCAATCTGTTGAAGATAGTATGGAAGTTTCCAGTATGCAAGGTGGCATTGAATCAGAACTACCAAATAATACGGAAAATAGTGATGGTGATTTTGTCTTTTATGATAGTGATGTGCTTAGTATGACTACCGGAAATAATAGGGATATTGATATAGAGGCGAAACTAATTATTGCTAATGCTCAAGATTATAATCTGACTGATAATATTTTTTCAGTGGAAGCATATTTCAATGATCCAACACCTTACTTTCTAAGTGAAGATGATCATCAAGCATATATGTTAATTTATGACGATTTAGGACAGAAAACAAATTATGCCAATGAACAAGTTGGTATATTATTTGATAATATTTCATCTCTTTTTATGGGGAATACATCGACAGATGATGATTATTATAATGCACTAAATAATAATGATAATTTAGCAGCAATAATATTTCATTATTACAGATATCTTGGGATAGATTATGTAAATGCATATTCGGAGGTTGGTTCCGGACGTATTGCCGGATGGAGGAATGCTCAGTATAGTAATAATGGAACGGAAATGGGCATGGGTGGAGATTATATTTTGGTAGCAGATGTTATTATGTATACACCCTATTATTTGAGAGAAAGCGTATTCCAAAATAAGATATTAATGCCGGATGCAATTATAGATGAAATATATGCATCCCATAGAGAAGACACTTGTCTTGCGAGTTTGGATTATGAAAATAATTTGACCGGATATAATTACAAATATGTAAGAGAATATATACCATATATTGAACTATTAGTAGAATTGGGAATACAATACGAAAGTTTTTCAGATCTTTCTACTCATGAGTTGATTTATTCTTCACCAATTTTAGTGCCACAAGAATATTGTTATTATAATTGGTTTGATGGAAGTGTATCCAGTGCTTATGTAATTCCTTTTTATGATAAAACAGCAAACTTATATGGTTTAATTTGGTATGATACAAATAATAGATTAATGCATATTTCATTTGGAGAATAATTATCTGATATTTATTCTGTAGAGGTATCAATTATATATTGCAAAATTAAAATGGTTGTCCATAAGGGCGACCATTTTTTCTTTGTAAAATAAAATATGTCAAATATTATATTATTTTGTAAATTATTGACAATGACTTGTGCTTGCTTTTTTTGTTACGATATATATACTTTTAGGTATGCAGGTTTGTTCCTCTGTCTTAAGAGGGCACGTCTATGAAAAAATCTAAATCCAATCAATCCATACAGGACCTTAACCTGTTGGATTCTTATTTGTTCGGTGAAGCTACCGAAATTCCTGAAAACGCAGAATATATTGCGAAAATCATTATTGAAAGAACCCTGGGGTGTAAAATCAAGAAGATATCGGTTATGCCTGAGAAACAATTGGCAGGTGTGGATAGTTCACATCATGGTATACGTATGGACTTATGTATTATGGAGTATGCGGATGAAAATGTGGCGGGGGTATATGATATTGAACCCAACCGATATAAGATGAAAGAACTGCCCAGACGAAGCCGATACAGTCAGGCATTGACGGATTCCAAACTTTTATCAAGCGGTAAGAGATATAAGGAACTGCCGGATTATGTATCCATCTGGATTCTTTCGGAAGACCCGTTCGGCTTGAACCGAATGGTGTATACAGTACGCAGTAAGGTGGAAGAAGTGTTGGACGCAAACTTTGATGACGGCGTTACGAAAGTGTTTTTGTATGCGTATGGAGAAGAGGGAGGAAGCGAAGAACTTAGAAACCTTTTAAGGTATTTTGTGGATTCGGATGTGGCAAATGCAACGGATAAAGAACTGGAAGAAGTACATAAGATTGTAGCGGGCATTAAAAGTGATGCCTTGAAGGAGGAAAGATATATGACATTACATGATATGATTGAGTATGAGAAGGAAGAAAGCTTTGATGAGGGCTATGAAGAGGGTATGTTAGCCGGAGAAGCACGTGGTATCGAGGCTGGTATAGCTCAAGGTATCGAGACTGGTATTGCCCAAGGTATAGAGACCGGCATTATGCAGAGTTTAACAATATATATCGATTCCCTTCGAGAATTTCATGTACAGGAGGAAGATATTATAAATTCTGTGATGGAAAAATTTGATATTCCAAAAGAGAAAGTCATGGAGATGATGACATGTAACTCGTAGTTTTTATCAGTGAAGAGGAGCAAACCTGTATTATTATAATCTCAATAGAGTAAGTAGCATTCCTGTTGACTCTTTTTCGTTACAAAGTTTATAAAAAATATATCCGCAAGGGATAAAAAATGCTATAATATAAGTGTAACAAGATGGCATTCACCGAAAGGTAACGCTTATGGATAATACAAGACTGATTAACATTTATATTAAAATCCATAATAAGAAAAATATTACCTTGGATGATTTGCGCTATCTTGCACAATATGACCCCGAATGTTTTCGTAAAACTTGTGAAAATGTAGTTTATAATATTCCGGAAACGAAGGCGGTTATGCAGGTTGCAGAGCCGATACAAGATGAAGAAGCCGTGTCGGAAGCAAGCGATGTGCCACAGGAGGGGTTTGATGCACTGGCAGTTATTGATAATTTGAAGCAGTTGGATGCAGAGGAAAATGTTTATAATAATTTGGATGCGAAACGAGTGAAGAACTTATTGGGAAATCTGTTTATGGAGTTGATGTTCCCGCATAATGATCAGGAAACTTTCATTTATGAGGATGTCAGCGAAGATGATCCTACATTTGATATAAAAGCATAAAAGTAATAAAGAAAATATGAAAAGAGAGATTTTCTGCAATCTCTCTTTTTTATTTGCAGTAGTTTTGATATAATGATTTTTGTGCAGAATAGGAGACTACAGTATGAATATTTTAGATAAATTAAATGAACAGCAAAAAATAGGTGTAACAACGACGGAAGGTCCCGTATTATTGCTTGCCGGTGCAGGTTCCGGTAAGACAAGGGTTCTTACTAACCGTATTGCATACCTTCTTGAACAGGGAGTGAATCCGTGGAATATTCTTGCCATTGCTTTTACCAATAAAGCAGCGGGAGAGATGCGTGAACGTGTAGATGATATGATTGGTTTCGGTTCGGAGAGCATCTGGATTGCTACCTTCCATTCTACTTGTGTAAGAATTCTTCGCAGACATATTGATAAATTAGGGTATGATACGAATTTTACCATCTATGATACAGACGATCAGAAGAGTACGATTAAAGCGATTTGCAAGCGTGAGAATATCGATACCAAGCAGATTAAGGAGCGTACGATTCTTGGTGTAATTTCCTCTTGTAAAAACGAAATGATTTCAGCGGAAGAATATGAAAAGACTGCGATGGGTAATTGGATGAATCAGCGCATTGCCCATGTATATAAAGAGTATCAGAAAACGTTAAAGAAGAACAATGCATTGGATTTTGATGATTTATTGTTAAAAACGGTGGATTTGTTCCGTTATTGTCCGGATGTACTGGAAAGCTACCAGAACCGTTTTCTTTACATTATGGTAGATGAGTATCAGGATACTAATACGGTGCAGTTTGAAATGATTCGTTTGCTTGCGCAGAAGAACCGCAATTTGTGTGTAGTGGGTGATGATGACCAGTCTATTTATAAATTCCGTGGTGCGAATATCCGTAATATTCTGGATTTTGAGTTTCATTATCCGGAAGCGACCGTGATTAAGTTAGAGCAGAATTACCGCTCTACTAAGAATATCTTGGATGCGGCAAACGGTGTAATCAGCCACAACAAAGGACGTAAAGCAAAGGCACTCTGGTCAGAACGCGGTGATGGTAAAAAGATACATTTCCGCCAGTTTGATAATCCGATTGAAGAAGCACAATATATCTGTGATGATATTAAGCATAAAGTTCGTATGAGAGAAGTTTCGTTTAAAGATTGTGCGGTGCTTTATCGTACGAACGCCCAATCACGAGCAATTGAGGAGCAGTTCGTAAGAGATAATATTGCCTATCGTTTGGTGGGTGGAACCAACTTTTACGGACGAAAAGAAATTAAAGATATTCTGGCATATTTAAAAACCGTAGAAAGCGGCAGGGATGATTTGGCAGTCAGACGAATCATCAATGTTCCCAAACGTGGCATTGGTCCTACCAGTTTGGAAAAAGCAGAACGTTTTGCTACTGAGAATGACTTAAGCTTATTTGATGCGTTAGTAAGGGCAGATGAAATTCCGGGGCTTGGAAAAACAGCAGTAAAAATGCAGGCATTCGCAAGCATGATTCGTATGTTCCGCACCAAGTCGCAGGATGGTTATTATGATGACCTTCCCGAGTTGATTGATGATGTGATAAAAGACAGCGGTTATCTGGAGGATTTGGAAGATTCCGACGATGAGGATGCAGAAGACAGAATTCAGAATATCGATGAATTAATCACCAAAGCAGCGGCTTATGAAGAGAAGTTCGCGGAAGAGAATCCGGAAGCGGAACGAGGTCCTTCTTTACAGGATTTCTTGACAGAAGTTTCGTTGGTTGCGGATATTGACAGTGTGGACAGCAGCAATGACAGAGTATTGCTTATGACGATTCACAGTGCGAAGGGGCTCGAGTTTTCGCAGGTTTATTTGACCGGTATGGAGGATGGCTTATTCCCCGGTTATATGGCAATCAGTGCAGAAGATGATGAAGAGATGGAAGAGGAGCGAAGGCTTGCGTATGTTGGTATTACAAGAGCGAAGGATGAGCTTACCATAACCTGTGCAAAGATGCGTATGCTTCGCGGGGAAACCCAGTATAACCCGGTCAGCACTTTTGTAAAAGAGATTCCGCAGGAACTGATTGAAGGCAATCTTCCGAAAAAACGCACGTTTGAATATGAAGAACCTGTAAGTAAGGCTTCTATTGATTTTATGAAAACGGCTCCTTTTACAGGGTTTGGAAAGACATCCATGGCAAAACCCAAAGCAAGCCTTGCCAAACCTGCCGTAAAACCCTATGCAGGTGCTTCCGGCCTCGTCGGTCTTACCAAGGGAAGCCAGATGAGTGCGACAAGTGTGGATTATGCAGTAGGTGACCGCGTCAGACATATTAAGTTTGGTGACGGAGTCGTAGAAAACATAGAAGCAGGCGAGGGAACCACATTAGTCTCTGTATTCTTTGATAAAGCAGGAAAACGTGTATTAAATGCGGCTTTTGCAAGACTACAGAAATTATAAGTTGAAATTATATATATTTTTGCCATTGAAAACAGCATTTTTTTCCGTTTTTTACAGTTTTTCTAAATTTAGGGATAGTAAAAAATTGGATTTCGTGGTATGCTAATTATAGATTTGGAAAAGACAATCAATTGTAAAAAGGGAGGTTTTAAGCTATGAAAAAAATCGAAGAACTTTTAGAAACAGTTAAATTAAATGAACTTCTCAACAGAAAAGAGAAGGAACAGGATGAGAAAGTAAAGAGAACTATTATCTGGGTATTGGCAATTGTAGGTGCTATCGCAGCAATCGCAGGTATTGCTTACCTTGTTTATCGTTATCTTACACCTGATTACTTAGAAGATTTCGATGATGATTTTGATGATGATTTCGATGATGACTTCTTTGATGATGAAGAAGCAATCGAAGTAAAGGCAGATGCGAAATAATAATAAGGAATTCATAAAACGGGATGTGTCAAAGCATCCCGCTTTTGTGTCATAGGAATAAATAGTATGAAAAAAGGCGATATTGTACAGGGATACGTAGAGAAATGTGATTTTCCCAATAAAGGAAGGGTCATTGTAAAGGGTGAGGATGAAGAGTCAGTAGTGACTGTTAAAAATGCATTACCCGGACAGACTATATCCTGTGTGATTAATAAAAAAAAGCATGGTAAAGTGGAAGGTCGTTTGCTGGAAGTGGCAGTACCTGCTGAATGTGAAATTAAGGCACCTTGTCCGCATGCGGGAATTTGCGGCGGATGTCTTTATCAGACTTATCCTTACGAGGAGCAGTTAAAAATAAAATGCAATCAGGTTGAAGACTTGTTGCGTCCGGTGTATGAGCAGTTTAATACCGGGGATAAGTGCTTTGATGATGTGTTTGAAGGTATTAAGGCAAGCCCCGTGAGCGAAGGTTACCGTAACAAGATGGAATTTTCTTTCGGCGACGAATACAAAGAAGGGCCGCTTTCTCTCGGTATGCATAAAAGGGGTAGCTTTTATGATATCGTATCCGTAACGGGTTGTCGCATTGTGGACGAGGATTACAGACAGATTCTTCGTGCCACAAGAGAGTATTTTGCAAAGGAAGAATTGCCGTTTTTTCACAGATTGACACATCAGGGATATTTGCGTCATTTGCTTGTGCGTAAAGCGGTTAAAACAGGTGAAATTTTAATCGGTTTGATTACTACAAGCCAAAAAGAAGTGGATTTACAGCCGTATGTAGATGCAATTCTTGCATTGCCTTTACAGGGTAAAATTGCAGGTATTGTACATACCGTCAATGACTCTGTGGCGGATGTGGTTAAAAACGAAGGAACAACTCTTTTATATGGCAAAGATTATTTTTATGAAGAGTTATTGGGACTTCGATTTAAAATCACCCAGTTCTCTTTCTTCCAGACCAACAGTCTGGGGGCGGAGGTGTTGTATGATACTACCAGAAGCTATTTGGGCACTATGGAAAAAGAGAATCCTACCGTTTTTGACTTATATAGCGGAACCGGCACCATTGCACAACTTTTGGCACCTGTGGCAGGCAAAGTAGTAGGTGTTGAAATTGTGGAAGAAGCTGTGGAAGCAGCCAAAGAGAATGCGGCTTTAAACGGACTGACCAATTGCGAGTTTATTGCAGGAGATGTACTGAAAGTACTGGATGATATTGAGGTGTTGCCTGATTATATAATCCTTGATCCGCCAAGAGACGGAATTCATCCCAAAGCATTACAAAAGATTATTGCCTATGGTGTGGACAGGATTGTATATGTATCCTGCAAACCTACCAGTCTTGCAAGAGATTTGGAAGCACTTTTACAAGGTGGATATACGTTAGAGAGAGCGTGTTGCGTGGATATGTTCCCGAGCACCGCAAATTGTGAAACAGTCGCGTTATTGAAGCGAAAATAGAATAGAAAGTGCGGTAATTGAATATGAGGGTATTTGTCGTAAACGAGGAATACGACAAGGCTGAAATGTATGCGCAGCTTACGCAGAATTCTGAGAATCTGATAAGGGAGTGTAAAACATTTTCGGAAGCTATGTCGGAAGCCAAACATTTTACCGAAGATAAAATATCCGTAATTATTTTAAATACTGTCAGAGAAAATGAATGGAAACATTCACTACTAAAAATTCAAACGTTTGGAAATTTCGAAGTCTTTTATGAAGGAAAGCCTGTGGCTTTTTCCAGAGCCAAATCCAAAGAGCTATTAGCCTATTTAATAGACAGGCGAGGGGCTACCGTGACAACTGCAGAGGCTTGCAGTGTGCTTTGGGAAGATAAGGAGTATAATTTCTCCTTGCAACGTCAGTTTCAAACTATAGTATCAGACTTGATAAAAAGCCTGAAAAAGCACAAAACCGACCATATCATCCGTAGAAAGAGAAATTGTCTGTCTGTAGATGTTTCGGGGCTGGAATGTGACTTTTATAAGCTTTTGGCAGGGGATAAAGATGCCAAGGTGCAGTACCATGGAGAATACATGTCCAATTACAGTTGGGCAGAATTGACTGCCGGTTTTTTGATGCAGAAGTGCCGGAGCGAAGAAGGATAGTATGTGAGTTTCAGATTTGCTATGCATTTAATTATAAAATTTTTGTCGACTTTTCAAAAAGTATGTAATTTGGTGTAGAATTGGTGTAGTTCGTGTTGTATGGTATAATTACATTAGAACTAATGTAATTACCAGAGAAACGAGAAGAGAACAAAAGAGCCGGTGAGAGATACCAGCAGAGGAAACGTAAGGTACCAAAGAGAAATATCAACCATAAATGATAAACGAAAGAAAAATGAAGTAATATACCGTGGAAATCCCCCCGAAGAACACATAAGATAAAAATAATATTAAAAAGACAGATGCCATTACGGTATCTGTCTTTTGCATTTATCCCGGAATAAAAGAGTTAATATAAATGTTTGCTTTGTTCTTTATTGGCAAGAATCATTTCAGGAGGGAACTTGGGATAAATCTGATTCTTGATTTCCTGCATTTTAGAGTCCATGTCTGCAATGGTAGTAGCACATTCTAACAGCTGCGCACTGATGGAAGCACTGTCAATCTGGGATAAGTCTTTTTTGTATTTTAATTCATGTTCCAGACTTGCCCAGAAGTCCATGGCAATGGTTCGAAGCTGTACTTCAACCTTGAGGAATTCTTTGCCTTCCGAGAAGAAAACCGGTATTTCAACAATCATATGATAACTACGGTAGCCGTTTGGTTTTGGCTCGCGGATATAATCTTTGTAGCTGATTAATTTGATGTCATCCTGCTTTAGAAGCATATCGGCAATCTCATAGATATCATCCACGAAGTCGCAAATAACTCTGACTCCGGCAACGTCATTCAATTCGTTCTGCATGTTTTCCAAAGAAAAAGCTAAGCCCTTACGCTGTAACTTATCAATAATACTTTTGGGATTCTTGATTCGTGACTTGATTGCATGAATCGGGTTTCTCTTACTTTTGATGGATAGTTCTTCGTTTAAAACTTCAAATTTGGTTCGCACTTCCTTGATGGCACAACCGTATTTGGTTACCAGTTGCTGGAATTGTTCCATGGAATTGGCCATGGCTTCCTGTACTGCATATTGCTGAAATTGTTCATATAAAAAAATCTTATCATCCTGTTGCATTGTTTAGTCCCCCTATACTCTGCTTTTATGAAATCATCCGAAAGTTTTTGTTTAACCATTTTTTTGACATTTTTATTGGTAATATTTGTATAAATTGTATGCAAAATCCACATACTGACAACTACAGGGAAAACGCAGATAATTCGGGTCTAAATCATATACCCGCACGCGATCCAAAGCATCTGCATCTTTTAACATTCTGGCAATATTAAGAGATCTTTGTTTGTCTGTAATTGCAAAAGAAGAAATAACATCTTCCATTCTGGAATCATCAATGGAATGTGCATAGATTGCTGCACGGACAATTGCCATATCTTCTGTAGGAAGTGATATTACGGAAGGTAGCTTCTCACTGGAACGTTTTCCATGGTCATCATCCAGGGAATCATCGATTCTGCCAATATCATGATAGGAGCATGCTGTTAAAAGAAGCTGGGTGTCTTCCTCGTTACATCCGTTTTGCATGGCAATCAAACCACCAAAGAGAAGAACTCTTTCAATGTGGTTAACGCCATGAATATGACTTTGATATAAACATTCTTTTTTGAGCGCTTTTACATAATATTCAAAAGTCGGCCATAAATTCCAATTTTTGAGTGCTTTTATTTCTGAATCAAGTGTGGTATTTTCCTGTTGAAGCAAATCCAGTAACACAGAGTTCATGCATTACCTTCCTTCCTGTTTCTGTTCGGCAATATGTAAATACATAAAGCAGAAACATGTTTATTTCTTGTTTATAATTATATCATATTACGCGGGCAAAAGAAACCAACGAATCGTGAAATAATTGTTAATACATTACGAACAAAAGGTGTGTTGAGAGTGTGTATTTAGGTTGACTTTTTATCACAGATTGTTATACTAAAAGGTGGTGTTTTAGGACAAAGAGAGGAGCGTTAAAATGCTTGAATTAAGAAATGTATCCTACAGCGTGGAAGAGAACAATGCGCAGAAGGAAATTATCAAAAATATAAATGTGAAAATTAACGATGGTTTTGTGGCTATTACAGGACCGAATGGTGGCGGTAAGTCTACTATGGCCAAATTGATTGCAGGTATTATTAAGCCTACCTCCGGTCAGATTCTTTTGGACGGAGTGGATATTACGGATGTATCTATTACTGACCGTGCCAAAATGGGAATCAGTTTTGCGTTTCAGCAACCGGTACGTTTCAAGGGTATTACCGTAAAAGATTTGATTACTTTGGCAGCAGGTAAAAAGATTACCGTAACGGAAGCGTGTAAGTACTTATCAGAAGTTGGTCTTTGTGCCAAGGAATATATTAATCGTGAAGTAAATGCCAGCCTTTCGGGCGGTGAGTTAAAGCGAATTGAAATTGCCATGATTATGGCAAGGGGAACCAAGGTTTCCGTTTTTGATGAACCGGAAGCAGGAATTGACCTTTGGAGTTTTAAGAATCTGATTCAGGTATTTGAGAACATGCATGCCAAAATGGGTGGTTCCATTATCATCATTTCACATCAGGAACGTATTTTAAATATTGCGGACGAAATCATTGTTTTAGCAAATGGCGAAGTATCCGCACAGGGTAAAAAGGACGATGTTCTTCCCGGACTTTTATACGGTGATGTTGGATGTAAGACTCTCCTTGATAAGATGGAGCAGTAAAAGAATTTTTAAAGCATGACAGATGCGGAAAGCAGGATAAAATGGATGCAATTCAGAAGAATTTATTAGAGCAGGTGGCAGACCTTCATGAGATTCCTACCGGTGCGTATAATATTCGTACCAACGGTGGTCTTGCAGGTCGTAATACTACTGCAAATATAGATATTATTACCAAAGAAGACAAGCCCGGAATTGATATTATTATTAAGCCGGGAACCAAGAAGGAAAGTCTTCATATACCGGTACTTTTAACCCAGAGCGGTATCAAAGAATCTGTATATAACGATTTTATAATCGGTGAAGATTGTGATGTTACCATTATCGCAGGTTGCGGTATTCATAACGGCGGTAAAGAAGGTTCTGAGCACAGTGGTATTCACAGCTTCGTTGTGGGTAAAAATTCCAAGGTAAAGTATGTGGAGAAGCATTACGGAAGCGGTGAAGGCACCGGTGAGCGTGTAATGAATCCCACTACCATCATTGAATTAAAAGAAGGTGCCTACCTCGAAATGGATACCGTTCAGATTAAGGGTGTGGATTCTACCAAGAGAACCACAAAAGCAACCTTGGGTGATAATGCAACATTAGTCATCAAAGAAAAGATTATGACTCACGGAAAACAGACCGCGGAGACTGACTTTGAAGTGAATCTGGATGGTGAGAATTCAGGTGCCAATGTCATTTCGCGTTCGGTTGCCAAGGATGATTCTTATCAGTTATTTTTATCTAAAATCAATGGTAATAACAAATGTCACGGACATACGGAATGCGATGCCATTATTATGGACAAGGCATGTGTACGTGCAGTGCCTGAAATTACGGCAAATCATATCGATGCAAGCCTGATTCATGAAGCGGCTATCGGTAAAATTGCCGGTGAGCAGTTGATTAAACTGATGACTTTGGGACTTACGGAAGCAGAGGCGGAAGCACAGATTGTCAGTGGCTTCTTAAAGTAGGAGTTTGAAATGAAAAAGAGTGTGTATATGGTAGGCGTTCTGGCTCTGCTGGCAATCGTAGCGGTTGTTTCTTTTATTGTAGATAAAAAGATAAAAGAGGAGGAACAGAATGTGACGGAAGAAACGGTACAGGGAGATACTTCGCTGACTGTTTATGGGGAATTAAGTAAAGTAGCACTTGTTTCTGAATTACAGCACTCTGTTGTACAGATAGAGGTTAAGGTGACAAATGATTCCGGAACGGAAACGACCATTTTAGGAAGCGGAGTCATTCTGGAAGTGACAGATGACTATGTTGATATTGCAACTGCAAGCCATGTGGTAGAACTTACGGCAAAACCATTGGTATATTTTAACGATGGGAACCTTGCTTACGGAAGTGTATTAGCTTACGGCAGATTAAGCGATGTAGCCTTTGTTCGTATTAATCTTGCGGATATGTCGGCAGGAACTGAAACATACAAGGCTGTAATATGTGCGGACAATGAAGATTATGCAAGGTTAGTGGCGGAAGATATCGTTTATATGATAGGTTCAGCTACATCAGTATCCGGTGACGTCAAAGAAGGAAGTATAAAAGAAACCGAGCAGTTTGTGGAATTGTTCCAGAATGATATGCTGGTATGTGAAACTGCAGTTTCAGCCGGTATGTCCGGTGGCGGTACTTTTGATGAACAGGGAAAGTGTATCGGTGTCATTGTGGGAACCGGTGATAGCGAAACGGTGAGTGTGGCAATTACAGATGTGTTGTCGGAATATCGCAGTATTTCGCAGTAGCTTGCATTGCGGTTTGCGTTTCAGGAACAGATGATTATGTATTTTACGCAGAGTATGCGCACAAATAAATCAAAGTCAAAGAAAGGAAGAAGATAAAATGACTAAGATTGATATTGTTTCCGGTTTCTTAGGCGCCGGAAAAACCACTTTTATACAAAAGATGTTAAAAGATGTATTACATAAAGAGAAGGTTGTTTTAATTGAAAACGAATTCGGCGAAATCGGTATTGATGGCGGATTCTTAAAAGAGGCCGGCGTTGAAATCCGCGAAATGAATTCGGGCTGTATTTGTTGTTCATTGGTAGGCGATTTCGGCACTGCCTTAAAAGAAGTAATCGCAACATATACTCCTGAGCGTGTTTTGATTGAGCCTTCAGGTGTTGGTAAGTTATCAGATGTTATCAAAGCGGTGGCTGACTTGAATCAGGATGCGGAAATGGCAGATGTGAAGTTGAATTCGGCTGTTGCTGTAGTAGATGTTTCAAAGTGTAAAATGTACATCAAGAACTTTGGTGAGTTCTTCATCAACCAGATTGAAAACGCAGGGACCATTGTGTTGAGCCGTACGCAGAATGTCAGCGAAGATAAGGTGCAGACTGCAGTAGAACTTTTAAGACAGCATAATGAAAAGGCGACGATTATTACAACACCTTGGGACAGTATTGACGGTGCAAAGATTCTTGAGACAATGGAAGCCGGTAAGTCTTTGGAAGAAGAATTGATGGAAGAGATGAAGAAGCATCATCATGAACATCACCATCATGACCATGGCGAGGATTGCGATTGCGGATGCCACGACCATCATCATAAGCACCACCATCACGACCACGATGAGGATTGCGATTGCGGATGCCATGACCATCATGAGCACCATCATCATGACCATGATGAAGACTGTGACTGCGGATGCCACGATCACGAGCATCATGACCACGACCATCATGAGGGCCATGAACATCACCACCATGATCACGATCATCATCACCACGACCATGGCGAAGCATGCACTTGCGGATGTCATGACCATGACGGACATCATCATCACCATCATGCGGATGAAGTGTTTGCAAGCTGGGGATTTGAAACACCCAAGAG
>JAZNTK010000021.1:0-2467 GCA_045591685.1 Lachnospiraceae bacterium
CGGTTCCCCGTATTTTTAACCGGCCGGAGCTTGTGGTAATTGAACTTATACCCGAACATACCGATTAAAGAACAAAGAGTCCGCAAGCGGACTCTCGCGCCGAGCGCGGTTGCGTCAGCTTCATCTTCCTTGCGCGCGAGTGTGCATCCTTAGCGGAGCTTTTTTATTGCATAGGAATTTCCTATGCAATAAAAAAAAGGACATCCGATTTGATATGTACCCAGAATCCTGGACACATATTTATGAACTAGGCGTAACACATGGATGCTTCCCTGTATTTTACAGGAGGCATCCATCTTGTTTTTGCCTGAATTCTTTTGTTATTGTAGTAATCTATATATTCTTCAACAGCTTTCGAGAATTCTTCAAATGAAGAATAATCTTTCTCATAACCATAATACATCTCATTCTTTAACCTTCCGAAGAATGTTTCCATTATGCAATTATCATAGCAGTTACCTTTCCTGGACATAGATTGAATGATTCCACGTTCTGACAAAGCATTTCTATAATAGGTATGCTGATATTGCCATCCCTGATCGGAATGGAATATTAATCCGCTGACGTCTGGAAACTTTTCAAATGCTCTATCTAACATACGATGTATTTGTTCTAGGTTTGGACTTAATGATAAATCGTATGAAATAATCTCATTTGTGTTCATGTCTAAAATGGGTGATATATAACATTTTCCCCACGCAAAGTTGAACTGTGAAACATCTGTTGTCCACTTTTGCAATGGTGCGGTTGTACTAAAGTCTCTATCGATTACATTGTCAGCAATCTTACCAACCTCACCTTTGTATGAATGGTATTTTTCTTTTGGACGTTTTCCTAACAATCCCATGTTATGCATGAGACGCTGAACTCGTTTGTGATTCACTTGATAACCACGATTTAGAAGTTCTCTATGAACTCTACGCACTCCGTATCTGCCCTTGTTTTGTTCAAAGATTTCCTTTATAAGCACCATCACTTCTTTATTTCGATTTGCTACAACATCCTTCTTATTAAGTTCAAAATAATAAGTAGATTTTGCCATTCCCATTGCTTTCAAAAGATGTTTTAATTGGTGTCCTTTTTGGCGGAGTTCTTTGATGATTGCTGCTTTTTCGCCTTGAGTAGCGCAGCTTCCTTTTCTTCTCTCAAGGCGATCTCTTTTTTTATTACTTCAATTTCAGCCTTGATGTATTCATTTTCGGCTCTTAAACGTATAAGCTCTTCGTATTCTGATTCTTCGAGTTTTCTGGGATTGTTTATATTTATCTTTTTCATATCTGGATTCTTAGACTTACGACCTTTCTTCTTATCTATAAGCCCATTATAACCATAAATCTTATATTTGCGAACCCATTGATATAACATTCCGTCATGAATACCAGCTTCAAATGCAACTGAACTATTTGATTTTCCTGAAAGAACCTGCGAAACAAGTTCAAGTTTGTCTTCAGGCGTCCATATCCTATTTTGTCCTTTGTGCTTTAATGCATCAGGTCCTTGAGCATTCTCCATTCGAAACCATTTTCTGACAGTTGTTTTAAACGATTTTTCAGAAATACCTTCCGGCGTTTGGGGATAAACACCTTGCTTATACAGTTCTACACACTTTCTTTTGTACTCATAAGAGTAGCGCATAAAAATACCCTCCTTACTGGTTAGTCCAGTAAAGAGGGTACATATCAATTCAGATGTCCTTTTTTATTTATTCTTTTTATTCAGCTTTCTGATTTTTTACAAATTCGAAATCTTCCTGAATCTCTTTTGACGGTTCCTTGGTTAACAACGAAACAATCACAATTGCAAGAGATGATAAAATAAATGCCGGTAACAATTCATAGATATTTAAGATACCGCCGAGAGGTCTTACGAGAAGCTTCCATACGAATACCATCACACCACCGACAACCATACCTGCAACGGCGCCGGGTTTGTTTATTCTCTTCCAGAACAATGAGAATAACACAAGCGGTCCGAAGGTCGCACCGAATCCTGCCCATGCAAACGATACAATCTGGAAAATAACACTATCCTTATCCAATGCTATCAGGACACCGATTACAGTAAGAACCAACAACGTAATACGTGAAGCTGTCATTACCTGCTTGTCTGTTGCATCTTTCTTCAGAATTCCCTGGTAGATATTCTTGGAAAGAGACGAAGCGGCAATCAGTAAGTAGGAATCAGAAGAACTGATCGTTGCAGCCAGAATACCGGCCATTACAAAGCCTGCAATAATCGGAGGCAGATAACTTGTTGATAATGTAATGAAAATATTCTCTGCGCTTGCTGACGTTAAATGCTCCGTCGGGAACAACTGACGTCCTATAAGTCCGATAAATACAGCAATTCCGAGGGAAAGAACAACCCATACCATTGCAATTCTGCGTGATCTCTTCAATTCATCTTCTTTACGGATAGCCATAAAACGAAGGAGTACCTGGGGCATACCAAAGTAACCGAGTCCCCA
>JAZNTK010000022.1:0-6796 GCA_045591685.1 Lachnospiraceae bacterium
GCGACTTTTTTTATTATTTTTAGACATAAAAATAAATCCTTTCCGTTTATGATTGAAATAGCGGAAAACACACTAATCCGTAATTTTGTAACCTTTGGTAATGACGGTCTTGATTTGTTTCTTGTAAGGACCGACCGCATGACGGAGTTTCTTGATGTGGTTATCTACCACGCGTTCACCGCCTTCGTAATCGTAGCCCCAGATTTTGACTAACAGGGTTTCGCGGGGAACGACGGTGTTTTTGTTCTCCATCAAATATTTAAGAAGTGCAAACTGCTTTGGAGGTAAATTAATGTAGTGTCCTTCCACGGATACAAGGTAGCGGGAAGGATTTATGGCAATTTCACCACATGATAACCAAGTTCCTGCCACCATGCCCTTGGCGCGTTTTAAGAGCGCCTGGGTTTTGGCGTAGAACTCTGCAAGAGAGAAGGGTTTTACCACATAGTCATCACAGCCCATCTGGTAGCCGTACAGAACGTCTTCTTCTCGGCCTCTTGCTGTGATAAACATAATGGGAACGATACTGTCTTTGCGGATGATACGGCAGATTTCAAAGCCGTCTGCACCGGGCAACATGACATCCAGTATACACAGGTCAAATTCGTTCTCGTAGATGGCGTCTAAGGCGTCATCGCCGTTATCATAGGCGTGCATCACCATTTCGCCTTCACTTTTATCCTGAAAGTAATCGCATATTACTTCGCGGATTTGAGAATCATCTTCCACCAATAAAATCTGATATGCCATGTTTACCTCCCAAGGTACAAATTAGGTTTATGTGTCCCTTTTACAATGCTATCATAAAAGGAGGATTTATCCTTTGTGTATCCTTATTCAATTATTCAGTAAAAATCTTGCGATACCATCTTAAGGCGTCGCAGTAAGCCTTGTATACATCGTCCATTTCAATCTCACGGATTAACATGATACGTGACACTTCCTGCCAGTTTGCATTTTCATACTGAAGAATAAAATAGTATGCAAGAGACAGGGGGCCGTCATGGCTTACAAGTGCTTTACGGATATCTTTGGATACGATGACCATATCCAAAGCTTCGTCTATAGGTTTGTCTAACATAATGTCAAGAACAGAGAACAGTCCCATTAAGAACAATTCCTGAGACTTCATGGCCATACTTAATACAGGAGCTAGATTCTCTGCAAACTTAGCACGTAACAAGGACAAACGTGTTACCTCGTTGGGCTTATCCTGACAAAGTTGTTTGGTAACCGCAGTGGTGGTCCATTTCTTTAATTCACGCTGGCCTAACATGGCGGTAGCATGACGGATGGAAGTGATTTCCGAGTTGATGGACATACGGTTTACGATTTTTAACAATGAAATAACCAAAGCGGTATCGCGACCGATGATGTCAGCGGCATCCGTCAAATCAAAGTTCTCTTCGTTTACGATGTTTAATAACTGGATATAATTAATTTTAACGGGAGATACTTCCGTTTCGCCTTCTGTTACGGGAGTACGATAGAATTCTCCTTCGTAAAAGGCGTAGCCGCCCTGGAATTTCAATTTGTCATATTCTTCTGTGGTGCGGATGTTTCCTGCAATTAATTTTATGTTAGGATATAACTTGGTAAAATAAATTTTAGCCATGTTAATATCGATTTTCTGGTGATTTAAGAAGATATAACTGCATAAAAGCAGAATCTGACGATAATCCTCAAAAGAAGGTACCGGGAGTTTGCGGATTGCAAAACGATAGCCCTGTGCTTTTAATTCCTTCATACGATTGATATACATATCGTTGGGAAGGATGGAATTATCAATTAAAAGAACGATGCGCTCGTGAGGCGCTTTACATTCTTCTGAGATATCACTGAAAATGGCAATATTATTGATGGGTACAAAAATTTCTTTGTCAGGAGACAAAGTTTCAATACCCATACTGTCAATGATTTCCAAACCGTTGATACGGCCGGCACCATCCAGTAAGCCTGTAGAGATATAACTGGGTTCCAAAAAGTAATTATTCTTCTGTGAGAATAGCGAATAAGCTTTCACGGTCATATTTTCATCAAATAAAGGGATCAGTGTTGCAAGCATAATAGTTTCCTCCTTTTGCGGGGATGAATTAATAGTAACTATTCGATACAGCATTTTTATGGATCTGAATAGTTACAACCATTTTACAATAAAATAGATATTTCTACAATCGAAAGTTATCATTATCAGAATAATAATTTAGTTGTATTTATAAGGGTTGGGTGTTAAAATTTAGGATGTAAATATAAGTGAAAATAGGAATGTAAAAATTATAATATAATTATTCGGAGGCAATTATGTTTCAGGTAGAAAAAGTAACAGCAGAAATTATCAAATGGATTCAGGATTGGTTTGAAGAAAACGGCAAGGGTTGTAATGCAGTCATCGGTATTTCCGGTGGTAAGGATTCCAGCATTGTGGCAGCGCTTTGTGTGGAAGCTCTGGGCAAGGAACGTGTAATCGGAATTCTGATGCCAAACGGTGAGCAGTGTGATATTGCGGATTCCAGACAGTTGGTGGAACATCTCGGCATCCGTAACTATACATCTAATATCAAAGATGCGTATGACAACACCTTGGCAAGTATTAAGGCAGCAGGTTTGGAACCCAGTAATCAGGCAATTATCAATCTGGCACCCAGACTTCGCATGACTACTTTGTATGCTTTTTCACAGACTTTAAACGGCCGTGTGGTAAATACCTGTAACCTGTCAGAGGATTGGATTGGATATTCGACACGTTACGGCGATTCAGCGGGAGATTTCGGTCCCATTGCAGGTATTACTGTAGAAGAGGTTTTGCAGGTTGGTGAATATCTCGGATTGCCTGACAATCTGGTGCATAAAGTACCTTCAGACGGTTTGAGCGGTATGTCTGATGAGGATAAAATAGGTTTTACCTATGCTGTGCTTGATAAGTATATTCGCACCGGCGTATGTGAAGACGAAGAAACCAAGGCAAAGATTGACCGCATGAATAAAATGAATGCGTTTAAGTTAAAACCGTTGCCTTTTTATAAGCCGGACGAGAGTTTGTTGTAATTCACTACAACGGGAGGAATTGTTGTGAGTAAAAAGTGGTTAAAAAGACGGCAGAGATTGTTTCAGATTATAGACGTAGGATATGATTTGGACTGGGTAAGCCGTGGATATGACTATATTAACGTAATTGCCATTGTATTAAATCTGGCGGTGAGTATCTTACATACGTATGAAACGATTCGGGAACAATATGAGCCGATTTTGTTGATCATTGAAGCAGTTACGGTTGCCTTTTTTGTGATTGATTATATTTTCAGACTTATTACTGCAAGATGCATGTATAAAGAGAAGAATGAGTGGAAAGCAATTCGTAAATATGTATTTTCTTTTATGGGTATCGTCGATTTGCTTTCGTTCCTTCCTTACTTCCTGCCGGTCATTTTCCCGCAGGGAACCATCGCATTCCGTATGATTCGAATTGTGCGTATTTTCAGACTGTTCCGCATCAATGCGTATTATGATTCGTTAAATGTCATTACGCATGTATTGAATAGTAAAAAGCAGCAATTGATTTCATCGGTTTTCATTATTTTAACTTTGATGGTGGCATCCAGTCTTTGTATGTACAGTTTGGAGCATGAGGCACAGCCGGAAGTATTTCAGAATGCATTTTCCGGTTTATGGTGGGCAACGTCTACACTGTTAACCATCGGGTACGGAGATATCTATCCGATTACCTTTTGGGGAAAGGCCTTAGGTATTTTCATATCTTTCTTAGGTGTGGGTATGGTTGCGATTCCTACCGGTATTATTTCCGCAGGATTTGTGGACCAGTATACGAATTTAAAGAAGCGAAACGATTATGGATACGAAGAGGATATGAATTTCATCAAGGTGCGTGTGGATGCCAATGATGTATGGAATGGCAAACGCATCGCTGATTTGGACTTACCTGTAGGCGTTATTATTTCATTAATTCAGCGTGATGACGAGTTTTTGATTCCAAACGGTGGGGCGGAATTGGAAGCCGGAGACGTTGTTGTTTTGGGCGCGGAACCTTTTGATGAGCAAGAGAAGATAGAAATGAAGGAAATTGTCATCAAGGCCGAGCATCCTTGGGTAAATAAAAAGATTAAAGACCTGGATATCAGCAGACATTCAGTTATTGTATTGGTAAAGCGTCGTAACAAAGCGTTGATTCCTAACGGTAATATGGTGATTATGAAAAACGACAGAGTCTTTTTACACACGCAGATGCATCTGCAGGATGCGAAGTATATGGAGATTTAGAATAAAAGAAACCATTCCCGGTTACATTAAAAGAAAAACGGGAGTGGTTTTTTTATGCTTATTATAAACGGTAACATTCACACCATGGATGTAAAGAATTATGAGAGTGGATATATAAGGATAAAAGGAAAGCTGATAGAAGAGATAGGAGATATGTCTGCCTGCCCTTCGGCAGAAGAAGGGGAGAGAGTTCTTGATGTAAAAGGTGCCTGGGTGATGCCCGGTATTATTGAGGCACATTGTCATATCGGTATTATTGAAGAGAAGCTGGGTATTATGGGAGATGATTGCAACGAGGAGACCAATCCGGTTACACCGGAACTACGGGCAATCGATGCAGTGAATCCCATGGACCCGGCTTTTCATGATGCTATAGAGGCAGGGATTACTTCCGTTATGGTAGGACCCGGGAGTGCCAATGTGGTGGGTGGACAATTTGTTTTTATGAAGACGCACGGAAGATGTATCGATGATATGGTGGTAAAAAATCCGGCTGCCATGAAGGTGGCATTTGGAGAGAATCCTAAGACTGCGTACGGCGATAAAGATATGTATCCATCTACCAGAATGGCGACGGCGGCCCTGCTTCGGCAGACGCTTTTTGAGGCAAAACTGTATTTGACCGATAAAGTCAGTGGTGAAATAAAGCAGGAAGATTTCAAGATGGAGCCTTGGATTCCGGTATTAAATCGGGAAATTCCCATGAAAGCCCATGCACATCGGGCAGATGATATTCTGACTGCAATTCGTATCGCAAAAGAGTTTGGAGTGGATATTACCATTGACCATTGTACGGAAGGGCATCTGATTGCAGATAAAATAAAAGAATCCGGCTTCCCCGCAATTGTCGGCCCTGATTTGACGGCACGGTCAAAGCCGGAAGTACAATATATGAATTTTAAGACCAATAAGGTACTGAGTGATGCAGGTATCATGACAGCCATTACCACAGACCACCCGGTATCATTGATTCAGTATTTGCCTTTGTGTGCAGGCTTGGCAGTAAAGTATGGCATGCCCATGGAAGAAGCATTGAGAGCTATTACGATTCATGCGGCTAAGATTTGTCGTGTAGATGACAGGGTAGGGAGCCTTCGAAAAGGGAAGGATGCGGATGTTGCTGTTTTCTCAGGGAACCCTTTGGAAGTCATGACAAGAACCCTGTGGACCATTATAAATGGTGAGATTGTTTACGGAGAGTAAGACCAGAAAAGCTATAAAACAATTAGGTTTATAGTTCATTGAGCGGGGTAAATCAGCATAGTATAATATACAAACTAAAATACACAGGAGAAGACTCTAAAAGGTACCAATGCTTTATTTACTGCTGATTGATTCCGAAGAAGGAAAAAGAAAGTTTGTCATTATACATGAAAAATATAGGGCTTTGATGCTAAAGGTTGCATTTGATGTTTTAGAAGATACCCATGAAGCGGAAGATGCTGTGCAGGAAGCTTTTATTAAAGTTGCCAGAAATATGAAATGTATAGGTGAAGTTGATTCGGACAGAACAAAAAGGTTTCTGATTACGGTAGCAAAGAATGCGGCAAGGGATATGTTAAGGAAGAAGCGTTCAAGAGGCCGCTATGAAACCTATGTAGACGAAATGGAAGATATAAAAGCTCCCGTGGTATATCAGGAGACGGATATTGATTGTGCGTGTTTAGATGTATTGAAGAATTTGTCGCCGAAGTACCGCGATGTGTTTATTTTAAAGTATGCTTATTGCTATGATAATAAGGACATTGCACGAATCATGGGAATTACGGAAGGAACCGTACGCCAAAGAATTTCAAGAGGAAAGATTAAAATACAAGAAGCTCTTGATGCATTGGAGGAAGCAAAGAAATGAGTCGTGTGGTAGTGACCGATGAATGGTTGTACAAATATATGCCCATAGTGGATGCGGCAATGCTTCGTGCAATCGAATCGGAAGTAAATAATGATTACATATTTTCAGAAAACTTCGAACGCAAAATGAAGAAAGTAATCCGTCAGGAAGCGCGCATGTGGGTGGGAGATTTCATGCGATTTGCCAGAAAGGCAGCAGTTGTTGTGATATGTATCCTTGCGGCGCTGTTTGCATTAACCATGAGCGTGGAAGCATACCGAACCAAGTTCTTCCAAACTGTAAAAGAGATATGGGAGGATTCGGTGATATATACGTATTTCTCTGAAGTGAATGAAGAAGGATTCAGGGAGATGGAGCCGCAGTATATTCCGGAAGGGTATGAGGAAATAAAAAGATTTAATAATGGAGACTTATTTACAGTAGTATATGAGAATAATTTGCATGAAAGAATTGTATGGGATCAAATGCTAGTTACAGATGGTCAATACAATGCTTGGGATACGCAATATGAATCGCAAATAACTTATCAATTGGATAGAGGGATATTAGTTATTTCAATATATTCAAATGGATATATGATTTCTCATTATGAAAGTGATAAATACATATATATTATGTATACATATAATATTACAGTTGAAGATATATGTAAAATGTATGAAAGTATGA
>JAZNTK010000023.1:0-4740 GCA_045591685.1 Lachnospiraceae bacterium
ATCGTAACCTACGACGAGCTGAAAGCGAAGGAAATTGTGCAGGACTATTCCTTTTATGATAAGTCCGTGTACTACTATCCTGCCAAGGATTTGATTTTTTATCAGGCCGATGTATTCGGAAACAGGATTACCACCGAGCGTATGCGGGTAATCCGCAAAATCTTGGAAGGTAATCAAATTACAATTGTAACCACAATTGATTCTTTTATGCACCCTGTGGTGCCTTTATCCATTTATGAAAAAAATATTTTGTCACTGAAAAAAGGTGCTGTAGCCGAGGAGTCAGCCATTGCATACCGCTTAAGCGGAATGGGATATCGAAATGTGGCACAGGTGGAAGAGCCGGGGCAGTTTTCAATCCGTGGCGGAATTATTGATGTGTTTGATTTGACGGAGGAGAATCCGTTTCGAATTGAAATGTGGGGCGATGAGGTAGATTCTATCCGTAGCTTTGATGTGCAAAGCCAGCGTTCTATCGAGAAACTTCGAAGCATCACAGTATATCCGGCAACCGAAATGATTGTGTCAGGAACGGTTTTGGAAGAAGGTTTAAAACGTATTGAAAAAGATGCCAAGAAAAACGAAAAGACCCTGCGGGATGCTTTTAAGACCGAAGAGGCTTACCGCATCAAGAAGCAGTTTGAAGAGTTAAAAGAACAGATTGAGGAGTTTCGGAATCTCTGTAATTTGGAAAGTTATATCCGTTATTTTTATCCCGAAGCTGAGAAGTTCCTGGATTTGTTCGGCGAGCGCAAAGTCGGCATTTTTATCGATGAAATTTCCAAGATCGATGCCCACGGCAAGGCTGTGGAGGCTGAGTTTGCGGATAGTATGAGCCATCGTGCCGAAAAGGGTTATGTACTGCCCGGGCAGATGGCGCTTTTGCAATCATTGAAAGTTACTTATGCAGATTTGCAGAAGAAACCTATCGTAGGAGTATCAGTTCTTGATTACACTAAGAGTCCCATTAAGTTTGTGGAACGACTGCCGTTGCAGGTGATTTCAGTGTCGCCCTATAACGGAAGCGTAGATTCCCTAATGAAGGATTTGAAGCGGTTCAAAAAGAACGGCTACCGTGTGCTTCTGGTATCATCCTCCAGAACTCGTGCAAAACGTTTGGCTGAGGATATTACAGCAGAGGGCGTTTATGCCTTTTACAGTGAAAATAAAGACCGCGAGTTACAGCCCGGTGAGGTTATGACTCTCTACGGCAGGGTGCGTCAGGGATTTGAATATCCCCTGATTCGTTTTGTTGTGCTTTCCGATACGGATATTTTCGGGGCAGAACGTAAAAAGAAGAAGAAAAAAACGTCCGCTTACACGGGGCAGAAAATCAAAGATTTCTCCGAACTGAAAGTCGGGGATTATGTGGTGCATGAAAACTACGGTATGGGTATTTACCGCGGTATTGATAAAATTACCACCGACGGCGTCACAAAGGATTACATGAAGATTGAGTATAAAGATAAGGCAAATCTTTATGTGCTGGCTACGGCTTTTGATTTGATTCAGAAATACGCGTCTGCAGATGCCAAGAAGCCGAAATTAAACAAGCTTGGCACTCAGGAGTGGCATAAAACCAAAACCAAGGTGCGCGAGGCGGTATCCGGCGTAGCCAAGGAACTGGTGGAATTGTATGCAAAGCGTCAGCAGACTACAGGCTACCGTTATGGAAAAGATACCGTTTGGCAGAAGGAGTTTGAAGAACTATTTCCTTATGAGGAGACAGAGGACCAGCTTGCGGCAATCGAGGCGACCAAGGCGGATATGGAAAGCGGTAAAATTATGGAGCGCTTAATCTGCGGTGACGTAGGTTACGGCAAGACCGAGATCGCAATCCGTGCGGCTTTTAAGGCGGTTATGGAAGGGAAACAGGTTGTGTACTTAGTGCCCACTACTATTCTTGCCCAGCAGCACTACAATACTTTTGTGCAGCGAATGAAAGACTTCCCCATGCGGATTGAACTTTTATCGAGATTCCGCACCAACACCCAGAACAAGAAGACCATCGAGGACCTGAAAAAAGGTATGGTGGATATCGTGGTGGGAACCCACAGGGTTTTATCTGATGATGTACAGTTAAAGAATTTAGGACTTTTAATCATTGACGAAGAACAACGCTTCGGCGTTACCCATAAAGAGAAGATTAAGAAACTCCGTGCAGATGTGGATGTGTTGACCTTGACGGCAACACCGATTCCGAGAACGTTGCATATGAGTTTAATCGGTATCCGCGATATGAGTATCCTTGAGGAACCGCCTCAGGATAGACTGCCCATTCAGACTTTTGTTATGGAGTATAATGAAGAGATGGTGCGAGAGGCCATTGTCCGTGAACTTGCCCGTGGCGGTCAGGTGTACTATGTCTATAACCGCGTCAATGACATTGCGGATGTTGCGGCACTTGTGTCCCGACTTGTGCCGGAAGCAAGGGTTTCTTTTGCCCATGGGCAGATGAAGGAAACCGAGCTTGAGCAGATTATGTATGATTTTATCAACGGCGAAATTGATGTATTGGTATCCACTACCATCATTGAAACCGGTTTGGATATCTCCAACGTGAATACCATGATTATCCACGATTCCGACAGACTTGGTTTGTCGCAGTTGTATCAGCTTCGCGGTCGCGTGGGACGTTCCAATAAGACGGCCTATGCCTTCCTTATGTACCGCAGAAACAAGGTTTTAAAAGAGGATGCGGAGAAGCGTCTTCAGGCAATTCGAGAGTTTACCGAGCTTGGCAGCGGTTTTAAAATCAGTATGCGCGATTTGGAAATCCGCGGGGCTGGAAATATCCTTGGATTAAAACAGCACGGACATATGGAAGCAGTAGGTTACGATTTGTATTGTAAAATGCTGAATGCCGAGGTTATGAAGCAGAAGGGCGAATCAGTACAGGAGGATTTCGAAACCCTGGTGGATTTGGACGTGGATGCTTACATTCCCATGGAATATATTGTAAATGAAGTCCAGAAACTGGAGATGTATCAGCGCATTGCTGCCATTGAGGGCAAGGTGGATTATGAGCAGATGGAAGAAGAGCTCTTAGACCGTTTCGGAGCCATTCCGAAGCCTGCTGCCCATCTTCTTCGCATTGCCTTAATTCGAGCTGCGGCACATCGTATGTACGTAACCGAAATCAAAGGCTCCTTCGGCAGAATAAAAATCTCCGTCAAACCGGACGCGCCGGTTAAAACGGAGAATTTAGAAAACTTTTTAAAACAATACGACGGCAAAATGCAGTTTGTCCGCACCGGCACGCCGGGCTTTGAATATAAATATGAGAAGCACGGCCTGATTGAAAAAGACGAGGTTCTTTTGTTGGAAAAGACCGAGCAGTTGCTGTGTGATATGGAAGTGTTGTTTTAAGCCTTTTCCATAATGCGTTTTGCCAACAAATCAAAATCATCCACATAGGCTTCACCGGGCCAGTTGCGACGCGCAGCTTCCAATTCCTGCATAAGACCTTCGGTCTGGTTAAGAGCAAGTTTGCGGAACAATTCCAAAGTGACAATGTAACCGCCTAATTCAGGATGGGTTCTGTACCGGTGCAACTGTGCAGCATGTTCGTCCATGCACTGTATTGCAAAATCGTATTCGCCGGATTCAAAATGATGCCCGATATACGCAATCCAGTAGTTAGTAAGTACGGGTTCTTTTAACAGTTTGGTATTTACTTTATATAAGTGTTCTTTGGCTGCACGATAATCGCCGAGCATATTGTATGCTGCGGCAAGATTTACGTAGCAAAGGGTGTGAACGTAAGTGTTGGTGGTGTCCTTGATTAACTGGTTGATTTCTTTAATATAAAGATGGGGATTGCCACCGTTTCTAAACAGAAGCGGACGCAACTTGTTGATTTTTTTGGTCGCATAGAGACTCCAAAGAAATTCAACCAAAAAGTGGGTAAAGAACACCCCTATAAAGAAAATGATGAAAAGCGGTGTTTTGGTTTCGCTGAATATGCCAAGAGAGCGGCATACATAGCCGGAACCTAAAAACAAAACGATACAGACAGCCGAAGCAAAAAATTGAGTAATACGTTGTAACATAAGAATTTCCCCCGAAAAGATATATTTTTACACTACTTTGATTATAAGCGTAGGGTGTGATATTTGCAAGGTTGGGGATGGCATAGAAGGAATCATTACGGAAGTGTAGTGGTTCTTTTTTGCATAGAACAGAATAAAAATCGCAAAACCCACAAAAAACATTTGTAAACTACGCATTTCTGCGTTATAATCAAGTTTGTGTTATGGGTGAGAAGTGTTTATATTGTAAGTTGTATTGACTTTTTTACCATAACACGATATAAAAGAATGAAATTCATTTTATAATAAATAAAAAACATGAAAAGAAGTAGAGAAACAAGGAGACCAGTATGGAACTCATATCAGTAAGAGAACTTTTCAGAAACAGAGAACAGTATTTGGACAAAGAAATCGAAGTGGGCGGCTGGGTACGCAGTATCCGTGATAGCAAGACTTTCGGTTTTATCGTATTAAATGACGGTACATTCTTCGAGCCCCTTCAGGTGGTTTATCACGATACCATGGATAATTTCGCGGAAATCAGCAAGGCAAACGTTGGTACCGCTTTAATCGTAAAAGGTAAATTGGTGGCAACACCGGAAGCAAAGCAGCCTTTCGAAATCCAGGCGACAGAAATCGTGGTAGAAGGTGCATCTACACCGGATTATCCTTTGCAGAAGAAGAGACATACCTTAGAGTATCTTCGTAC
>JAZNTK010000024.1:0-5347 GCA_045591685.1 Lachnospiraceae bacterium
CGTCTGTCAGTACATCATTTTCTTTGTCATTTCCACTTACGTATCTAAGTAATTTAATATAAAAATACACAACTGCAGCAAGCATAACTGCAGAAATATAAATAACAATATGCTCTGTTTCATAATAGTGGGATGGGTCGTAGTGATACAACACATGCCAAACATTTAAAAAGTGTGCAAAAGAAACACATAGGTATGCACCTAAAAAAGCGGTTTTGCGGCTGAGAATATATGTAATCAGTAAAAGCAGCATGGCAGGATATAAATATCGTTCATGCATTCGTATAGAAAACATAAAGGTGGTAGTAATTAGGAACGCACCGGTAAGGAAATAACGTTCTTTTTGCTTTCTTCGTCTAAGGAACTCAAACAGAACAAGAGAAATTGCCGTAAGGAGCACCAAAATCAGCGTACCGATTGTCTTGTAAGGCATACCAAGTGCCATGGAGTTCTGAGATTCCCAGTTTAGGCCAAGAAGCGCCCAGAAATTGTAGGCATTTACGGATACATATGGGTAGGAACCAAGGGTATCGGTATATTGCGGCAACACCTTATCCAAGCCAAAAGGAAGCATAGCCAAAAGGAGGCATCCAATGGCACAAAGCCCCCCGGCAAGATGCGTCAAAAAGCTTTTCCGGTCTCGGAATTTCAGAAATTCAAATTCGTAAATACCATACAAAAGCAGGGGAGCAAATACCAGCATCTGTGGTTTTAATAACACACCTGCAGCAAATATAAAGTAAGCCGGTATGGTCTTTCCTTCTGTCATGGCCAGGCAAAACAGCAATACCCAAAAGACCAGAATAGAGTCTACCTGCCCCCAAACTACAGAGTTGATAAGGACTGCCGGATTAAACGCATAAATCGCGCATAATAATAAAGCAGTAGTATTACTAAAGCGGTGGGAAGCAAAGCGGTAAATCAGGTATGCTGCACCCAAATCACTCAAAATCGAAGGGATTTTCAATAAAATCAGCCCTACCGGAGAAAGCATATTAAGCTTTAAATAATGAAGCAGTGCACCGATTGGATACAGGATATAAATGTATCCCGGTGGATAGTCCGTAAAAACATCCGGCGAATAAAAGCTGCCAAAACCTCCTTCATAGGCTCTCAGTGCCCAACTGCCAAAGCAGGCAATATCACTTTCAAAGCCCTTACAAACTGCGGCAAGTATGATTCTTAACAGAAATGCAAAGAAAAGTAGGTACGCCGGTAACAGTGAAAAAATAGAAGTTGTTGTTTTGTTCTTTGATACGTTTGTTTTCATGTATTCAGTATAACACAAGAGAAATCGTTTGCATATGTAGAAATTTATTAAAAAGTGTAGTATAATTTATATAATTATACACTTTTAGGAGTTACTATGGATTTATTTGAATATATGAGAAGCACAAATATGGAAAAGGAATCACCTCTTGCGGCGCGTATGCGTCCCAAGACTCTGGATGAGGTGGTAGGACAACAGCATATTATCGGCAAGGACAAGCTGTTATATCGTGCCATTAAGGCAGACAAATTAAGCTCTATTATTTTTTATGGACCGCCCGGTACCGGTAAAACTACCCTTGCCAAGGTGATTGCAGGGACTACCAGTGCGGAGTTTACCCAGATTAACGCTACCATTGCAGGCAAAAAAGATATGGAAGAGGTGGTTACCAAAGCCAAAGACAATCAAGGGATGTATGGCAGGAAAACCATTTTGTTTGTAGACGAAATTCACCGTTTTAACAAAGGACAGCAGGACTATTTACTGCCTTTTGTAGAGGATGGCACCATTATTTTAATTGGAGCGACTACGGAAAATCCATATTTTGAAGTAAACGGGGCTCTTTTGTCACGTTCCATTATCTTTGAGTTAAAGCCTTTGGCAAGAGAAGATATCAAGGAACTGATTAAAATTGCAGTGTATGATTCGGACCGCGGCATGGGAGCGTATGGTGGTGTGATTGAGGAGGATGCCCTGGAATTTCTTGCAGATATTTCCGGCGGAGATGCCAGACATGCTTTGAATGCTATTGAGTTGGGACTTATGACCACGGATAGAAGTGCCGATGGTAACATTCATATTACACTGGAAGTGGCAGGACAGTGTATTCAGAAGAAAACGGTGCGTTATGATAAGGGCGGCGACAATCATTATGATACGATTTCTGCGTTTATAAAGAGTATGCGCGGTTCCGACCCGGATGCGGCAGTGTATTATCTGGCGCGCATGCTATATGCAGGAGAGGATATTAAATTTATTGCCAGACGTATTATGATTTGTGCAAGTGAAGATGTGGGCAATGCAGACCCGATGGCTATTGTGGTAGCCACCAATGCCTGCATGGCTATTGAACGAATCGGTATGCCGGAAGCTCAGATTATTTTGTCACAGGCAGCGGCATATGTAGCCAGTGCACCGAAGTCCAATGCCTCCTGCAATGCCATTTTTGAGGCAAATGATGCAGTGAGGACTACCGGGTCACTGCCGATTCCAACGCATTTACAGGACGCACACTACAAAGGAGCAGCAAAATTGGGACGAGGAACCGGCTATAAATATGCCCATGATTATCCAAACAATTACGTGGAGCAGCAGTACCTTCCGTATGAATTAAACGGCAAGGAATTTTACAGACCAAGCGGCAATGGATACGAGGTAAAGATTAAAGAGCATTTAAAAAGAATTAAAAGAGAAGCAAGAGAGGATTTGTAGATATTATAAATCCTCTCTTGGTGAAGTACCATATTCCTTATGATAAGCCCTGTAAAAGGAAGAATAATCGTTAAAGCCGGCCTGTTCAGCGGCATCGCCGATGCTCATGCCTTCTGCACAGAGTTCACGAACCTTGGTCACGCGCTTGCGGCGTATGTATTCATGAATCGTAAGACCGGTTGCTTTGTGAAAAGCCCGGCACAGATGATATTTGGATATAAAAAATTTTTCGTGCAAAAGGTCAAGGGTGATATCTTCTGTATAATGATTATTAATATAGAAGATAACGGACTTGACCGGGCTGCCTGTAAGGTCCGCATCGGAAAAGGTTGTAATTTTATTAATCAGGTATAAGATTTCTATTAAGGTGCTTTTGAGAACCGGAAACTGGCCATCAAGTGTATAGTCTTCGGAGTATTTTTTGTACCGTAAAAACGCATCAAACAATCCGCTGGAGCGCACCAGGTCAGCAGGAATTTTATGAGCCGTGCCAAGAGGAGCTTTAATAAACTGTGCTTCATAGTTTGTACATCCGTTTTCTACAAAAAACTGAGGATTTACCATTAAAATAACACGCCTGTAAGGAGTGGAGCTATTGTGATAAATACGGTGGAACTCATGCTTGCGGATTACAATAATATCGCCGGGCTCTAACGTATAAGACTTATCCTCCACCACGTACTTGGCATCGCCCTCTAAAAAAAGCAGAATTTCATATTCGTCATGGTTATGAAGCCTGAAATTTGCATTGGACGGGTCGGATGAGAAGTTTTCATGAATACCATAAAATTTTGTGCGCATAATCATACCTCTGTATTGCTATTATGTATTTATATTAATACACAATAGCAATTTTTGCAATGTTTAAGGCAAAATCAAGAAAGATATTTTGTAAAGAATGTGTTATTGTAAAAATATCTTAAGCCTAGAATGAAAAATTAAACCTGTACTTTGACAACTGAAAACGGCTAAAAAAGTCTAATTTACTTTTGCAACGAGGTCTGCAAAAAGATGTGTTATAGTGGTTGTATCGATTACTATCTGCTGAAAGGAGCAGATATGAATTACTACAAAAAACAACCTCAGATGACATTGTCAGACCGACTTGCAATAGAAGTGGGTATTGAAAGAAAAGAATCTTTTAAGGTGATTGCGAAACGATTACACAGACATCCTTCAACAATAGCTCATGAAGTAAAAGAGAATCGTACTTTTATCCAGGGTAATTATCCTGGAGGTAACGACTGTAAGTTTGCCAGACAGTGTGCAGTACAACACATATGCGGAGAAGATGATTACTGTGATTATCGCTGTAGACTCTGCAGGGCAAGGAATTGTCATGATTATTGTAAACGGTATGTTTCAGTCAAATGTAATAAATGGGAGTCTGCACCATATGTCTGCAATACCTGTCATCAGAAGAAAATATGCTGGAAAGATAAATATATTTACACAGCACAGTATGCTGATGCGGCGGTGAAAAGACGAAGGTCAGAAAGCAGGCAGGGTATACGGCTTGATGAAAGAGACAAGAAAATGCTGGATGAACTTATTACAAGGCTTGTACGTAAGGGCCAGCCGTTAACACACATTTATGCGGAGCATGAAAAGGAGATGCCAGTATCGCTCAGAAGCCTTTATAACTACATTGATGCAGGAGAACTTACTATCAGGAATATAGACCTTAGAAGAAAAACCTCCTATAAGCAGAGACGTCAGAATAAAAAAGGTGTATCGGAAGGATTTGCAAACCAAGAGTATCGTCAATGTAGAACCTATGAGGATTTTGAACTTCTTATGAAGTTTGTGGATGATGACTTGATTGTGGAGATGGATACGGTAAAAGGTGTCCGTGAAAAAGGGAAACGCCTACTTACAATGATTTTTAGGAAGAATAGTGTGATGCTTCTGTTCTTAATGCCGGATGGTAAAGCTGCTTCGGTAAAGAGAGTTTTTGATTATCTGGAGACGGGATTGGGTTTGGAAGTATTTCAAAGATTATTTCCATATGTACTCACCGATAATGGCGGCGAGTTCAAAAAGGTAGACCAGCTGGAATTAACGGAAACCTACGAGTATAGAACGCATTTATATTACTGTGATCCGATGGCATCCTGGCAGAAACCGCATATCGAGAAGAATCATGAATATATCAGATATGCAATACCTAAGAAAAAGAGTCTGAATCCTTATACACAGGAAGATATGACATTGTTAATGAATCATATCAACAGTACCAAACGTCCGGGACTTGGAAATAAAAGTCCGTATGAATTGCTTCTGGAAGAAGAAAACAATGAGGATTTTAAGTTGCTGTGGCAACTACTAAAAATGGACCTCATCCCGCCAGATGAAGTCCATTTGATGCCAGACTTATTTAAGTTTAACCTGTAAATTAGATTGTATAAGCAGATAGTAATCGATTTGTCAATAGAGGTAAAAAGGCGGGTCGCATTTACTTTTGCATAAGGTATAGCCAGTCGCCTGTTTGCTATGTGCAAATATAATTACTACGTGTCTGGAGTAAGCTTATTATAGCACCTTCTGATAAAAAATACACCTCATAAAAATGCAAATATGGGGTCAAAAATCGATTTTGTGTAATAAGGCGATGTTACAGTTGGGTTTTAGTTTTTCATTCAAGGA
>JAZNTK010000025.1:0-10819 GCA_045591685.1 Lachnospiraceae bacterium
AGATTCACGGAATCGAAACAGATGTGAAACTTCTTCCGGCAACGGATGGGGTATGTAAGGTTGTTTGTACGGAGAATGATACCATCTATAATGAGATAGAAGTTACGGAGAATACTTTGTCGATTATAAGAGTTGATAAAAGTAAAAAGCGTGTATTTATGTCCGTAGAGTTTGAACAACCGGAAACAACGGTTTATTTGCCTGAGCAGGTATATGTAAAGCTTCTCATAGAGAACAGCAGCGGTGACATAGAGATTCCGGAAGGATTTACTTTTGAAGAAGCAACTGTTGAAAACACCAGCGGTCAGATTGCCTTTTATGCAGATGTGAAAGGTAGCCTCTCAGCTAAGAGCAGCAGTGGTGGTGTTCGCGTAGGGAAGAATACAATCGGAAGTCTTTCTGCTGTGGCATCCAGCGGTGCGGCAAGTGTGAAATCGGCTACTGTGAAAGAAGATGTATCAGTGGAAACATCCAGCGGAAGTATTCTGATTGAAGAAGTGGCTTGTGCGAAGCTGCGTGTTAAGAATTCCAGTGGAAGCATTCATCTCTCGGATGTGAAAGCAGAGGAATTAGAGGGTGAGAATTCGAGCGGAGAAATTCGATGCGATAACGTGATGGTTGCCGGAGATATGAAATTGAGCAATACCAGTGGAGGAATGGAACTTGATGGATGTGATGCTACGAATTTGAAACTTACTTCTTCCAGCGGAAGCATTAGAGGAACCTTGCTTACAGAGAAGATTTTTGTAGCAGACGCAACCAGCGGAAGTGTGGATGTGCCGAAGACCACAAGCGGAGGAATGTGTGAAGTGACAACCACCAGCGGAAGTATTAAGATGAGTATTGTGGAGTAAAGAAGCGTATGGCGGTTTCTGTTTGAGACAGTGACCGCCACTTTGGAAAGGTTATAAATGAAGACTTTTTTATATATCATTTGGCAATGTACTTGGGGAATCCTGCAGACCTTATTAGGAGTTGCGCATTTCCTAATTTATATAAAATGTAAGCATTATTTTTACCATGGTGCCATTGTGACAGAATGGAATAATCGTTCCAGTGTGTCCTTGGGATTGTTTGTTTTTGTGACGGCAGAGCCATACTTTTATGAGAGATTAAAGGATGAGTATTCTATGGAAGAATTATCAAAACGTCTTCTTGTGCACGAGTATGGGCACACAATTCAGTCGTTGCTTTTAGGCCCTTTTTATTTGATTGTGATTGGAATTCCCTCTACCTTGTGGGGATTTCTTCCCTATTACAGCAATAAACGTAAGAATGAAAGTCTGTCGTATTTTAGTTGTTACACGGAAAGTTGGGCAAATACCTGGGGCGAGAAGGTGACAGGGGAGAAGTCCATGGAGCTGTTGGTGATTGACTGAGTTTTTGAGGATAAGTAAATTTATCATGGAGATGAAAATGAAAAAAACCGGCAAAATGATTTTATCTATCATATTAAGTATACTCGTCCTGATGGTTGCCCAAGTTCTGGCACAAATCCTCGGAAGTGTACTGGTACTTGTTAAAATACCGGCTTATATTGCGAACGCGGCAGCAGGCATTTTATACATTATAATCGCTTATTTCTTATTAAAACTCATGTGTAAAAAAATCTTAAAAGACGATATAAGAGAATACAATATCCCTGCATTTAAGATAGAGATAAAATGGGTGATTGCAGCAATTCTTTTACCAATAACCGTAACTTTATTTTACATATTATTCGTGCCCGGTTCCTTTGAGCAGAATGTTCTTGATATGACTTCGAAGTTGAACTTGTTATCAGCGGGCATTTTCTTTACGGGCTTTGGTGCAGGCATTGTGGAGGAAATGGTCTTTCGGGGTATTCTGATGGGAGCTATCGAAAAAAGATTCAATAAAACAGTTGCAATTATCGTTCCTTCGGTGTTGTTTGGTTTGGTGCACATTTTGGGCATGGGATTTGACCTCTTAAGTTGTACATTGGTGATTGTGGCAGGCACAATGGTTGGGGTTATGTTTTCTCTGATTGCTTCTTCGACGAAATCTGTTTGGAACAGTGCGATTGTACATGCAATTTGGAATATTGTAATCATTGGAGGAATCCTTTGGATAGGAACGGAGTTTGATGAGTATTCTCTGTTTAGCTATGTGTTAGAGTCCAAATCGTTCTTACTGACAGGCGGAGAATTCGGTATTGAGTCATCCATTGTGGCTGTGGTAGGATATATGGTAGTATGTGGGATTGCGTGGTTAGGAAGTAAGAAGAAAATGGTATAGTGTAAGATAAAAGATATTTTGGTAAAAACGAACCGAAATATCTTTTGTTGTATTGAAAGAAGAGTTTGTAATTAGAGGAAATACGCATAATTTCATATGGAAACCGGTTACATTCATTATGGATGAAAAAGTTGACAATTCATAAAAATATGGCTAAAATAAAATCAGACTTTAGATTTGCCAAAAAGGAGATCCAGATGACATATATTAATAGGGCAATTACACCAATATTGAAAAAAAGAGTAGAAACAAGTAAGTGTATTCTTGTTACAGGAGCAAGGCAGGTTGGAAAATCAACCTTGATAAAACACGTTTTTCCGGAATATAACAGGGCGAATTTTGATGACCGGTTAACCAGATTGCAGGCCAAGGAAGAACCAAAGTTATTTTTTATGAATAACCCATGTCCTCTTTTCATTGACGAGGTCCAAAAAGAAAATAGTGTTCTGGAAGAGATTAAATTGATTGTGGATGATTCTGAAGAGCGGGGTTTGTTTATTCTGTCCGGCTCGCAAAAATTGGAATTGATGAAAGGAATGAGCGAGTCTTTGGCCGGTCGTGTGTCTATCTCCGAATTGGCCGGTCTTTCATTGAGAGAAATTCATGAGATATCTTTTAATGAACATTTTGTGCCTACAGAGAAGTATATGACATCTCGCGAGAAGGAAATAAAAAAGTATGATCATTTGTGGGAAATCATACACAAAGGTTCGTACCCGGAATTATATGATGTGGAAAGAGATTGGCAGGAATACTATTCATCATATGTTTCAACGTATTTGGAGAGAGATATCAATGAGATGATATCTGCAGACAGCCTTACTTTTGCTAAGTTTCTGACCGCAGTGGCTGCAAGAACAGGTGAAATTCTGAATTATTCCAACATCGCAGGTGAAGTTGGGGTTAGTGAGCCTACAGTTAAAAGTTGGATTTCAATACTGGAAAGAACAGGCATCATCTATTTATTACAGCCTTATAGTGCAAGTGCATTATCAAGGGTAATCAAATCGCCTAAAATATATTTCAGAGACACGGGTTTGGCTTGTTATCTTACCAGATGGTTAACGGCAGATGCGTTGAAAAATTCTGCGGTTTCCGGAAATATTTTTGAAACCTTTGTGGTATCGGAAATTTTAAAATCATACATCAATGAGGGAAAAGATTATAAGTTTAATATATTTTATTATCGTGGAAAAGATAAAGGTGGCACAGATGAGAATGAAATTGACCTTATTATAGAGGAAGATGGTGTTTTATATCCGGTTGAGATTAAGATGTCAGGTAATCCTGTAGCTAAAATGGGAGCAGCGAATAAAGTTCTTGATAAGGTAAATGAGAAGCAACGTGGGATGGGAGTTATCCTTTGTTTAATTGATAAAAAAACGTATTTAAGAGAGAATCTTATAGCGTTGCCGATTGAGTATATATAGAGTTTTTAAACTGTAGGAGGAATTCATGAATCGTTTTATTGAGAAAAACGGGAGTGTGGTTTGCCGTGAGTTACTGGGATATGATCTTACGAAGAAAGAAGATATGATTGTTATTCAAGAGCAGAATTTGTTTAGAACATTATGTCCCAAAATGGTAGGGAGCGCAGCTTCGATATTGGATGAAATGATTTCAGAAGGTCTTTGTTAAAACTGATAAGGAATAAAGTAGCGGTAATTCTAAAGTTCATTTTTAGAGTTACCGTTATTTAACATATGGGAAAGTTATTGATAAGAACTTTCCCATATGTTAAAACGCTCCGCGATTGATGCACACTCGCACGCAAGGAAGATGTCGCTGTCGCGACCGTGCTCGGCGCGGAGAATGTGTAAGGCACATTCTTTATTCTCTTGACATATATAGATTGTCGATATATATTATATATAGATAATCTATATATGGAGGAAATAAAAATGTCAGTTGATAAAGCGTTACTGTCGGGAAGTATGACGATGCTTTTATTAAAGCTTCTTTCCGAGAAAGATATGTACGGATATGAAATGATTGATACGTTGCGCAAACGTTCCGAGAACGTCTTTGAGTTGAAAGCGGGAACCCTGTATCCGCTGTTACATGGCATGGAAGAGAAAGGGATGCTTGAAGTCTATGAACAGGAATATGCGGGTAAAATCAGAAAGTATTATCACATTACCCGTGAAGGAAAGAAAATATTGGATGCCAAGAAAGCAGAATGGAAGGAATACCAGACAGCAGTCAGCAATGTTCTGGCGATGGGGGTGTAAGTATGGAAACATATTTGGAGAAGCTTTTGTCACAGATACGTTGTAAAAAAGCACGACCTTTCATTGAAGAAGAAATAAGAAGTCATATTGAGTGCCAGATAGAAGCCAATCAGCTTGACGGAATGTCATATGAGGAAGCAGAGGAACATGCAATTGCGGATATGGGAGATCCGGTTTCCGTAGGCATTTCTTTGGATAGAATCCATAAACCGCGGATGGCATGGAATTTAGTCTTTATTGTGGGACTAATCAGTATGCTTGCTCTTCTCGTACATTTTGGTATTCTGTGCAGAATAGATTCATGGGGGGCTGTGCCGATTGCACCGGGTAATTATAGAGAAACCTTTGTGAGTTTTGTGATTGCCGTTGTCGCTGGATTTGGACTGATGGGAATCATTTATTTTATCGATTTTACTGTTCTTGCCAAATATGCGAAGTTTATTGCTGTATCCATACTGGCTGTCGCGGTTCTGCGATTGTTTGATTTCTTTGGAGGAGATGTGAACGGTCTTCGTTACAGTATCGGGATTGGCCCGTTGAGTATATCGGCTACAGCGCTTATGATGTTCTATGTACCGATTTACGGTGCCATTCTTTACAAATACCGCGAGGGCGGAATCGGCGCATTCATCAGTGCCTTGGTTTGGATGATTCTTCCGGTGATTATTACGTTTGAGATGCCAAACATTGTAGTTACAGGAATGATATTGCTCAGCATGGTGATTCAGCTTACCGCGGCAGTTTGGAAAGGGTGGTTTCGGCTTCCTATAAAAAGAACGATTGCCATAATATGGGGTGGTTTTGCAGTGTTGCCTGTCGTTTCACTGGTCGGAATGTATGTCTTTGGTATGTTAAAAGCTTATCAGACAGAGCGGATTCGTGCATTTCTTGCAGGTTCGGGAGACGGTTTCTATCTGACGAACGTATTGAGGAATATATGTCGGGATAGTGTGGTGATAGGTAAAAGCGGGATAGATGTAATCGAAAGCGTGCCTGATTTTAACGGAGATTTGATTTTTACCTATATTCTGGGGAGTTACGGCATACTTGCGGGTGTTGGTGTTATAGCACTTATGGTAGTGCTTGTGATTGCTGTTTTTGGAACATCTGTCAGACAGAAGAATGAGCTGGGAATGATAATGGGATTTGGTTGCGGAATGATACTTGCCCTCAACATAGTCATTAATATATTGAGTGCAGTGGGGGCGATTCCTTATGCGGCTTCATTTCTTCCGTTTCTTTCAATGGGAAGAAGTAATATTCTGTTGTGCTATGCTTTGGTGGGAATCATGCTTAGCATATACCGATACAAGGATGTGTATCCGAAGAAGATTCATGCAGATAAAATCACCATAAAAAAGAATTTTACAATTCATATATAAAAACATTTCAGGGAATTTTTTGCAGTGAGAGGCTGTTAAAAGGTTCCCTGAAATGTTATGATTGTTTCATGCCAAAGGTGCCTGTATCGATATTTTGTTTGGAATGCTGATTGTGGCGGTATCAGGTGTGATAATTTAATTGGTTGACATAATGCAGAAAAGAGAGAAGGATAAGGACGATGAGTATTTTATTTGCAGAAGCAACCCATGCGGATATTGATGAGTTAGTAAGACTTCGTATTGCATATATGAAAGATGATTTCGGTTCTGTAAGTGAATACGAGAAAGAATGTATGGAGAAACAGCTCCCGGATTATTTTAACAGGAAGCTGGGTGATGAACTGATTGCATTCGTGGCAAAAGACGGAGACAGAATCGTTTCCGTTGCCTATTTGCATATCATTGAGATGCCGGCAAATTCGATTCTGTTAAACGGTATTTACGGCGAGGTGTTAAGCGTGTATACGGAACCTGAATACAGAGGCCGGGGCTTGTGTACTGCGCTTATGCAGAACCTGATTGACTATGGTAAGAAGCGCGGCCTTGGAAGAGTAGATTTAAGTGCAACAAAGGAAGGCTATCCGATTTATGCCAAGCTTGGATTTGTGGAGAAGGAGCATCGGTATACGGATATGCGATACAAGTATTAAGAGTATTCGGATTAGAAAATATAGGGGGGATGTGAATTGGCGAAAATTAAATTTGTAGAGAAAGACAAAAATCCAAACAGAGTTACTTTTGCGGAAAGAATGGGTTATGGCGGTTGGATTTTTATTTCTTGTGTGACGAGCCTTCTTTGGGTATTCTTCATGTTTTTCATGGAAGATGAATGGATTCTAAAGGATCTTCTGAGTAAGGCGAATTCGCCTATGATGATATTGGAGAGTTACCGGAAATGGCAGACGATTATGATAACATTTTATGTGGTTTCTGCTGCCGGGTCGATAGTATGGTGTATGTTCTGCTATCGGCAGCAGTGCCAAATGCAAAAAACACGCAAATGGAAAAGGCGTGCAGATAAAATGCAATCGTTACTATATAAGCGTTACGTAGGAAGGATGCGACATTTGAAACTGGTTCCACCGAGTAGGGGAGCCGTAATCGGGGGGTGTGTTGTTCCGATTATTTCAGCCGCCATGTTGTCATCAATGCTGCTTGATTATGGGAAAGGTCTGCAGGAAGATATACTTGCAATCAGGGAAGGAAATCTTCGGGAAGAAGTATTGTGTGTTTATGCAAAAGGTAGAGTGACCGGTCTTGCGAATTCCCTTACGGACTGTGTAGTGGCTTATGAAACTTCCGGGCTGGAAATATATGTTCCGCAGTATATGGGATTTGTTCCGGACAAACACGAAAGATATCGCCCGGATTACGACAGGACATGGCAGGAGAAGCATTCTGCGACGTATAAGGTGACGTATACGCCAAATTACCGGTTGGTGACATCAATTGAATTGGTAAAACCTGCGGAATGAAACAGCGATTGACAGAAGAGAATCTTAATGATAGAATGTTACCAATAAATCCCATGAGGGAGTAGCAAGCGTTCTGCGTAGCAAGTCAACATACTGACCTTTTGGTCTGGCTTGTTTTAAATTGCGAGACTCATGTGTAGTGAAACTATGCATGAAGTCTATATATTTTGAATAGATATCCAAGTATGGTTTCATGACTGTACTTGGATTTTTTTGTTATTGTTAATTCGAAAAAGTGAAAAACAGGAGTGTGCGAAATGAATTTAGGAATTGCTTTTTTTATTAAAAGTATTTTATTGGGGGCAGGTCTTGCCATGGATGCCTTCTCGGTTTCACTGGCGAACGGTCTGAATGAGCCGAAGATGAAAGCATCGAAGATGGCCGGTGTGGCCGGTGTCTTTGCAGGGTTTCAGTTTGCTATGCCGATGATTGGCTGGATATGTGTCGCGACCATAGCAAGAATATTTGGCGTGTTTGAGAAGTGTATTCCTTGGATTGCATTGCTGTTGCTTGGATATATCGGCGGCAAAATGCTGTATGAAGGCATCAAAAACAAAGGAGCGGATGATGAGAAGCCCGGAGTCGGATTCAAAGGTCTTCTGGTGCAGGGTGTGGCAACTTCCATTGATGCGCTTTCTGTTGGTTTTACCATTTCCGAATACAACTGCATGGAAGCTTTGCTTGCCTGTCTTTTGATTGGGGCGGTCACTTTTATCATCTGTTTTGCAGGTCTTGCGATCGGTAAAAAAGCAGGGACTAAGCTTGCCGGGAAAGCCGGAATTCTTGGTGGCTTGATTCTGATTGGAATCGGGCTTGAGATTTTTATTACGAGTTTTATATAAATGGGTGCTGATATGCCAAGGAGGATTATGTGATTGAGGCAGGAGAAGTGAAGAACACAACCGGACGGGGAGCAGTAGGGTGGAGTCAGCGCTGTGTAATAAAATATCAATTGCCGTAAGTGTGAAGGAATACAGAAGAAGAACAACCGATAAGACATGAAAAATGACCGAACAGACAAAAATCAACATTTGTCTGTTCTTTTTTGTTATGATGCACTCAACAGGAGAACCGAAACAGAAAGGAGTGCACATATGCAGGAAATCAGAATAACGGAACTGGAGAAAAGATATAAAGATGTCACAGCTGTAAATCAGCTAAGCTTAGAGATTGGAGCGGGAGAATTATTCTCGCTGCTTGGTGTAAACGGTGCGGGCAAGACTACCACCATTAAAATGCTGACCTGTCTGACAAAACCCACCGGAGGGGATGCGTTTATCGGGGAGAACAGTATTACGAAGCAACCGGGTCAGGTAAAAGCGTTAATCGGTGTGTCACCGCAGGAAACAGCCGTTGCACCGAATCTTTCCGTCAAAGAGAATTTGGAACTGATTTGCGGTATTCACGGATTCTCAAAAGAAAAAACAAAGCAAAGAGTGGAAGCATTAGCGGCACAGTTTCATCTGGACGAAGTGATGAAGAGAAGGGCAGGTAAGTTATCCGGCGGATGGCAGCGTCGGGTGAGTATCGCGATGGCGCTGATTAGTGAGCCAAAGGTTCTGTTTTTGGATGAACCGACACTTGGACTGGATGTGATTGCAAGGCATGAATTGTGGGATGTAATCCGGACCTTAAAAGGAAAGATTACAATGATATTGACAACACATTACATGGAAGAGGCGGAAGCGCATTCAGACCGCATCGGCATTATGAAAAGCGGTAATCTTCTGGCGGTAGGAACGGCAGAAGAGATAAAAGAAAAGGCGGGATGCAGTGATTTTGAATCAGCATTTGTTTCGATTGTGAAGGAGGGAACGTTATGAGAATGATGACTTTTGCAAAAAGATGCGCAACGGAGATTTTAAGAGATCCGCTTACGATGTTCTTCGGCCTTGGTTTTCCGGTGGTTCTGTTATTGCTTTTAAGTGCAATTCAGGCCAATATTCCCGTAAGCATGTTTGAGATTGATACGTTGACACCGGGAATTACGATATTCGGTCTGTCTTTCATGACGCTATTCTCTGCAACACTGGTGGCAAAGGATCGTGAAAGTGCACTTTTACAAAGACTGTACACCTCCCCCTTAACCGACATTGAATTCATTCTGGGATATATGCTTCCGATTCTGCCTATTGCAGTGGGACAGGCAGTGATATGTTACTTTGTGGCATTGCCTTTGGGATTGACTTTGGGTGTACATGTTTTATATGCTATAATAGGGATGATTCCCATGGCTGTTTTCAACATTGCATTGGGGCTTTTATGCGGTAGCCTTTTGGGTGTGAAGCAGGTCGGAGGTATTTGCGGCGCCTTGCTTACCAACCTTTCTGCATGGCTTTCCGGTGTATGGTTCGATATCAATCTTGTGGGTGGTATGTTTGAGAAAGTAGCCAAAGCACTTCCTTTTCTTCACGCTGTGAAGATGGAACAGGCATTGTTTCAAGGAGACTTAGAGACGGCGGTTTCGCATGCGCTACCGGTTCTTCTATATGCAGTTGCAGCAACGGTAATTGCCGTACTTGCCTTCCTTGGACAAAGAAAAAAACAGTAAGGATAGGGTGGAATGAAATACAAACTTGTAATCGATAAAAAGGCAGAAGAGGAAGTCATTGCAATTGTGCACGAACCCTCCACGTTGACAAAGCAGATAGAAGATCTGGTGTTACATTTCTCCGGTGCGGACGGTTTGATGGGGCATGGAGAAGATGAAATGCGCAAACTTTCATTTGACGAGATTGAGTGTATTACAATCATTGACAGAAAAGTGATTGTAATTGATTCCGCCGGAAAACAATATCGTATTCAGGACAGACTGCGTGATTTGGAAACGTTGCTGCCGTCATATTTTATCAGGATTAATAAATCTACACTTGCGAATGAACATCGCATCGCCCGATTCGATGCGATGTTTAGCGGCGGAGTGGATGCCGTATTTCGGTGCGGGTATCGGGAATATGTTTCCAGACGTTGCTTTGCGGAAATCAGAAGGAGGTATGAAAGCTGATGAAAGAGTTTGTAAAAGAGTTTTTTCTGCGTGGTTTTATTGCCTGCGGATTTGGACCGCTTGCTTTGGCGGCTGTATATATGGGAATGCAAAAAAGCGGTGTGTTAAATACATTAACCGTGAACCAGGTGTGTACCGGTATTTTCAGCATTGCCATGCTCGCATTTTTGGCAGGTGGTTTGAATGCGATATATAAGGTAGAACGTTTGCCTCTGCTGACGGCAATTCTGATACATGGCATTGTCCTGTATGTTGCCTATCTGGTGACGTATCTGCTTAACGACTGGTTGCAGGACGGGTGGATGCCGCTTCTTATTTTTACGGTGATTTTTGTGGTCGGTTATCTGATTATCTGGGCAGTCATTTATTGTGTAATCAGAAGAAGAGCGGCAAAGCTGAATGCGTTATTACAACAAAGACAAGCAGGAGAGTATTAATGTGTGAACCGGAATGATTATGGCGTTATCATCC